>NZ_JBFAZJ010000035.1:0-81817 GCF_040681715.1 Streptomyces sp. NPDC051582
CGATGCCCGGCCCTTCAAGTGGACCAAGACCGCCGACCAGATCCTCGACCGCATCTGCCGCTACTGCGACAGGATCTCCGAACCAGGTCACTAGGAGAGACAGGGAGCGCTTCGCGCTCCCGCAGCTCCCTTCGGGAGCTGACCCTCCGCTTCGCTACGGGTTCCTGAGCGCGCAGCGCTCAGGAGAGAACGGCCTCACTGCGCTCGGCCGAGGCGCCTTCGGCGCCTGCTCCTCCGCTTCGCTCTGGAGCAACGACCGCCTCGCTGTGCTCGGCGGGGCTCGGCTTCGCCGAGCCAGGGCTGGCCCTTCGGGCCGGTGTCCTGCGCTTCGCTCCGGACTGGTTCGGGGTTCCGCTTCGCTCCACCCCGAACGGCCTGCTTTGCAGGCCTGGGTGACCCCGTTTCACGGGGTTCGGGCCTACGGTCCGTTGGGCGGGTCTGCTCCGCTCCCCACCCGGGTCCTTTAGGCTCCGCCTCCAGGACCAGCCCGCTCCGCGGGCGGCTTCACCACCATCACGGCACACCTGCAGCAGCCCAGGCCTGCGGCCACCTGGCCGAGCCCGAAGCCATCGTCTTCAGCACCAACTTCGAGGGCGTCCTGAACGAACAGCCGCCCGAGACCAAGGCGGTCATCCGACTGACCGGCGCCGGATACGCGCCCACCGAAATCTCGGACATGTTGAAGATCAGCTACGGAGCCGTGCGCATGCGCAAGACCCGTTTCTGGGGTGTCCTGTACCAGGCTGCCCGGGACCGGCGGAGCTGGATCCCCAAGCAACTCCACACGAAGACCACCGCGGACAAGCCGCTGCGGGGTGCCGCGTGAGCGCGCCCACCACCCCTGTCCTGTCGAGCCCGACCGTCGGCGCCGCGGCGGAGGGGCCCTCCACGACCATGAAGGTCATGGCTATCCTCATCGCCCTCCTCTGCGGGGCGGTCGCCGCGCGGAGCCGCTTGGCGGCTTCCTCGTACCCGGCCGCGATCTCCTCGGCGACGTGGTCGGGCGCTCGATGCCTCGCCGGCGCCTGCCGGGGATGACTCTCGACATCCCCGGGCCCGGCTCAGCAGACCGGAACTGACCAGTCTGTATTGGTCGGAGGGCTCTGCCCGGGGGCGTCTCCGTTCATGAACGTGTTCGCCACCGCGTAGTAGCTGCCGTTCCACGGGGTGGTGGCGATCCGGTACCACCAGCCGTCCGGGTTCGCCGAGTCGATCTCGGGCGCGTACACCCGGCATTCCACGTCGACCCAGGTGTGGGCGGGGACTCGTTCACCGGGGCCTTTGGCGCCGTGCGCGTTCAGGAAGGTGGGCGAGCCGTGGCTGCCGCTCTGCTCGCGGACCGTGCGCTTGGCGGGCTGCGGCGGCTCGGCCGGGGCCGACTTGGCGGGTGTCGGCTCCGGAGCCTTGGCTGTGGGTGCCGCCGGCTGCGGTGCCGGAGACGGGGGCACCGGGGCCGGGGCGGGGGTGTTGGTGGGCTCCGGTTCGGGGTCGGGCGGGGCCGGGGGCAGGGGGTGGAGTTCGAGCAGTCGCTGGGTGGTGCACACCGGCGTGATGATCTGCTCGGAGACGGGGATGAGGGCGGAGTAGACGTATCCCTCCTCGCCGGGTTCGGGGCTGCCGGGAGCCTGGATGACGTAGAACCAGCGCTTGTGGTCGGACGGGTATCCGTCCGGGGCCATGCTGTCGGTCCAGCACCACATCTGCACCGGGGTGCCGTCGGGCACGGAGACGATGGTCGATTCGGGGCAGTCGTGGCTGCCGTACGGGTTCGGGCCCGGGCAGGGGCGGATCTTGACGGCGTCGCCGCGGCTGTCGGACTTCACCCGGCTCACCCCGGAGTTGCGGGTGACCTCCGGGTGGGGGTTGGCGCCCGGCTTGCCGGCCATCTCGACGTTGACGTCGCCGGCCGGGGCCGGAGCCCGGTCGGCGGCCGCGTAGCCGATGCCCGCGGCGGCGGCCGCGATCGCGGTCACCGCCGCGGCGCTGAGCGCGATCCTGCGCCGCTGCCGTGGGGGTGGGGGTGGGGTGGGGCGGGATTCGGGGAGCACGTGCGTTCCCTTCGCTGGTGGAGCTGTGCGGGAGCGAGCGGTCAGCAGGCGGGCAGGGAGTCCTTGCCGGTGTCGACGTAGATGGCAGGGATGTACTCGCCGGTGGACATGCGGTACCACAGGCCGTTGCGCTCGGCCGGGCCGTGGTAGTTGCCCAGCGGGACGGTGCGCCCCGGGACCTGGCACAGCACGACGATGTCCTGGCCGATGTCGTACCCGTGGCCCGTGGCCGACGCCCTGCCGGCGTCGGTGTCGGCGTAGATGGCGTAGACCTGTACGACCGTGGAGCCTCCGTTGTCGGACCAGGCGATGCGCGAGACGTACCGGCCGGGCTTCGAGTCGGTCGCCGGGTCCATGCCGGGCGGCTTCGGGCTCGGGGGTGAGATCTTCGGAGTCGGGGGTGCGGGAGTGGTGTTGCTGCCGCCTCCTGCGGCACCGGCCGTGGCGTAGCCGGGGTTCCCGCCGGTGCCGGGACTCGCGGCAATGTCGGTACCGCCCGCGCCCGCGCCGGTGGCGGAAGTCGCCGGTGTGGAGGCCGTGGCCTGCGAGCCCGGCGTGGCCGACGCCGAGGTGCCGGCGTGCGAGGGCGCCCCGGCGGAGTCCTTCGAGTCGCCGAAGCCCTGCAGGACCAGGAGCCCGCATCCGATGGCTACCACGCCGGCAACCGCCGCGGCTACGAGGGCGTGCTTACCCCTCCTCGCCGTAGCCGTAGCCGTAGCCGCATCCTCGGCCGTCTCGCCCGCGGTGGCCTCGATGGATTCCGTCTCTCCCGCTTCGTCCTCGGCCGCAGTGGGCACGGGAACGGAGACCGGCACGGACTCCGGCGTCGCATCGGGTCCGGGGTCCGGGGCGGGCTCGAAGACCAGCTCCGCCTCCGTCTTGGACCCGGGCCCGGGCTCGACCGCGAACGCTGGTGCTGGGTCCGGCTGCAGCTCCGGGAAGCGCGGGCCGGGGTCGCCTCCGCACAACCGGTAGGCCGCGGCCCAGTCGGCCACGATCGTGCTGGCGTTCTCATAACCCTGGTGGGCGAGGCAGATACGAACCACCAGCTCGACCTTGAGCCAGTCCGGCCGCGTGTCGGGCAGACGCGGGTCCAGCAGGGTGCTGAACGTGGACGCGCTCGAATACTCACGGAGGCCGGGGTTCTTCTTGGCTATGTCGCGGCTCAGCTTGGGCAGGTCCTCGAAGACCGGCCCTGCCTCCCGCAGCGTGCGCAGAGCCCTCCGGTAGTCTTTCCAGCCGCGCGCCGTCTCCAACTCTTCCCGCCAAGTGCCCATCAGTGCCGCCCCTTTCGCGACCGTGTCGAGCAACCAGCATCCCGTACACCCTGGATGTCGCGTTCAGTGGGCTATACACCCTGATGTCGATCTTGTGCATCTGGCGTGCATTTACTTCTCTGACCTGGGTGAACGGCCTGCACGGCAGGCCAGAAAAATACAAGAACGATCTTGCTCTCGAAGTGCACGGAACGGCGCGTTTGGCTGTGGTCAGGCCGTTTCGCACGGGGCGGCCAGGGGACCAGAGAGGACCAGCCACCGATGGCCGTCACCAACCCGCCCGCCACGGGCCCGACGAAGACCGAGAAGGTGATGGCGATCATCATCGCCATCCTCAGCGGGATCGTCGCCGCCCTCGTCGCCTACATGCTCACCCGCCACCTCGGCGGCACCCCGCTCATGGGCGTCGGCTTCTCCGGCGGCTCGTTCACCGCGACCCTCGGGATCGTCGGGACCATCGAGAAGGAGCTCGGCGTCCTCTGACCGCCCACGCATCCAGCGGCGCTCGGGACCCCGAACGGGGTCTTGAGCGCCGCTGTCTTTTCAGGCCCGGTCCCCGACAGCCCTCGCAGGGTCCGCCGGGGGCCGCCCGTCCATGGGCGATGGGTTCCCTTGCGTACGACCTTGGGGTCGTGGCTGCCCTTGCGGTCACGGTGGCGGCGTCGGAGCCGGTGACCACCGTGCCCAGGCTGCTGTCCCCCGCGCCCTGCTGGACCGTGAAGTTGAACCCGAGGCCTCCCGTCTCCAGGTAGGGCAGCAGGCCCACGTCCGGGTTGCGGATGGCCGCTTCCACGGACTGCGTGTAGAAGTCGGGCTTTCCGTCCGGGGCCTCCGGAGCGCCGGCCAGGGCCCCGCCTTCATTTCGGGATGCTTGCCCACCTCCTGGGCGAGCGCCTTGAACTGCGCGCTCACTGATCGCATGGTGGTCCACGGTGGCCGCGGACACCGGCGCGACACCAGCCACCTGAGGGACAACAGGACTGCCGACGACCCAGTGCCCCAGGCTGCGCAGACCAGACACTCGGACTCACAAACGGGGTAGGAGGCATCCCCCGCCAGGCCGTTTCCTTGGGATCACCTCGCTGACCAGATGAAGACGGCGGTGAGGTGGATGGTGGCGGTCTTGTCGTAGCGAGTGGCCAGGCCACTCCACTGCTTGAGCTTGTTGATGCACCGCTCGACGGTGTTCCGCTGTGTGCAGACCTCGCGGTCGAAGGCGGGCGGGCGGCCGCCGAGCCGGCCGAGCCGCTTGCGGTTCGCGGCCTGATCGGCCCGTTGCGGGAACGCCAGCGCGTCGCCAGCCTGGCCAGCGGCCGGCAGTGGGCGTCGGCAGCGAGGTGGATCTTTGTGATCAGTCCGCTGCGGGAGCGGCCGAGGACATCGTTGTGCGGCTCGCCGGCCAGGGTCCCCTTTTGACGGCCCCCGGTCGCGTGCTGGTGAGCACGGACGATCGTGGAGTCGACCGCGACGACCTACTCGAAGGTCGCCTTCGGCGTCAGCCTGGGCAAGCAGGGCAGTGAAGACCTTCTCCCCAGTTCCGCCGGCGGCCCACTTCCTCAGCCGGTTGTGGGCGCCCTTCCACGAACCGAAGCGCTCGGGCAGGTCCATCCACGGCGTCCCGGTGCGGTACTTGAGCGAAGCGGAACCACCCGAGTGCTTCCGGCTCCGCCTCCAGGGCCAGCCCGCTCCGCGGGCGTCAGCAACGGGGCCGCGCCCCCGGCCCTGGCAGCGGAAGCGCGGTCAGGGGGCGCGGACCTGCTCGGCTCGCGGGCGCTTCGTTTTGCGGGGGCTGGGCCTCACGCTCGTTCGGGGTGTCCGATTCGTTCCCGCTCCGCCCGGGAATGTCCGCCAAGAATCCGCCGACTGCCGTGGAGACCGGAGGTCAATTCACCTGGAGCCCGCTTCCGATATTGTAATTTCCGGAACTCGTGAGCTGAATCGCCTTGTTGAACACGGCCGCCGGGAGACCCTGGGTTTTCAGCGAGCATTTCTCATAATAGAAACCGTCCAACGGGGTGAGAGTGCAGTCCCAGGAATACCAGCCGGGCTTCAGATCGATGTCCCTCCCAGGATCGATGCAGCTCCAGCCCACCTGGCAGGTGAATACCTGCCAGTTGTACGACGCACCCATGAGGTTGATGTCCCGGTGGAGGGGTATCGAGTCCATTCCGGAATTCGGGTTGGCGGTGAGCCAGCGGACCACCTCCAGAGAGGCCGGTGCAGGCGCAGCCGTTGCCGGAGCCGCACCAAATGCCAGAACAGTCGCGCAGATTGCGGTAATGGAGCCGAGCCTGAATCGCTTGCCCATGTGCGGTAATCCCCCGTCAGATTTACGTGTAGGTGGCTGAGACATTAGCTCTGGCGTTCGATACTGTCCATCGTTCCATCGGCGCACGAGCTGCTTCATTTTGAGTTGTGGCTACACCTTGGAGGGCAGCGGTGCCACCCCGTCCCGCCCCCTGCAAGGCGCGCTCATCCAGGACGTCAATGTGGGCAGGGCCGGACGCGCAGCAGTTCGGTCCGCAGGGTAGGTGTGCCGTCGACCGGTGCGGGGTCCTCTGCGGTCGGCTCGATGCCTCCGGCGGCGACTTCGTCGAGTGTCGTCAGGCCCTCGGGGCCGACCGTGCCGAACACCGTGTAGTTCGGTCGCAGCGCGGAGTCTCCGTAAACGACGAAGAACTGTGAACCGTTCGTGTCCGGACCGGCGTTGGCCATCGCCAGCAGGCCTCGTCCGTAGAGGCGGCGCGCGCCGGTCGGATCGGTCGGTGCCGGCGGCAGGTCCACCGGGAGCTCGTCCTTGTACTTGTACCCGGGCCCGCCCTCACCGGTAGCGGTCGGGTCGCCGCACTGCAGGACCTTCAGCGTCGGATACGCCGTCAGACGGTGGCACACCGTACGGTCGTAGAACCCGTGCCGTGCCAGGTGCAGGAAACTCTGGACCGTGCACGGCGCCTTGGCCCGGTCCAAGCGCAGCGGGAGCGAGCCCTGGCTGGTCGGAACGGCCATGTCAACCGTGCCACGACTGGGGGTGCGGCGCGGGTCGGGCGGCAGCTGGACAGGGCGCGCCGGCGGCTCGTCGGGGGTCTGCGTGTACTGGCAAGGGCCGTGTGTGGTGCGCGGTGGAGCGCCGTCGGAAGCGGTGGCGACGCTCCCGCCGGACACGACTAACGCCACGGCCCCGAATGCGCTGATGAGTGCTCGGTTCATCTTGCACGCCCTCCCGATGATCTCCAGGTTTTGGAGCGGTCGCAGTCTAGGGCGTGCGGTGGTCCGCGGGAATGGTTGACGGCAGGAGGCTTGCGCGGCTGGTCCCGAGGTCTTGGCCCTGCAGCTGACGTCCGCGCTCGACGTCGCCACCTGGCGGTGTGGGCGCCCGCAAGCGCTTCCGCGGCACTCGGTCGAGCAGATCAGAGACCATCGTGGGTTTCCTGAGTCGCGGCGCCGCACTCCGCTTTCCAGCGCCGCCCGAAGAGCGGTCCGGCACCTGGGCCCGCAGGCACGCCGCCGTGACCCTCTTCGGCTGCCTGACGGGCCTCCGGTGGCTCCGGGGGCGGGGGGAGGGGGTCAGCGGGCGCTGCCCATGTTGCGGTCGGCTTCGGAGCCGCTGAGCAGCAGGGTGGTCTCCTCGATGCGGTGGAAGCGGCCGTCGGGGGCGAGGTCGGCGAAGACGTAGACCTCCATGGTGACCGTGGTGCCGTCGGTCTTGGTGATGCGGCAGGTGTGGCGGTCCGCGTACTTGGTGCCGTCGTAGAGCTCGTCGTGGACCTCCACCGTGCCGCCGGCGACTACGCCGCGCAGGTGGCTGATGTGGTCGAGGAACTCGGAGCGGTCGGCCCACTCGCCGTCCGTGCGCTGGCGGTACCCGGGGGTGAAGTGGCGCTCCGCGGCCTCCTCCAGGGTGATGTCCCGGTTGAAGAGCAGGTCGTTCAGGGCGGCTTCGATTCCGGTGCGGGTCATGGTCGTGGCTCCCTTGGGTGGGTTGGTGGGTGGGTTGGTGGGTGGGTTGGTGGGTCAGGCGGTGGCGAGGGTGTCGTCGAGCCAGTCGTAGATGCGGGCGAAGGCCAGGCGCATCGCGCCGGGGTGGCAGTGGGCGCCGGCGCCTTCCTCGGTGGTGAAGGGCATGAGGGTCTTGGGGCAGGTCAGGTGCTCGTAGAGCTGCTCGGGCTGGCCCTGGAAGAACTCGTCCTCGGCGGCGTCGCACACGAGGGTGGGGCACTGGATCTTTTCGGCGATGCCGTCGGCGAGGGTGTAGTCGAGGTAGGCGGCGTTGAAGGCCCGGGGGGTTTCGACGCCCATCACGTACATGCCGTGGTTGAACGCCCAGCGTGCGGTGGCGTTCTCGGCCATGAGCTGCTCGAAGCGTGCGTCGAGTTCGGGGGCGGAGTCGGCGCGCAGGAGCCGCTCGGCCTCGGCCCGGTCGCCGGGGATGTTGCGGGTGGAGACCTGGCCGAGGTCGTAGACGCCGTCGACGGCGATCAGGGCGGCGAGGCGGTGCTCGAAGGCCGCCGCCCTGGGGGCGAGTATGCCGCCCATGCTGCTGCCGAGGAGCGCGATGCGGCTGTTGTCGACCTCGGGGAGGGTTTCGACGAAGTCGATGACCGGGGTGATGACGTTCTCCCAGTCCGGGCGGAAGACCAGGCCCTGGCGGTGGCGGGGGCCGGGCTGTCCGGGGCCGTCGAAGGTCAGGACGGTGTACCCGCGCTCGACGGCGGCCAGCGCGCCGCTGAAGTGGAGTTCCTCGGCGGTGCCGTCGAAACCGCTGTGCATGATCAGGGTCGGGCGGGGCGTGCCGCTGTCGTCGGCCCGGTAGAGGTAGCCGGGGAGGGTGGTGTCCTCGTACGGGATGCGGACCGGCTCGATGCGGGGGGTGTGGAGCGCGGCCGCGGCCTGGAAGCAGGCGACGCTGCGGTCGTAGGCGTGGTCGTGGCGGGGGTCGCACGGGTGGCCGTGCTGGAAGAACTCCGCCGAGCGGTAGTAGTTCGAGGCGCGCAGGAAGCCGTCCCGGGCGCTGATGGTGTGGCCCGCGTCGAGGGCACGCCGGGCTTCGGCGGCGACCCGGTCGGCGGTCGCCATCCACTGCTCGTGCCAGCTGTCGTAGTCGCCTTCCTCGATGCGCTCGCTGGTGGTGACGACCTCGCCGAAGTCGGCGCCGCCGTAGGCGATGTGGCTCATCGAGCGCAGGGTCTCGTACCAGAACTGGGTGTTTTCGGGGAACAGCAGCGGCTTCATCGATCTCTCCTTAAGCACAGATCTGTGCGTACGAGAGGACTGTAGACCGCGCCGGCCCGATTAAGCAAATAATTGTGCTTACGATGTGGGGGTGACTTCGAAACAACCGGCCCAGCGCCTTCGCAAGAGCCCCGAGCAGGTCCGCGCGGCGGTGCATCAGGCCGTCATCGATCTGCTGTCCGACCCCGAGGGTGCGGACCTGACCATCCCCGCCGTCGCGCAGCGCGCCGGGGTGAACCACACCAGCGTCTACCGGCGCTGGGGCAGCAGGGAGGCGCTCCTGGCGGATGTGGTCGTCACCCGCCTCGAACGGGACTGGCCGCTGGCCGACACCGGCACCCTGCGCGGTGATCTGACGGCGTGGGTCGAGGGCGGCGTCGCGAGCATCCGCACCGCCGAGGGGAGGCTGCTGATCCGGGCCGTCGCCCTGTCCATGCCGGGGAGCGCATCGGCTCAGGGGGAGCGTGCGCAGCAGTTCGAGCGCCGCCTCGGCGCCATCGAGCGCATCCGTGACCGCGCCGTCGCGCGCGGAGAGGTGCCGCCGCCGCTCGACCAGATCCTCGACCAGCTCGTCGCGCCGCTCTACCTGCGGGCGATCTTCGGCATCGATCCGCCGGCCTCCGGCTATCCGGAGCTGCTCGTGGACCGTCTGCTGGGTGGCGCGGGCACGGGCGCGTCGCGGCCGGCGCACCCGGACGTCGGGCGTTGACGGGCCGGGTGCGCCGATCGTGGGCCCACGGTGAGGTGGGCGTCAGACGGCGTGGACCTGCTGGGCCTGCGGCCCCTTGTTCCCCTGCCCGATCTCGAACTCGACCCGCTGGCCCTCGTCCAGGGACCGGTAGCCGTTCCCCTGGATCTCGGAGTAGTGAAGAACCGCAGGCCGGGCCTCAACGGCAAGGAATCCCGGTGGGGAGGCCGGACCGCCGGTCGCCGTCCTGACCGGCGGGAGGACCGCCAGCGCCCGTGAGGCCCTCCTCGTCGCCGCGGCCCGGTGGCTCCTCGGCCAAAACGCCTGCCGCGGGCTGTGAACGAGCTCATGCGGCGCCGGGGTGGCGAAAGGGGTGGCCGGAGGGGGCTTCGGTGAGCCAGGTGCCATCGCCCAGGGGGACGAGTTCGTACGGGCTCCTGCGGACCTCGACGGCCAGCTCGCCCCCGACCTTGCCCGTGCGGACGTCGACGAGGTGGTGGCGGAACCACTCCTCCTGGGTGTCCGCGTCCTCGCCGCCCAGTGTGACCACGGCCGTGTCGGGGGTGAGGTAGCCGCCGGCCCATTCCACGAAGTCCGCCTCGGGGTCGTGGCCGAAGGCCTCCACGGGGAGGGTGAAGAGCAGCTCGCCGGTGGGGTGACGGTGGAAGGCGACGTCGTTCTGCCCGTGGTCGACGGTCATGAACTGCTCGCCGCCCGGAGCCATGGCGATGAGGCAGCGGTCGACCCACGGGTACGTGGTGAACTCCGGCCCGGCGCCGGCCGGGGCCGCAGCGCGGAAGACGACGGTGCCGTCCTGGCCCTCGCCCACGTCGAGGTACACGCTGCCGTCGGCCGGGTGCACGAGGTGGGTGCCGCCGTGGCCGGACGTCTCCAGTTCGTGGCGGGCGAGGACGGTCCCGCCGTCCGCGTCGTACGCGACCCACTGGTCCGACCGTCCGCGGCCCGCCATGACGTCCGGGCGGTAGACCCACACCGTACGGGCGTCCAGGGAGAGCGCACAGCCGGGACGGTGGCCGTAGGGGGTGTCCGAGTGCGGCTCGAAGGACGAGGTCCACGCCACGTCGCCGGCGGGGTTGAGGCCGACGATCTCGTTCAGGGTGGTGTACACCGCCCTGCGGAGGTCGGACGAGACCGCCGAGGACACCACCTCGTCACCGGCGCGCGGGCGGAACACGGCGGCGGGCGCCAGTTCGCCGAAGCCGGCGGAGGCCGGGTCGTAGGCGTGGATCCGGCCGTCGAGGTGGCGTGTGATGACCTGGGGAGTGCGCGGCGCCAGCATGCGGCGAGGCTAGCGGCCGGGGTGGGGTGGACGGCGGGTGGGTGGGCGGCGGGTGGGTGGGCGGCGGGTGTTGCTCGGCAGTCGTCAATCCTGTCGACATGCGGCGGGTGATGGCGTTCGCTGGGCGGTATGCCAGAGCTGCGTACCGATCGCCTTCTGCTCCGCCGGTGGCGGGAATCCGACCTCGGACCGTGGGCGGCGATGAACGCCGATCCCGAAGTCCGCGAGCACCTGGGGGCACCGCTGACCCGGGAGCGCAGCGATGCCTCGGTGGCGGCCATGACGGCCGCGTTCGACGCGCGGGGTTTCGGGTGGTGGGCGCTCGAAAGCCGGGAGAGCGGCGAGTTCGTCGGCCGCGCGGGCCTGGACGTCGTGGACCCGGGCATGCCGTTCACGGGGGTGGACGTGGGGTGGCGGCTGAGGCGTTCGGCGTGGGGGCACGGTTACGCCACCGAGGCCGGTCTGGCCTGTCTGGCCTTCGGTTTCGAGGCCCTCGGACTGCCGGAGATCATCGCGACGACGACCGCCGCCAACCTCCGTTCCCGGGCGGTGATGGCCCGGATCGGCATGACGCGGGATCCGGACGGCGACCACGAGGATCCGGGCGCGCCCGAGGGGCCGCTGCGCGGTTGTGTGCTGTACCGGATCTCGGGGCCGGGGCCTGCGGGGACAATCGCCCCATGACGCGTGACGACGGCTACCTTCTGGACAATGCGCAGGTCGAAGCCGGTGCGCGCTTCGACGCGCTGGGTGAGCTCTTCGATCCGACGACCTTCCGGCACGTCGAGCGGCTGGGGATCGCGGCGGGGTGGCGGTGCTGGGAGGTCGGGGCCGGAGGGCCCTCCGTGGTGTCGTGGCTCGCCGGTCGGGTCGGGCCGACGGGGCGGGTCGTGGCCACCGACATCGATACGTCCTGGGCCGCGCGGGCCGCGGGTGGCGTCGTCGAGGTGCTGCGGCACGACGTGGGCCGGGAGGAGCCGCCGGGGGGCGGGTTCGACCTGGTCCACGCGCGGTTGGTGCTGGTGCACGTGGCCGACCGGGAGCAGGCCCTGCGGGCGATGGTCGGCGCTCTGCGGCCCGGTGGGTGGTTGTTGGTGGAGGATGCGGATCCGGCCTCGCAGCCGTTGATCTGCTGGGACGAGTACGGTCCCGAGCAGGTGTTGGCCAACAGGCTGAGGGCCGGTTTCCGCTCGCTGCTGGCCGCTCGCGGTGCGGATCTCGCGTACGGGCGCAAGCTCCCCCGGCTGCTGCGGGGCGCGGGGCTGGCGGACGTCGCCGCGGACGCGTACTTCCCGGTGACCTCCCCGGCCTGCGATGTGCTGGAGGCGGCGACGGTCAGGCAGGTGCGCGGCCGGCTGGTCGAGGCGGGGCTCGCGACCGACGAGGAGATCGACCGGCATCTGGCGAGCGTCGGGTCCGGCCGCCTCGACCTCAGCACTTCCCCGATGGTCTCGGCGTGGGGCCGCCGCCCGTGAGCGGCTGAGGTCGCGCACCCTCTTCGGCCGGGGCGCCGTCCGTGGCGAGGGCCGGGTCGATGCGGCGGTGCCCGGCGTGGACCTGGCGGATGACGGCGGCCAGTTCGCGGGCGGAGACCGTCTTGAGGACGAAGCCCCTGGCTCCGTGGGCGAGGGCGCTCTCGACCTGGCCGGGCAGGGCGTGACCGGTGACGATCATGGTTTTGCAGGCCGGGAGGAGCTCCGTCAGCCGCTCGATCACCGCCAACCCGTCCTTGCCCGGCATCCGGAGGTCGAGTACGGCCACGTCCGGCCCGTGGTGCAGTGCCAGCTCGATCGCTTCGGGGCCGGTGGCGGCCTCGGCCACGATCTCCAGGTCCTCTTCGAGCGAGAGCAGCGCGGCGCACGCGGCTCGGATGAGGTGGTCGTCGTCGGCGAGGAGGACGCGGATCATCGGGTTCGCGGGCAGATTTTGCCCGGCCATGACGTTCATGACTAGATCTTTGAGTCCCTGTCCCGGTTCGGGCAGTGCGCGGGCTCACCGGTTCGCATGACGGATGTCATGGCACCCGGGCGGGCTTGCCGGTGCGCGGCAGCCGCCTTCGGCCGGTTGGGGCGCAAACGCGGGGTTTTCCGGCGTGGTCGAGGTGGCGGGTCCGGCCCCTCCCGGAACCTGGGGTGTGCGGGCCCTGCCCCCTCCCTCGGTACTCCCTCCCCCGACAGGTACTGAACGCCGGTGGATCGGCTTCGGTCCCTGTCCCTTCAGTCACTACATGAACCTGCAGGTCAGCGGGGTGCCGCCGGTGGTCCAGGGACTGAAGGGACCCAACTTTCCAGTTATGAGCCGGATATGAACTACCAGGCTTCTTATATGCCTGCGCGTATACACACACGCACGTAAAGAGCGGAAGTAGTGATTCTGAGTCCCTTCAGTCCCTGTTCGGTCAGGCGGAGGGCTCTGACCTGCATGTTTGCGGAGGGACTGAAAAGGGAGGGACTGAACGGGGGTCGAGGTGGTTCAGTACCTGTTCCGGGGGGACCTCCGTCGGCATGCCGTCCTCGTGTCGCGCTGGAGGGCGGCTGGAGGCATGAGGCGGGGCGCGGGGTAGCGCCGCGACACGCCCGGGGCGGCAGCGGATTCGAAGACGGAACTTTTCCGGACGAACCAGGGTAGAACTTCAGGGACTGAGGGACTGAAGGGACTGAATTCTCGATATGGCGATGCCTGCGACCCGAGGCCCGGTGGTCCCTGCGGTAATCTCCGCGATAGTGAATCTTCAGTCCCTCTGGTCCCTGAGGCGCAGGTCAGCCAGCCTGTACGTCAGGGACCGGGCCCGGGGACACGAATAGCCGCCCCCGACACCGCGTCAAGGAAGAGCCAGTGCTGGTCCAATCCGAGAACCCGCGCCCCGGCGCGACCGGAGGGACGGCCCTGGACGTGGCGGCCTGGCTGGCCTCACGGGGCTATCCGGTGCACCCCCTGGCGCCGGGGGCCAAGACGCCCGCCGCGAACTGCCGCGAGTGCACGGACCGTCGCCACTCCCCCGAGGCCTGTCCCTGTCATGCGCAGGGCCGTTGGTGCCACGGGTTCCACGCGGCCACCACCGACCTGGACACCCTGCGCGAATGGTGGCGCAGGGAGCCCGAGTTCGGCATCGGCGTGGCCTGTGGGGCCGCCGGACTCGTCGTCATCGACGTGGACGCCCATGCCGGCGAGCTGCCCGACCGGCAACGGCTGCTGCCGGGCATCCCCATCGACGACCGCGTCGACCTGACCGGACTGCAGAGCGGATTCGACACCTTGGCGCTCCTGGCCGCCCACCGGTCCCGGCCCGACCCGTGCGAGGACGCCTCGACGCTGAGGGTCCGTACGCCCTCGGGCGGGATGCACATCTGGTACCGGGCGCCCAAGGGCGGTCCTCGGCTGCGGTGTTCCAGCGGGTCGAGCTCCCGGGTGGCGCTCGCCTGGCAGGTCGACGTACGGGCCGAGGGGGGCTACATCGTGGCGCCGACGACCCGGACGGCGGCCGGTGTCTACCAGGCGCTGCCGGGGGCCCGGCAGCCGGCGCCCCTGCCGTTGTGGCTGACCGCCGAACTCGTCCGCACGGGGCACGGGGACTCCCACGTCTCCCCCGTCTTCACCGCGCCCTCCGCAGGCCCTTCAGGCGTCGGCGGAACCCGGGCGGGGCTTCCCCTGCCGGGGAAACCCCGGGAGGCCGGGAGGCGGCTGCTGAGCGGCCTTCTGGAGGAAGTCGGCTCCTGTGGGGCGAGCCCGTCCGGAACGGCCTTCAGCGAGAAGCTCAACCGCGCGGCGTTCACCGCGGGCGGCCTCGTCGCGGGCGGTCACCTCGACGCGGCCCAGGGGCGTTCGCTCCTGCTCGAAGCGGCGGACCGGGCGCGGCCCCACCAGTCGCGCCGCAACGTCCTCATCGTCGACTCAGGGCTGCGCGCCGGAAGCGATCGGCCGATCCACCCCAAGGAACGCACATGAGCAGCGCCAAGAGCACGGGGTTCAACGCCCAGGCGGCGGCGGAACAGCTCGCCGCGTTCGGCGCCGAGACGGCGGTGGGGCCGGACGTGTCCGCCGACCCTGTCGCGGGGGCCCCGGCGCAGCCCGCGGCCACGGCTTCCGCCGTGTTCGCCGCCGCGGCGGCGCGCGGCAAGCGCCGGCTGCCCGCCCAGCAGAACGCGGGTCCGGTCCCCGGGGGCGGGGGCGCCGCCGACTTCGTTCAGACCGGCCTGCTGCACAACCTCAGCGACCGCGGCAACGCCAAGCTGTTCGCGCACCTCCACCACGACCGGTTCCGGCACGTGGAGGGGCTCGGCTGGTACGTCTGGGACGAGTACCGCTGGAAGCGCACGGGTGGCGAGAAGGCCGCCATCTGGGCCGCGGGCGACATGGCGGAGGAACTGCCCGTCCACGACCCGCGCGGGATCTTCACCGACCGGGAGCTGGCCCAGCACCGCAAGCGCTCGATGTCCACCTCGGGCGTCAAGGCGATGCTCACCCAGGCGAAGGCCTCCCCCGAACTCGCCCTGGACCCGGACACCTTGGACGGCGACAAGTACGCGCTGTGCACTCCGGCGGGCGTCGTGGACCTTCGTACGGGTGACCTGCACAAGCCGGATCCCACGCGGGACCTGCACTCGCGGGCGACCCACCTGGCGCCCGAGGCGATGCCGACGCCCCGGTTCCACCGCTTCCTCGACGAGACCTTCGGGGACGACGAGAAGGGGCAGGAGATGATCAACTTTCTTCATCTCCTGCTCGGGTACTCCATCACCGGCGACGTCGGCGGGCAGGTCCTGCCCTTCCTCTACGGCGTCGGCGCGAACGGCAAGTCCGCCCTCCTGGACGTGGTCATCAAGATCCTCGGGGACTACGCGGACGTGGCGCCGCCCGGTTTCCTGATGGAGCGCGGCAAGTTCAACGAGCACTCCACCGAACTCACCGAGCTGCACGGGCGGCGCCTGTTCGTCTGCAGCGAGCTCAAGCCGCACGACAAGTTCGACGAGGCCCGCGTCAAACTGCTGACCGGTGGTGACCGGCTCAAGGCCCGGCGGATGCGGCAGGACTTCTTCAGCTTCGAGCCGACCCACAAGCTCTGGCTGCTCGGCAACCACCGTCCCGAGGTGGGCACCGGCGGACATGCGTTCTGGCGCCGGATCCGGCTCATCCCGTTCGAGAAGGTCGTCCCCGACCACCGGAAGATCGACAACCTGGCGGAGACGCTCGTACAGGAGGAGGGCGCAGGCATCCTCCACTGGATGATCCAGGGGGCCAAGGCCTACCTGGCCTCCAAGCCGGCGCTGACCGGGCCGAGCGTCGTGCGCAGCGCCACGCAGGCGTACGCGACGACCGAGGACCACATCGGGCGGTTCCTCGCCGAGTGCTGCACCACGGGTGGCGCCGACCTGCCCGATCCCCGCGACCTCAAGGTCGAGCAGGGAGCCCTGTACCGGGCGTACAGTGCCTGGTGCCTCGACGGCGAGGGGCTGCGGCCCGCGACCACGCGCGCGTTCGCGACACGCATCCGCGCCGAGGTCGGCGTCGCCTCGCCGAACGAGATGCTCCGTTCGAACGGGCAGAAGTTCTACCCCGGACTGGCTCTCCTGGCCGATGAGGAGCAGACTCCGCGCGAGGCGAACAGGGCAACCACGACGTGATCGGACGATGGGTGATGTCGCCCCGGGGTGGGCACGCCTACGATGGACAAGGACGATGAACAGATCCACCACCCGGCAGCGGCCAGCAGGGCCGTGTCGTATACCGGCATCGGCGCCGCCGCCCGCGGCGTGGAGGGACCAGGGGCCCCACCGGGCCCATGTGATCGAGGAGGGACCCAGGCCATGAGCTCGCTACTGACATCAAGCGATCTCGCCCACGAGGACAAAGTGGTGTGGCTGGAGGACCCCGAAGAGCTCGACTACGTGCGCCAGGCCCTGGACAAAACGCCCCGCCGCCGGGGCAAGCCGCGCTACCACCGCGACGGGCGCATGATCGGCTTCACCGAACTCGGCGACACCGCCGAGGCGGACCCGGACAGCGGTCTGCAGAAGCGGCGCGTCTTCTACCTGCTGCCGCACGACCGGGATGCCGAGCCGCACGGTCTGTACCGGGAGGGCGCGCCGGGCGAGGCCGTCGACCCGCGGACGATCGGGCCGCGGCAGGTGGGCAGGAAGACCGAGCGTTCGCAGCGGGGGCTGTCGGCGCCGACGGTCGCCTGACGTCCGGATTCCCGGCTGCGGGCTTCGGGCTCGGGCTTCGTTCGGGCTCCGGGTTTCCGGACTGCTCGTTTCCGTTTCTGTTTTCTGATTCCGTTTTTCAGTCCCTTGAGTCCCTCCGGTCCCTGTTCGGTCCTTGTTCAGGCCTCTGATCGGGGCCGGGACGGGCGGGGAAGCAGAGCTCGTGGCCTTCCGGATCGGCCAGCGGATCTCAGTCCCTTCAGTCCCTTCAGGCCCTTCGGGCGTCCCCCGGCCTCGGCGGTCGAGGCGGTCGCGGCGGCCCTCAGAAGGCGAAGTCGACGTAGTCGATGTCGGTGAACTCCACCAGCAGGCCGCCGGCGCGGGCGCCGTTGTCCTTGAAGTAGATCTCCTGGAGGCCTTCCGCGGCGATGGCGCGCAGCTGTGCCTCGCCGGCGCCGGCCTCCTGGGCGGCGAAGAGGCGGCCCGCGTACTCCGGCGGCAGGTGCTGGGTGATGCGGCGCATGCGGCCGTCGTCGGTGGTGCCGGGGGCGGCGGTGAAGCCGAAGCGGGCGCGGGTCTCGATGACCAGGCCCGTCGTCTGCGCGGCCTTCGTACGGGCGCGCTTGCGCACCAGGGGCTGCCAGCGGCGGCGTACCTCGGACTCCAGTCGGGCGGCCAGGGCCGGCTTGGGCTGCCTGAGCTGGTCCTTGACGTAGCGCTCGATCGTGCGCTGGGAGACGCCGAGCAGGCGGGCCGCCTCGCGCGTGGACTTGAGCTGCTTGACGAGGAAGCGCATGCGGGCACCGGCCGACCTGGGGAGGGGGCGGGTGAAGTGCTGTTCGTCGGCGCGGGTGAGGCTGTCGTCGATCTCGGGCATGTCCGGCTACTCTCCGTCGGCCGCGGCATCGTGGCCCTTGATGTGGCGGGCGGGGTTGAGTCCCTGGTCGAGCATCTCGACGGCCCACAGGAGGGACTGGGTGCCCTCGTGCTTGACCATGCCCGGGCTGACGCCGAGGCGGAAGCCGCCGGGGAGCGGCTTGCCCTCCGGGGTGCGGGGGAGGAAGTCGAGGGGGCCGGGGCCGTCGGACAGGTACACCGCGCAGTCGGAGAGGACGGCGATGGGGTGCAGGCCCGCGGCGGCGAGCTTGAGCATCTTGCGGTGCATGTTGACGCGGGCCGTGGAGATCACGGCGGCCCGGATGTCGGGGCGCCAGGTGGGGCGTTCGAGGGCCGGCCAGGCTTCGCCCGGGCGGTACGCGGCGCCCTGGGGGCGTTCGCGGAGCTTGCCGATGCCGCCCTTGACGGTGGACTTGATGGCGGAGAGGACCGGCTTCAGGACGGGGTCGGGATGCTCCTGGAGCTCGGCCATCGCAGCCAGGAACTCGGGCTCGGGGAGCCCGGAGGTGACGCCGAGGTCCGCCATGGTGGCCACGTACGCGTCGCGCAGGCGGGTGTACCAGGCGTCGAGGTACGGGCCGTGGTCCGGGCGGAGCCAGGCTTCGGTGGGGTGTACGGGGTGGCCGAGCTCCTGGGCGTAGGCGAGGGTCGGGGTCGCGTACCAGGCCGGCCCGGTGGGCCGGTGGCCGCCCGGGGTGAAGGGGCTGGGCAGGCGCGGGTCCAGTTCGAGGGAGGAGAGGTCCGCGAGCCAGCAGCCGGGGAGCTTCGGGTCGAAGCGGGGGGCGGGGGTGTGTACGGCGGGCCCGATGCCGACGGGGAGGCGGTTGGCGGCCGCGGCGAAGGCCATGTTCACGTCGATGCCGACGGCGTGGGTGCGGGCGCACTCGGCGTCGGTGAGGAGCTGGGGGTCGCGGATCCAGTCGTACGCCTCTTCGTCGAGGACCTGGTCCGGGGTGCGCTGGTGGGAGCGGGGGTAGAGGGCGGCGACGACCGGGTGCTCGTCGGGGGCCTCCGGGGGAGCCGGGTCGACGGGGCGGGTGAGGGAGCCGGGGACGGGGGCGGACTCCCAGACGTTGGTCTCGGGATTGCGGGCGGCGCGGGTGGGCGGGCGCAGGGCCGTCATGAGTTCGAGGCCGGAGACGGCGGTGGAGCCGCGGGGGGTGAGGACGCGGTTGGCGTACGTGGTGAGGAGCGCGGCGAGTTCCGGGGCGGGGAGCTCGGCGGTGTGTTCGCCCCAGGCGCGGGCGTCGAGGGCGCCCCAGGGGAGGACCGCGAGCTGGACGCACTGGCGGCCGGTGGTGGGGGAGGCCGGGCGGTAGATGCGGGGCCAGGGGCCGAAGCCGCGGCGGGTGAGCTGCCACTTGGCCTTGGCGAGGAGCTTGAGGGTGGGGTGGTTCTCGGGGAGGCGGAGGGTGCGGCGGTCTTCGAGGGCGGGGGGGAGGCCGAGGGCCTCGGCGGCGGCGGGGGTGAGGACGAGGAGGGGGTCGCCGTCCTTGCCGTTGCGGTGGAGGCGGGGGGAGCGGAGATCGGCTTCGGGGCCGAGGGCCCAGGCGATGAGGGTGGGGAGGTCGGTGCGGGCCTTGGGGGGGAGGGGGAGGAGGAGGCCGTGGGCGGCGTGGGCCTTGTCGGTGCCGTCCAGGACGACGAGGGGGCCGTTGCCTTCCAGGGGGGTGGGGTGGGGGGCGGGGCCCTGCGGGGGCGTGGCCTTGGTGGGGCGCGGCCGGGTGGGGGCCGGGGCGTTGACGGCGTTAACGGCGTTAACGGTCGGCAGGGCCGTCGGGGCCGGTGTGGCGGGCGGTTCCGCGGCCGCCTGGTCCGAGGGCGGAGGGTTAACGGCGTTAACGGTCGGCTCGGGCGGGGCCGGAGCGTTAACGGCGTTAACGGTCGGCGGGGCCGTCAGGGCCGGAGGTTCGGGCGATGTCGCGGTGGGCTGGTTCGGCGTGGGGGCGTTAACGGCGTTAACGGTCGGCTCGGCGGCGGTGGGGGCGTTAACGGCGTTAACGGTCGGGTCTGGCGGAGCCGGGGCGTTGCGGGGGTGGAGGGTGGAGAGGCCTTCCAGGAGGCGGGCGTAGGCGGCGCGTTTCGGGGCGCGGGGGGCCGTACGGCCGGTCTCCCAGGACGTGATCGTTTCGCGACGGACGGAGAGGGCCTTGGCGATCTGGTCCTGGCTGAGACCCGCGGCTTCGCGCAGGCGCTTGCGCTCGTCCGGGTGCGGGAGCGGGTCCTGGGAGGCTTCTTCCAGCAGGGCGTCGACCGCTGCGAAGAGGCTCTCTTGTTCGTCGGGCATTGGTGCTTACCTCCGGGTGCAGCCTAGGTGAACCGCACCGTTGAACGCACATGAAGCGCACGTGGGGGCGTTGACGGTATTAACGGCGTTAACGCCGTTAACGCCCCCGGCGTGGGGTGCTGCATCGGATGCCCGCTCAGAGGCGCTGCATCAGGAGTTCCGTGACGGCCTTGAGGTCGTCCGGGGTGAGGTGGGCCGTCAGGGCGTCCGCGATCGTTTCCGGGGAGTCCGTCGCGATCGTGATCCGGGGGGCGGCCGCGGGTGCGGGAGCGTTAACGCCGTTAACGGCGTTAACGGCGTTAACGGTCGGACGGGCCGGGGCCGGGGTCGGGGCCGGAGCGTTAACGGCGTTAACGGTCGGCGGGGGAGTGTGCGTGCGCTGGCGCGGCGGGTTGGGGGATTGCAAGGTGTCCTCGGCCGCCTCCTCCTGCTGCTCCTGGGGCAGCCGCCCGATCCGGCGGGCCGGCTCCACCTTGAGCTCTCCCGTGTCGACCATCTCCTGGAGGGCCGGGGTGAGGTTCAGGAGGGTCAGGCGCTGCGAAACCCAGGCCGCCGTCTTGCCCAGCCGCTTCGCGACCTGGGCCTGGGAGCCGTGGACGTCGACGAGCTCCTGGAGCGCGCGGGCCTGGTCCATGGGGGCGACGTCCACGCGGTGGACGTTCGCGATCAGGGCCGACTCCAGGATGTCCGCCGCGGAGGCGGAGAGGGCGTCGTTCACGTGGATGTGCATGGTCTTGAGGCCGGCCAGCTGGGCCGCGGCCAGGCGGCGGTTGCCGTCGATGACCACGTACGGGGCCCGGCCCAGGCCGTCGGTCTGGCCGGGGTGGGCCTCCATGAAGGCCATGCGGGTGGCGACCGCGAGGGGCTGGAGCTGGCCGCGTGAGATGAGGGACTGGGCCAGCTCGTCGAGCTCGGTGAGGTCCTCGCGGAGGTTGAACGGGTTGTGGGCGAGCGCCTCGATGGGGACCTCGGACGGCGCGGCCATGCCCGAGGTGGGGGCCCCGGTGGCCTCGGCGATCGCCGCGCGGCGGGGGCTGACGCCCACGGGCTGGGCCCGTGCGAAGGAAGCGGAGACTCCGAGTTTGTCGGCCTTGCTCATGAGATCTCCCTGGCGAGGGCGCGCAGCGCGATGGCCTGGTCGCCCTTGGGCGAGTAGACGAACAGGGGCTGCTTCACGCGGACCGCCTCGCGCTGTTCCTTGAGGTCGGGTACGACGGCGACGACGCGCGGATCCTTTATGTCCATCCAGGCCTGGAGCGACGAGGTCGCGATGTAGCCGCGGCGGCCGTCGTAGAGGTTGACGACGAGACCGAGGTAGTCGATGTCGAGGCTGAGGTCGTCGCGCAGGTCGTTGATCTGGGAGGTGAGGAGGTCGTACGCGTCGGCCGACGAGTCCTCCGCCTGTACGACGATCAGCGCGCCGGAGGCGCCCGGCTGCTCGGTGTCGCGGCGGCGCCCGTAGTAGATGGCGGCGTCCATGCTGAGGCCGAGGCTGGGCGGGCAGTCGATGAGGATGACGTCGTACTCGGACTCGACGGGGGACAGCGCCCGTTCGAGGGCGGCCTCGCGGGCGCGGACGGTGGAGAGGCGGACGTCGAGGAGGAAGGCGTCCGTGCAGGCGGGCAGGAGGTGGAGGCGGTTGCCGAAGCGCTGGTCCGGGACGGGGACGATCAGGTCGGCGAGCGGGCCCTTGGCCTCGCCGGCCATGTGACAGGTGAGGCTGTCGCCGCCGATGGGCAGCGGCTGCTGGCCGAGCTGCTTGGTGAGGTGGCCCTGGGGGTCGAAGTCGATGAGCAGGACGCGCATGCCGAGGCCCGGCAGGTCTTCGAGGTCCAGGGGGGAGGACGGCTCGGGGTGCTGCTGCTCCCCGCCGGCGGCGCCCTCCTCGGATGCGGCGCGGGCCAGCTGGCGGGCGATGCGGACCGGGTGGAGGCTGTCCGGGTCCTCGGCGAGGGCCTCGGCGGTGCCGGCGGTGATGGCGGTCTTGCCTACGCCGCCCTTCTGGTTGCACACGACGATGCGGCGTACGACGGAGGGCCGCTTGACCGTGGGCGCCGGGTTCATCTCCAGCCAGAGGCGGACGGCCTGGGCGAGCCCCTGGATGAGGGAGACGCCGCGGTCCTTGGAGCCGGCGCGGAAGGACTCCCACTGTCCGGCGGGCAGCCAGGTGGAGAACGATTCGGCGCCCGAGGTGTCGACGGGGGAGGGGGCGGAGGCGAGGGCGCTCCAGTGGGAGATCCCCTGGTGGACGGCGTCCTGGATGTCGACCCGCAGTTGGGCGGTGCGGATTTTCAACTCCTGGCGGAGCCACGGGGGGAGCTTGGAGACGACCTTCTCTCGGTCGCTCTGAGACGAGGGCGAAGTCATGAGAGGGACTTTACTAACGTTCGTGGGCCGATGTGCGCGCCACGCTTGGGTTTTGCTAACGAAATGGCGCCAGAGATGGCGCGATGGGCTCCGGGAACGCCACAGGGCGGCCTCGCACACGCCGTAGCGAGCACCCCCGTGGTTCACCACGGCGTGTGTGAGGCCGCCCTGTATACGCCGTCAGCCGACCGGTACCGCCACGGAGTCCGGGTCCGGGATGGTGGTCAGCGCGATTTCGGCCCGGCACGCGGGCGAGCCGGCCGGGTCGAAGTGGGGGAGGCGGTCGGCGGGGACGATGCCCGGGAGGATGAAGTTCCACAGGTCGACGACCCGCGTGTGCAGGTCGCCCCGACCGGTGCGGACGTGTGAGGTGACCTGGATCCCGGTGAACGAGCCGACGAGGAGCGTCGAGAGGTCGTACAGGTCCAGCGACGGAAGGACGTCGCCGCGGTCCTGGGCCGGCTTCAGACAGCCGAAGGCGGTGTCGATCCAGGCGTTGTACGGGGTGGGGTCGGGGTTGGTGAACGAGCCGAACTCGATGACGAGCCGGATGGCGGCCCGGATGCGGACGTTGGAGCGCAGTCCGTGGGCCATCTGGTGCGTCAGGTCGATGACCGTCTGGAGGCCGGGCTCCTCGATGGCGGGGACGCCTTCGGAGACCTGGAACTGCTCGTCCATCAGGGTGCGGGCGAGGGCTTCCTTGGACTGGAAGTGGAAGTAGAGCGCGCCCTTGGTGACCCCGGCGTGCTTGACCACGTCGCTGAGGCTGGCGGCGCCGAAGCCGAAGCGGTCGAAGGCGATGGCTGCGCCGTCGAGGATCGCTTGCCGGGTGATCTCGGCTCGTTCCTGCCGGGCCCTTGCCATGTGGGGATCTCCTGCTGTGTTGGCGCTCGCCGCTTGCTGGTTGCCCTCGGCGGTGTGCGGGCCCCGGGGCGACTGCTGCGACCAGGACTCGTACAAGGTTCAATCTAGTCGGGCGATGCCAAAGAAAACCAGTCGACAAGTACTTTTAAGTGGGACGCGACTGACGGTTCGTGGGAGCCGACGGCGTTAACGGCGTTAACGCCGTTAACGGTCGGACCCCTGGAAGTGTGGGGCGGTTCGTTGCCGCGGCGGGGGCTTCGGCGGAAGCCTGTGGTGGTGGGAGCGTCACGTGATCCGCTCGAAGCCGTGCTGGTGGCCGTGCCCGTGGTCGTCCTCGCGTGCGGCGTGGCCGCCGCGCTGATGCGCAGGCTCGGGCAGACGGCCGTGGTCGGGGAGATCCTGGTGGGGATCCTGCTCGGGCCCTCGTTGCTCGGGTGGATCTGGCCTGCGGGGAGCCGGTGGTTGCTGCCGGGCGAGGTCCTCCCGTACCTGGGGGTGCTGGGGAACCTGGGGCTGTTGGTCTTCATGTTCCTGGTCGGCCTGGAGCTTGACCCTCGGCTGCTGCGGGGGCGGGGGAGGGCCGTGGTGGTGGTGAGTCAGGCGAGTGTGTGGATCCCGCTGGGACTCGGGAGCCTGCTGGCGCCGGCGATGTACGGGACCCTGGCACCGGAAGGGGTCGGGCGCACCGAGTTCGTGCTGTTCGTCGCCGTGGCGATGAGCGTGACCGCCTTCCCCGTGCTGGCGCGGATCCTGAAGGACCAGGGGCTGTACGGAACGCCGGTGGGGGCGCTGGCGATGGCGTGCGCGGCGGTGGCGGACGTGGTGGCCTGGTGCCTGCTGGCGTTGGTGGTGGCCCTGGCTCAGCCGCGGGGGAGCGCGGACGGGGCCGTGGGAGGGGCCGGGTGGGGGATCGCCGGTACGGGGGTCCTGGCCGGGGTGTTCCTGGCGGGGATGTGGTGGGGGGTGCGGCCCTTGCTGGTGTGGGGTGTGAAGCGGTGGGCTCCCCCGGGGGAGCCCGGTGCCGGGATGGTGGTCGGTCTGTGCAGCGGGCTCTGCCTGTCGGCGTACGCGACCAACGCGATCGGGGTGCACGCGCTGTTCGGGGCGTTCGTGTTCGGGGCGGTGGTGCCGAGGACGGCGGTGGTCGAGGCGGCGGCGGAGCGGTTGCGGGCCTTCGCGGTACCGGTGCTGCTGCCGCTGTTCTTCGTCGGGAGCGGACTGAGGACGGACGTGGGGCTGCTCGGCGGCGGCTCCGCATGGCTGTGGGCGGTGGCGGTGCTGGTGGTCGCGGTCGCCGGGAAGTGGGGCGGCGGGGCGGGGGCCGCGCTGCTGGCGGGGCAGCCGGTACGGGACGCGGTGACGCTGGGGGCGCTGATGAACTGTCGGGGGGTGACGGAGCTGGTGGTGCTGAACGTGGGGCTCGGGCTCGGGGTGATCGGGCCGGAGCTGTTCACGGCGCTGGTGCTGATGGCTTTGGTGACGACGGCGGTGACGGGCCCCGTCGTGCGGGCCCTGTGGGGGCGGGAACGGGAGGGGGCCGGGGACGGTGCGGCCGCTCCGGTCGGTCTTCGGCGTTAACGGCGTTAACGCCGTTAACGGTTCCCGCCTCTGGGGGCGCCGGGCGTTAACGCCGTTAACGGTCCCGGCCCTCCGGGTCGCCGGGCGTTAACGCCGTTAATGATCCACTGGGTCGGTTCCCGTCGACGGCGCCGTGGTCTGCCGTTGGACGGGCCGGGGGGCGTTAACGGCGTTAACGGCGTTAACGCCGTCAACGGTCCGGGATGTGGAATGGGCGGCGGGGGGAGGCGGGCGGCTGTGATCATCGGGTGATGATCGATGAGCAGCGGACCCGGCCCGTGCTGGTGGGCGATGAGCGTGCCACCTTGACCAGCGTTCTCCAGCGGCAGCGGGACACCTTGATGATGAAGTGTGCGGGGCTGACCGACGAGCAGCTGCGGTGCAAGGCGGTCGTGCCGTCCGGGCTGAGTCTCATCGGGCTCGTGCGCCACCTGGCGGAGGTGGAGCGGGGGTGGTTCCGCAACGTCCTGAACGACGAGGACGTTCGCGGCTACTTCCCGAAGAACGCCGGCGGGGAGTGGACGGAGTTCCACGTCGAGGACGCCGACCCGGCGGAGGCGTTCAGGATCTGGGAGGCCACGTGCGCACGGTCCCGGGCGATCGTGGACGCCGCCGAGTCGCTCGACGTGACGGGGCGGTACGGCGACGAGAAGTACTCGCTGCACTACGTCCTGGCCCACATGATCGAGGAGTACGCCCGGCACAACGGGCACGCCGATCTGCTGCGCGAGGCGATCGACGGGGCGACCGGGGAGTAGCCGCCGCCGGGCCTCACGGGAGGTGCGGGGCGCTCGCGCCGTCCAGGGCGCTGAGGGCAGCCGGCCAGGGGAAGTGGGGCGGTGCGTCGGGGCCGGCCGGGCCGGGGACGAAGCCGCCCTCGCCGTAGAGGACGGAGACGCCGGCGCCGCGCAGGGTGGCCAGGGACTGGTCGAACTGCGGGTGGGCGGCGAGGGCGGCGTTCGTGCACGGCATGGTGACGACGGGGGTGCCCTTGCCGATCGCCTCGGCGGCGACGCCGACGGCGAAGCGGTCGGTGAGGCCGAGGGCCCAGGCGTTGAGGGAGTTGAAGGTGGCCGGGGCGAAGAGCACGGCGTCGGCCGGCGGCCATACGTCCGGCTCGCCGGGGAGTTTGTACTGCCAGCGCACCGGGTGCCCGGTCAGGGCTGCCAGGCCGTCGAGGCTTCCGGCGACCCAGTGCGCGGCGGTGGGCGTGAGGCCGAGACAGACGTCCCAGCCGCGGGACTGGGCGTCCTCGATCACGTGGGCCACGTCGAAGACGGGCGGGGCGGCGGAGCAGAGCAGGTAGAGAGTCCTGGGGGTCATACCGACATGTGATCACATTGCTTGATCTCGGCCCTAGTTGAGGGAACGTGATCGGCCGCTTTGGGCGGGTGTACCTCGTTTTCGGCCGACTTGGCGAGGGGTCGATGATGCAGCGCCCAGGTGGCCGGGGGTCTTCCGAGATTTCCGCGGGAGCAGCGATGAGTTCTGGGAGCGGTCGGCGTCTGCCTTCCACCAGAGAACGACGGTTCAGTACGGCAGGAGAAGCAGAGATGAGCGAGCCGGTGAAGGGCCCCGCCAGTTACTTCCCTTCGATCGAGAAGAAGTACGGGCGCCCCGTCACGGAGTGGAAGGACCTGATCCGGTCCTCGCCGCTGACCAAGCACATGGAGCTGGTCTCCTGGCTCAAGAGCGAGCACGCAGTGGGCCACGGGCACGCCAACGCCCTCGTCGCCCACACGCTGAAGGAGGATGCGGGGCCGGTCTGAGCGGGGCCGGGAGCCGGGCCGGTCTGAGCCGCGCGTGGACGCTCGCGCATGGAGTTGAGCCTCTCGGCGATGTCGCGTCTCGTCCGGGCGGGCTTGACTTGAGCCATGACACGGACAACGAACGACATCTCGCCCGCAGCCGCCCTCCTCATCGGTGGGAACGGCAAGACCGGTCGGCGCGTCGCGGAGAAGCTCCGCGCCCAGGGGCGCCCCGTGCGGATCGGCTCGCGCACCGGCGCTCCCGCCTTCGACTGGAACGTGCCCGGGACCTGGGGGCCCGCTCTGGAGGGCGTCGACCGGGTGTACGTCACCTACTACCCCGACCTCGGCTTTCCCGGGGCCGCCGAGCAGGTCGGGGCGTTCGCGGAGGTGGCCGTGGCCGCCGGGGCGCGCCGGCTGGTGCTGCTCTCCGGGCGGGGCGAGGCGGCCGCTCAGCGCGCCGAGGAGTGCCTGAAGGCGTCCGGGGCCGACTGGACGGTCGTCCGGGCCAGCTGGTTCAACCAGAACTTCGACGAGGACTTCTTCCTGGAGCCCGTACGGGCCGGGGAGCTCGCCCTGCCGACCGCGGACGCCGTGGAGGCCTTCGTGGACACCGACGACATCGCCGAGGTGGTGGTGGCCGCGCTGACCGACGACCGGCACGCCGGCCGGACGTACGAGCTGTCCGGGCCCCGGCTGATGAGCTTCGCCGACGTCGCCGCCGAGCTGTCGAAGGCGACGGGACGCGAGATCTCGTACGTGCCCGTCTCGGACGAGGAGTACCGGGGCGTGCTCCGCGAGGTCGGCCTGCCGCAGGAGTTCGCCGACCTGTTCACGCAGATCCTCGACGGGCGCAACGCGCACCTGGTGCACGGGGTGGAGGAGGTGCTGGGCCGGGAACCCAGGGACTTCGCCGACTACGCCCGTGAGGCGGCGGCGAGCGGTGTCTGGGAGGTTTGAGCTCCTGACGCGGGGGCGGGGAGAGGATGGGGCCATGGACACGCTGACCGGTCTCCTCGACGGCCCCAAGGCCCGGGGCGCATTCCTCCTCAAGGCCGTCTACAACCCGCCCTGGGCGGTACGGATCGAGGACCGGGCCCCGCTCTCGGTGGCCACCATGGTGCACGGGACGAGCTGGCTGCTCCCCGACGGCGGCGAGCCGGTGCTGATCGGCCCCGGGGACGTTGCCGTCGTACGGGGGCCCGCGCCCTACACGATCGCCGACTCCCCGCGGACGCCGGTGCAGGTCACCGTCGATGCGGACCAGCGGTGCAGCACCGCGGACGGCGAGGACGTCACCGACAGCATGGCGCTGGGTGTGCGCACGTGGGGAGCGGAGTACCAGGAGGCAGGGTCGGCGGTGATGCTGAGCGGCACCTACCAGGCGCCGAGCGAGATCGGTCGCCGGCTGCTGGCCGCGCTGCCGACGATCGTGGTCCGTCCGGCGGCGGACGCGGACGCCACGCTGATCGGGCTGCTGGCCTCGGAGATCTCCCGGGACGAGCCGGGCCAGGAACTGGTCCTGGACCGGCTGTTGGACCTCCTGCTGATCGGGGTGCTGCGCACGTGGCTCGCGGATCCCGGCTCGGGGGCCCCGGGCTGGTACCGGGCGCAGGGCGATCCGGTGGTCGGGCGGGCACTGCGGCTGCTGCACGAGAACGCGGCCCACGGCTGGACGGTGGCGGAACTCGCGCACAAGGCCGGGGTCTCGCGGGCCTCGCTGGCGCGGCGGTTCACGGAGCTGGTGGGGGAGCCGCCGATGGCGTACCTGACGGGGTGGCGGCTGGCGCTGGCGGCCGATCTGCTGCGGGAGCCGGACGCCACGGTGGCGACGGTGGCCCGGCGGGTGGGGTACGGATCGGCGTTCGCGCTGTCGACGGCCTTCAAGCGGGTACGGGGTGTCAGCCCGCAGGAGTTCCGTACGGGGGCGGGGGCGGGGGCGGGGGCGCGGGCGGGGGCGGGGGCCGCGCCGACGGCCCGGCCGGAGGCCGCCGGGCCCTCGCGCACGGTGGTGCTGCCGGGCGACCGCTAAGCCGACAGGTCCAGTACGCCGACGCTCTGGCCGCCGCTCAGCTCGCCGGTGAGGCGGAAGCCCAGGCCCAGGTAGAACGGCTCGGGCGTGCCGGGGCCGGGTTCCCACGTGACGTACGCGTGCTCGCAGCCGCGGCGGCGGAGCTCTGCGGTGACGGCCCGGACCGCGAAGCGGCCGTAGCCCTTGGCCTGGTGGGCGGCGGAGACGTTCAGGCGCCAGATGCCCGAGCGGATGTCGGTGGGGTCCCGCTCCGGGTTCCAGGCGATGTCGACGAAGGCCATGACGAAGCCGACGACCTCGTCGCCGTCGACGACCGCGCGCGGCCAGGCGACGTCCCCGTGGACGTAGGCCTCGGCGAGGGACTTGACCACGGGGGAGACGAGACGGGCCTGGTCGGGCCGCACCTGGACCGCGCACACCGCATCGAAGTTGGCTGCGGTGACCGGCTCCAGGCGGAGTGCGGGGCTGTTCATGGCCGCACCCTAACGGAGGGCCCGTCCCGCGCCGACGGCGGATGTTCCGAGAGGGGATCGACTGCCGTGGAACTGCGCAAGGCGGTCGAGGGGCCGCGCGGGCGCCCGTGCTGTACGGGCGGGCCACCGCCCGGTGACGAAGGCGCCGGGGCCGCGTCAGAGACGGCCGCTGAGGACCAGGGCCCAGGCCAGGCAGCCGAGGGCGATCGTGCACAGCAGCGTCCGCCAGTGGTTGGCCGGCACCCAGCGGGACTCGAAGGCCTGACGGACGGCGGCCGGGTCGGCGACGCGCTCGGCGGGACCGGCGCGGTCCAGCGCGTTGTTGAGCGGGATGTTGACCCGGCCCGTGACCGCGAGCTGGAGGACGTACGCGACGAGCGCGGCGATCAGCGGCGGCGCCACGGAGCCCGCGCCGGAGGCGAGGTGCAGGGCCAGCGCGAGGGCCGTCAGCACCAGGGAGCCGAGGAAGGCGGTCATGAACAGGCCGTTGACGATGGCGACGTTGACGCGCTGCATCACCTCGATGAGCGTACGGTCGTCCGAGCGCCGCAGCGCCGGCATCACGGACACGTCGAAGGCGAAGAACAGGCCCGCCGTCAGGCCCACGAGCACGGTCGCGGCGACGAGTACGGCGAGTCGTGCGGTGTCCACGCCCTGTTCCCCCTGCTGATCGGATCGGCCGCGCGCGGTCGTTCACGGGTCAGCCGATCGTAGGCGCACACGGGGCGTCCGGGGGGTGGACGGTGCTTCGGAAAAGTGCGCGTGTGCGTACAGACTCTGCTCGGAAGCGATCGGTACTCGCGGACCTGATGGCACCATGCACCTGCCGTCGTCTACGCACCCGTACTCCCAGGAGGACATACGTGAAGGACTCGAAGGACACGCTGGAAGCACTGCGGGCCGAGATCGAGCGCCGCAACCCCGCGCAGCCGGAGTTCCACCAGGCGGTGCGCGAGGTGCTGGAGACCCTCGCCCCCGTCTTCGCCGCGCGGCCCGAGTACGCGGATCCGGCGGTGGCGTTGGTGGAGCGGCTGACGGAGCCGGAGCGGCAGATCGTGTTCCGGGTGCCGTGGCAGGACGACCGCGGCCGGGTCCACGTCAACCGGGGCTTCCGCGTCGAGTTCAACAGCGCGCTGGGCCCGTACAAGGGCGGCCTGCGCTTCCACCCCTCCGTGGACATCGGCGTGGTGAAGTTCCTGGGCTTCGAGCAGATCTTCAAGAACGCGCTGACGGGGCTCGGCATCGGCGGCGGCAAGGGCGGCAGCGACTTCGACCCGCGCGGCCGCTCGGACTCCGAGGTCATGCGGTTCTGCCAGTCGTTCATGACCGAGCTGCACCGGCACATCGGCGAGCACACCGACGTGCCCGCGGGTGACATCGGCGTCGGCGGCCGCGAGATCGGCTACCTGTTCGGCCAGTACCGGCGCATCACCAACCGCTGGGAGGCGGGGGTGCTGACCGGCAAGGGCGCCGGCTGGGGCGGCTCCGCGATCCGGCCGCAGGCCACCGGCTACGGCAGCGTTCTGTTCGCCGCGGAGATGCTGAAGGTCAGGGGCGAGTCGCTGGACGGCCTCTCCGCGGTGGTCTCCGGTTCGGGCAACGTCGCCCTGTACACGATCGAGAAGCTCCAGCAGCTCGGCGCGAACCCGCTGACCTGCTCGGACTCCCAGGGCTACGTGATCGACGACAAGGGCATCGACCTCGCACTGCTGAAGCAGATCAAGGAGGTCGAGCGCGGCCGGGTGAGCGAGTACGCGCAGCGGCGCGGCTCCTCGGCGCGGTACGTGCAGGGCGGGCGGGTCTGGGACGTCCCGGCGGACGTGGCGTTCCCGTCCGCCACGCAGAACGAACTGGACGGCCAGGACGCCCGTACGCTCATCGCGAGCGGGGTCAAGGCGGTCTCCGAGGGTGCCAACATGCCGACCACGCCGCAGGCCGTACGGCTGTTGCAGGAGGCCGGGGTCGCGTTCGGGCCCGGCAAGGCCGCCAACGCGGGCGGAGTCGCCGTCAGCGCGCTGGAGATGAGCCAGAACGCGGCGCGCACCGCGTGGAGCGCGGAGCGCGTCGAGGACGAGCTCGCGGGCATCATGCGGTCGATCCACGCCGTCGCGCACGAGACCGCCGAGCGGTACGGGGCCCCGGGCGACTACGTGACGGGCGCCAACATCGCGGGCTTCGAGCGGGTCGCCGACGCGATGCTCGCCCAGGGCGTCATCTGACCGACCGCGGGAACGCGGGCCGGGGTCCGGGGCTCGCGCCCCGGGCCCCGTCGCTCGACCCCCGGTGGAGGTGGCGGGCCGTAGCCTGGGGCCGAGCTGCCGGAGTGAACACCGAGGGGGACGTGAGCGTGCTGACGGCGTTGGACGGGGTCTACGGGGACAGGGCGGACGCGGTCTGCGTCGCGGGGCGCAGCGCCTCGTACGAGGAACTGCTCGGCGCGGCGCGGGCGGTGGCCGCCGACGTGGCCGGCGCGAAGGCCTTCGCGATGACGGCGACGGCCTCCCTGGAGACCGTCGCGGCCGCGGTCGGAGGGCTGCTGGCCGGGGTGCCGTTCGTACCGCTGCCGCCCGACGCCGGGCCCGCCGAGCGGGAGCACATCCTGCGGGACTCCGGGGCGGAGGTGGTGGAGGTGGACTTCGCCCGGCGTTCCGACCGGACCGGGCCGGCCGCCGCTCCCGAGGACCCGGCGCTGGTCCTGTACACCTCCGGGACCACGGGCGCGCCCAAGGGCGTGGTGCTGACCGGCGCGGCCCTCGCCGCCGACCTGGACGCGCTGGCCGGAGCCTGGCAGTGGAGCGCCGAGGACACCCTCGTGCACGGGCTGCCGCTCTTCCACGTGCACGGACTCGTCCTCGGCGTGCTCGGGGCGCTGCGCACCGGCAGCCGCCTCGTGCACACCGGGCGGCCGACGCCGCAGGCGTACGCGCGGGCCGGCGGGAGCCTGTACTTCGGGGTGCCGACCGTGTGGTCCCGCATCGCCGCGGACCCGGAGGCCGCGGGCGCCCTGTCGGGGGCGCGGCTGCTGGTCTCGGGCAGCGCGGCGCTGCCGGCGCCGGTGTTCCGGGACCTGGAGCGGCTGACCGGGCTGCGGCCGGTGGAGCGGTACGGGATGACGGAGACGCTGATCACCGTCAGCGGCCGGGCGGGCGGCGAGGTACGGCCCGGTACGGTCGGCACCCCGCTGCCGGGTATCCGTACGCGCATCGCGGCCGAGCCGGGCGCCGGGATCGGGGAACTCCAGCTGACCGGGCCGACGCTCTTCGCGGGGTACCTGGGCCGGCCGGAGGCGACGGCGGCCGCGTACACCGAGGACGGGTGGTTCCGTACGGGCGACATCGCGGCCGTGGACGAGGCGGACGGGGTGCACCGGATCGTGGGGCGGGCTTCGGTCGACATGATCAAGACGGGCGGGTACCGGGTCGGCGCCGGGGAGATCGAGAACGCGCTGCTGGACCATCCCGCGGTGAGCGAGGCGGCGGTGGTGGGGGTCCCGGACGCGGATCTGGGGCAGCGGATCGTGGCGTTCGTGGTGGCGCAGGGGGTGACGGGGGAGGAGCTCACGGACTTCGTCGCCGCGCACCTGTCCGTGCACAAGCGGCCGCGGGAGGTGCGGTTCGTGGCGGCGGTGCCGCGCAATGCGATGGGCAAGCCGCAGAAGAAGCTGTTGCTGACGGGGGAGTACGGGCCGCAGGCGGGCTGAAGGATGCGGGTGGTGCCAAGCGGCGCCATGCGGTGCCACGCGGCGCCATGTGGCGCCACGTGACGCCGTGCGGTGCCACATGGGGCCTTCGGGGGCGTGTTAGTAGGGACTGTGACCTCGAAGCCTCGGTGAGTTCCTTGATGTTTGTGCAGGTGGGAGGCTGTTAGGAGGGTCCGGCGCCACATGTGGTGCCATCAAGGCTTGCGTGTGGCGCCATTGTGGTGCCATCATTGAGCCATGGACCTCACGCCCTATGTCGACAACCTTCGCCGCGAGCTCGCGGTGGCCGCCGAAGCCGGCGGGGAAGAAGCGCGCAGCCTGGCCGACCGGCTCACGGCTCCTCTGGAGTCGGCGACCCGGCTGACCATGCTCAACGTGCTTTCCGCCGCGATGGACGAGATCACCCGCGAGCTCGCGCCCGGTTCGGTCGACGTACGGCTGCGCGGCCTGGACCCGGACTTCGTGGTGACGCTGCCGCCCACCGAGGGCGGCGCCCCCGCCTCGCCGGCGGCGCCCTTCGAGCCGCTCCCGGCCCCCGTCGCGGCCGACGGCGACGAGGGCAGCACCGCCCGCGTCAACCTACGCCTGCCGGCCCACCTCAAGGCGCGCGCCGAGGAGGCCGCGAACCGCGAGGGCCTGTCGGTCAACGCCTGGCTGGTGCGAGCCGTGTCGGCCGCCGTCGACGGCGGCGGCGGCGCCCGGCCGCGCCCGGCGGAGAAGACCCGGAGCGTCGGACAGAGCATCACCGGCTGGGTCCGCTAGCCCTCCGTCCGGAACGCCTCACCACGTCACCACACGTCACCACTCGTCACAGCAAGTCACCAGTTCACCCCACAGACCCAAGAGGACGGGACAGCCATGCCTTCTTTCGACACTCCCGAACCGATCTCGGCCACGGCGCGCGTGGAGGCCGGTTCCATCCAGTTCGTCGCCGGTGAGCGCACCGACACCGTCGTAGAGGTGCGCCCCCGCGAACCGAAGAAGGACCTGGACGTGCGGACGGCCGAGCAGACCGAGGTCTCCTGCTCGGGCGGCGTACTGACCGTCCGGACGCCCAAGTCCAACATGTTCGGCCGCACCGGCGTCGTCGACGTGACCGTCGAACTGCCCACGGGCTCGCGCATCGACATGACCGGCTCCTGGACCCAGGTGTTCGGCGAGGGCCGGCTCGGCGAGGTCCGCGTGCAGACCTCGTCCGGTGACGTCCGCCTCGACGTCACCGGCCCGCTGCACCTGAAGGCCTCGCACGGGTCCATCACCGTCGACCGGGTCGAGGGATCCGCCGAGATCACCACCAGCTCCGGCAGCCTGCGCGTGGGCCTCGTCGACGGGCCTGCCGTCCTGAAGAACTCGCACGGCACGACGACCGTCGGCGCGGCGATCGGCGAGCTGCGGGTGAGCGGGGCCAACGGGGACATCGAGATCCGGCGGGCCGAGGACTCGGTCACCGCCACCACCGCCCACGGCGCGCTGCGCGTCGGCGAAGTGGTCCGCGGAACGGTCCACTTGGAGACCTCGTACGGAGCCATCGAGGTCGGCGTCCGCGAGGGCACGGCCGCCTGGCTCGACGTCAGCTCCACCTCCGGCCAGGTCCGCAACGGGCTCACCCCGTCCGAGAGCCCGGAGGGTGGCGAGGAGACGGTCCAGGTCCGCGCCCGTACCCGGCACGGCAACATCGACGTCCGCCGCGCCAAGGCCTGAGCACCGGACACACCGCCCGCCCCCTTCAGTCTTCCCGAGCCTTCGAAATGGAGGGCGTCATGCCTTCTTCTGTCATGCCCACGCCAAGGCAGGCCGACGGTCACGCGTCGCCCGCCGCCGTCTCCACCACCGGTCTGCGCAAGTCGTACGGTGACAAGACCGTGCTCGACGGAGTCGACCTGCACATCCCGGCCGGGTCCGTGTTCGCGTTGCTGGGGCCCAACGGAGCCGGCAAGACCACCGTCGTGAAGATCCTGTCGACGCTCATCTCCGCCGACGGCGGGCAGGCCCGGGTCGCGGGCCACGACATCGCCACGGCACCGGACGGGGTGCGCGCCGCGATCGGCGTCACCGGGCAGTTCTCCGCCGTCGACGGGCTCATCACCGGCGAGGAGAACATGCTCCTCATGGCGGACCTGCACCACCTCTCCCGCAGCGAGGGGCGGCGCGTGGCCGCCGAGCTGCTGCAGCGCTTCGACCTGGTGGAGGCGGCGAAGAAGCCGGCGTCCACGTACTCCGGCGGCATGAAGCGCCGCCTCGACATCGCCATGACGCTGGTGGGCGACCCGCGGATCATCTTCCTCGACGAGCCGACCACCGGCCTCGACCCGCGCAGCCGCCACAACATGTGGCAGATCATCCGCGAGCTGGTCACCGGCGGCGTCACCGTCTTCCTCACCACGCAGTACCTGGAGGAAGCGGACGAGCTCGCCGACCGGATCGCCGTGCTCAACGAGGGCAGGATCGCGGCCGAGGGCACCGCGGAGGAGCTCAAGCGGCTGATCCCCGGCGGACACGTCCGGCTCCGCTTCTCCGACCCGGCCGCCTACCGGAACGCCGCCCTCGCACTGCGCGAGGTCACCCGGGACGACGAGGCGCTGTCGCTGCAGGTTCCCAGCGACGGCAGCCAGCGCGAGCTGCGCTCCCTCCTGGACTGGCTCGACGCTGCCGGCGTCGAGGCGGACGAGCTGACCGTGCACACCCCCGACCTCGACGACGTGTTCTTCGCCCTGACCGGCGGCGGCACGAAGACCACCCAGACCAAGGAGACCTCCCGATGAGCTCGCTCGCCCTCGCCGTCCGCGACTCGTCCACGATGTTGCGCCGCAACCTCCTGCACGCACGGCGCTATCCGTCCATGACGCTGAACCTGCTGCTGACGCCGATCATGCTGCTGCTGCTCTTCGTCTACGTCTTCGGCGACGTGATGAGCGCCGGCATGGGCGGCGGCGCCGACCGCTCCGCGTACATCGCCTACCTGGTCCCGGGCCTCCTGCTGATGACCGTCGGTTCCACCACCATCGGCACCGCCGTGTCCGTCTCCAACGACATGACCGAGGGCATCATCGCCCGCTTCCGCACGATGGCGATCCACCGCGGCTCGGTGCTCGTCGGGCACGTCGTCGGCAGCGTGTTGCAGTCCGTCGTCAGCGTGGTCCTGGTGGGGGCCGTGGGCGTGGCCATCGGCTTCCGCTCCGTGGACGCCACGGCCCTGGAATGGCTCGCGGCCTTCGGGCTGCTGACGATGTTCGCCCTTGCGCTCACCTGGATCGCGGTCGGGATGGGCATGGTCAGCCCGAACGCCGAGGCGGCCAGCAACAACGCGATGCCGCTGATCTTCCTCCCGCTCATCTCCAGCGCGTTCGTCCCGGTGGACGCGATGCCGGGCTGGTTCCGGCCGATCGCCGAGTACCAACCGTTCACCCCGGCCATCGAGACCCTGCGCGGGCTGCTGCTCGGCACCGAGATCGGCGTCAACGGGTGGCTGGCGCTCGGCTGGTGCCTCGCGCTCTGCCTGCTCGGCCACTTCTGGTCGAAGGCGGTCTTCGACCGGGACCCGAAGTAGCCGGGAGACCGCCCGGCCCGCCCCGGGGCGGCGTACTCCGACACCACGTCGGCGTGCGCCGCCCCTTCGCGTCGTTCCAGTCGCTGCTCGCTTCCCGCTGGAGCCGGACTCCGGAAACGCTCAAGAAGGCCCGGAGCGCGCGGGGCGGAGGGCAGCGACTGAAGAAAAGCGACTGAGCGACTCTTGGGTCGCTCTCAGAGCGAAAGAGAAAGCACAGGTCAGAGGGTGTTACCGGGGAAAACAGCGACTGAAGCGACTCAAGGTCCGGGTATATGGAGACATTGGCGTGCGCGTACGCATGCGCGTGTGCGCGTCATATATAGGGGTCTTGAGTCGCTTCAGTCGCTGTTTTGCCTTGCGCAAGGCTGTGACCTGGTGTTCTGTGAGCGACTCAACGAGCGACCGAACGAGACTGAGTCGCTGTGCGTTCAGTCGCTCGGTCGCTGGGGCTCCGCTGGGGCTCCTCACGGAGACGTACACGTGTTCTGGCTCATATGCCTCTCGTCTCCCGGTGGTTTCGCTAATCTGTTGTCGGGCGTTGAGTCGCTTCAGTCGCTGATGGGGGAAGTGAATGGCAGCTGAGCTGCGGGTTTCGCGCAGCGACCCAAGGCAGTTCACGAGAGCTGCCGCGGTCGTGTCGCAGCCTCTGACGACTGCCATGTGGTGCGCGCGCCAGGGGTGGCCGGTTCACCCCCTTGCTCCGGGCCGCAAGACGCCCGTGGGCAACTGCGAGGCGTGCCGCGTTCCGGGCCACGACCGCGGTGCCTGCGACTGCCTGCGGGCGGGCCGCTGGTGCCACGGGTTCCACGCCGCCACCCTCGACTGCGACCGGATCCGCCAGTGGTGGGGCGCGCGCCCCGACCTCGGGGTCGGCGTCGCCACCGGTCCGGCGGGCCTCGTCGTCATCGACGTCGACGCGCACGCCCGCGAACTGCCGGGCCGCGAGCGGCTGCTGCCGGGCATCCCCATCGCCGACACCGTCGACCTGACCGGGCTGGCCAACGGGTTCCACACCCTGGGCGTGCTGGCCGCCTTACGCGGGGCCACGAGCCCCGCGGACGACGAGACGACCCTGCGCGTACGGACCCCCTCGGGGGGCCTGCACGTCTGGTACCGCAACGAGGGCGGCCTGCGCTGGCAGTGCTCCGCCGGGTCGGCCGGCGGCCGGGCGCTGGCCTGGCAGGTCGACGTACGGGCCCACGGCGGGTACATCGTGGCTCCGGGGACCGTGACCCCCGCCGGGGTCTACCGGCCGCTGGGAGCCGTCCGCGGGCCCGCGCCGCTGCCGGGCTGGCTCGCGGACGAACTGGAGCGCACCGGGCACCTGCCCCCCGAGGCCCTTCCCGGGCCCCGCCCCGTCCCGCCCCGGGCCCGGCAGGCCGTCATCGCGGCGGGCGGGGGACGAGCGGCGTCGGACCGGGTGCTCGCGGGAGTGCTGGCCGAGGTGGCCGGCTGCGCGGCGATACCCGAAGGGGCCGCGTTCTCCGAGAAGTTGAACCGCGCCGCCTACACCGCCGGGGGACTCGTCGCCGCCGGGCACCTCGCCGAGGCCGAGGCCCTGCGGGCCCTGGAGGACGCGGCCGAGCTGGCCCGCCCCGGGCAGGAGGGCCGCTGCCGGGCCATCATCCGCGGCGGGCTGAGCGCGGGCCTGGCACGCCCGCTGGCCCTCCGAGGCCGCGTGTGAGGCCGCATGTGAGGCCGGAGAACGACAGCGTGCTGACCGGTTTCGACGAACGGCCCGGTTTCGACGTGCAGGCCGTCGCGGCGCAGATCCTCGCACAGCCCGTACCGGCGCCCCGCGGCTCCCAGGAGTGCCTGGAGTCCTCCGAGTACGCGCCCGGCCGGGAGACGGCCGACAGCGGCCCCGCGGAGGTCCTGGAGCCCTTGGACGCCCTGGCGGTGGCCGGGGCGGGCGGCGAGGCGACGGCCGACGGACTGCTGCCCGACACGCTCACCGACCGCGGCAACGCCAAACTGTTCGTCAAGCTCTACCGCAACGACTACCGGCACGTCCCGGGCATCGGCTGGTTCCGCTGGGACGGTACGCGCTGGCAGATCGACGAGGACGACACCGTCATGTGGTCCGCGGGCGACCTGGCCGAGTCCATCGCGACCACCGACCCGCGCGGCGTCCATCCCGCGGCCGCGCTCCAGCAGCACCGCCGCCGCGCGCTCAGCACCAGCGGGATGAACGCCATGCTCACCCAGGCGAAGTCCGCCCCGGGCATGGTGCTCAACGCGGCCCGCCTGGACGCCGATCCGTACGCCCTGTGCACGCCGGCCGGTGTCGTGGACCTGCGGACCGGGCACATCCGCCCGGCCGAGCCCACGAAGGACTTCCACTCCCGCTCCACCTCGGCGGCCCCGCGGCAGATGTCCACGCCCCGCTGGAACCGCTTCCTGACCGACACCTTCGGCGAGGGGCCGGAGGGCGCGGAGATGATCGGCTTCCTCCAGCTGCTGCTCGGCTACTCCGTCACCGGGGACGTCGGCGCCCAGGTCATGCCGTTCCTGTTCGGCTCCGGCAAGAACGGCAAATCCGTCCTGCTGGACGTCCTGATGAAGCTGCTCGGGGACTACGCGGACGCCGCTCCCCCCGGGTTCCTGATGTCGCGCCCGTACGAGGGGCACCCGACCGACCTCGCCGAACTCCACGGCCGCCGCGTCATCGTGTGCAGCGAGGTCAAGCCGGGCGACCGCTTCGACGAGGCCCGGGTCAAACTGCTCACCGGCGGCGACCGCATCAAGGCGCGCCGGATGCGGCAGGACTTCTTCAGCTTCGAGCCCACCCACAAGATGTGGCTGCTGGGCAACCACCGGCCCGAGGTCGGCACCGGCGGGTTCGCGTTCTGGCGGCGCATGCGGCTGATCCCGTTCGAGCGGGTGGTCTCCGACGACCGCAAGATAGACAACCTGGCGGACGTGCTCGTCACCCAGGAGGGCCCGGGCATCCTCAACTGGCTCATCGACGGCGCCCGCCGCTACCTCGGCGGCGACCGCGACCTCACGGGCCCGGAGCGGGTCCGCATCGCGACCACGGCGTACGCGGAGACCGAGGACCACACCGGGCGCTTCATCGGCGAGACCTGCCGGCTGGAGGCCGATCTGCGGGCGGAACAGGCACAGCTCTACGCGGCCTACAGGGGCTGGTGCCAGACTGAGGGCGCTCCGGCGATCTCGTCCCGGGCCTTCGCGGCGCGGGTGCGCGAATCGGTGGGACTGGCGTCGCCGAAGGAAATGATCCTGTCCAACCAGCGCAAGTACTACCCGGGCATCGGCCTGCTCGCGGACGAGGAGACAGTGTGAGCGCCCTCATCGCAGAAGACGAGATCGTCCACGAGGTGGACCTCGTCTGGCTGGAGGACATCAGCCGGCTCGACTACGTCCGCCAGAGCCTGGACCGGCTGCCGACGCGGCGCGGACGGCCCGCCTACCACCGCGACGGGCGGATGGTCGGGTACGCGCTGCTGGGGCCGAAGGCGAAGCCCTCCCGCTCCTCCGGGACGTTCCGGAGGCGGGTGTTCTGGCTGCTGCCGCACGACCGGGACACCGCCCCGGAGGGGCTGTACGCGACCGGGGCGCCGGCTGAGGCCGTGGACGCCCGGACGCTGGCGCCGGGCAACAAGGGGCACAAGACGGAGCGTTCGGAGGGCGGCCCGATGTCCTCGGCTGTGCGCGGGCTGCTTCCGTAAGCGGGGCGGCTTGTCCCCACCCACCCACCCACCTACCGGTAGAAGCGCTTCCTCCTTGGAAAAAAAACGGGACACCCGGTATATTTCCGGGCCCGAGGGGTCGTCAACGGGGAGGCAGCCGCTGTGCAGGGGGAACGTGGGATGCGGGCGCAGGTCGCGGTGGTGGGCGGCGGCCCCGTGGGGATGCTCGTGGCGGCCGAGCTGGCCGCGTTCGGAGTCGACACGGTGCTCCTCGAATCCCGGTCGGGGGTGTCCGACCGGCCCAAGGCGACCACGCTGCACGCCCGGGCCGTGCAGTGCCTGGCCCGGCGCGGCCACCTGCCCGCACCCGCCGCCCCGCACGCCCCCTTCCGGGGCGGCCGGGCCGGGAGCCCCTTCCACTTCGCCGGGCTGCCCGGCCTGTTCATCACCGCTCCCGAGACCGAGCCGGAGCCGATCCTCAAGTGCCCCCAGGCGCGGCTGGAGCGGGAGTTCGAGGAGCGGGCGCGGGCCGCGGGCGCTCGGATCCTGCGCGAGCACCGGGTCACCGGGATGGTCCGGGAGGCGGACGGGGTGCGGATCGAGGCCGAGGGGCCGCGCGGTCCGGTCGCGTACGGGGTGGGGTACGTGGTGGGGGCGGACGGTGCGCGCAGTACGGTCCGCGAGCTCGCGGGCATCGGCTCCGAGACCCATCCGGCCACCATTTCCGCCCTGATGGGCGCGGTCCGGCTCGCCGAACCGGACGCGCTGCCCGCGGGCTGGCACCGGACCCCGCGCGGCTGGATCGTGGCCAAGGGCGACGCCGGGGGCAGGACGCACGTACGGACGCTCAACTGCGCCGGGGCGTTCGCCGACCGGCACCTGCCGCCCACGCTGGAGGAACTGCGCGCGGAGGTGTCCTGGATCGCCGGACGGGAGATCGCGATGGACGAGCCGCGCTGGCTCGGCCGGTTCAGCGATTTCGCCCGGCTGGCCCGGACCTTCCGCGAGGGGCGGGTCTTCCTGGTGGGGGACGCGGCGCACGTGCACTTCCCGATCGGCGGGCAGGGCCTGAGCACCGGGGTCCTCGACGCCCTCAACCTGGCCTGGAAGCTCGCGCTCGCGGTGCGCGGGGAGGCGGGCCCGGAGCTGCTCGGCACGTACGACGCCGAGCGCAGGCCGGTCGCGCGGCGGGTCATCGAGAACACCCGGGCCCAGCTCGCGCTGATGCGGCCGGGGCCCGAGCTCGACGCCCTGCGCGGGGTGTTCTCGGGGCTGCTGGCGCAGGAGGGCGCCCAGGGGCACCTCGGCGGGCTCATCAGTGCGCAGGACACGGTGCTGCCGGCGGTGCTCCCGGCGCAGCCCGGGCGTTCCTGCCCGAGCGCGGGAACGTTTCTGCACAATGCCGTACTGACCACCTCGACCGGCGAGACGGACGTCATCCGACTGCTCCAGGGCGGCCGGCCGCTGCTGCTGCTCCTCGGGGACAAGGGAGCGGTCCACCGCGAAGAGGCGCGCGGCTGGGAGTCGATCGTGCGCGTGGTGCGCGCCCGGCCCACGCCCGACGTGCCGTACGAGGCCCTGCTGGTGCGCCCCGACGGGTACATCGCGTGGGCACCGGGAGGCGCGGGCCTGGGCGCCGCGCTGTCGGTGTACTTCGCCGTGGGCGCCCGTACGGGGTGCGCGTGACGCGGCGAGGGCCGGGACGCGGGCTCCCGTACGGGCGCCCACGGCCGCGGGCGCAGCCCCGGGCCTGGCGGTGCCGCCGTCCCGGCCCGGGGGACGGCGGGCGCGGCTCAGCCGGCGGCCGCGAGCTCCAGCGCGTCCGCCGCCTCGCGGGCCTCGGCGTAGACCGCGGCTCCGCGGGGCTCGGCGAGGTCGAGGGAGGCGAGGACGGAGGAGACGGCGATGCTGGGCAGCAGGTGGCGCACCAGCGCGGAGGTCCGGGCCGCCAGGTCCCGGTAGTCGCAGATGGCCTGGGACATGGACTGGATGCCGGCGAACGTTCCCACGAGCACGTCGGCGGTCTCTTCGGGGACGACGTGGGGCAGCAGCTCGCCCTGCTCCTGGGCCTTCTGGAGCGTGACGGTGACGACCTCGGCCCAGCGTACGAACGGGCCGCTGCGGTCGAGGCCCTGTGCCAGCTGGTCCATGGTCAGCCGTACCCCGGCGCGGACCATGGGGTCGGTCTGCAGGCGGTAGGCGTGGAGCATCACCATGTCCACGATCTCCTGCATCTTGGAGGCCCGGTCGGGGACGAGGATCCGCTGGTCCTGTTCGCCGAGGACCCCCTGGGCCAGGTCGTCCTTGGACTGGAAGTGGAAGTACAGGGCGCCCTTGGTCACCCCGGCCTCGGTGAGGATCTGGGAGATCGTGGCGGCTTGGTAGCCGTTCTCCTCGAAGACCTTGGCCGCCGCGGAAAGGATCGCCTGCCGTGTGCGGATGGCCCGGACTTGCTCAGCCACGTTGCCTCCTCCCTCCTCTGTTCATGGGGCATGTAAAAAAACCGCCCAGTTCGTATCTTACAGCGGGTGACGGGCCTCGGCTGGTGGCCGGGGGCGGGAAAATGTCAGGTCAGGGAGGGAAGGTCATGATTCTGGTCACGGGGGCCACGGGGACGGTCGGACGCGAGGTGGTGCGGAGAATGCCCTCCGACCTGCGGTTTCGCGTGATGTGTAGAAATCCGGAACGGATTGTGAGCCTCCGCGCGCAAGCGGAGGCCGTCCACGGCGACTACCGGGACCGGGCGTCGCTCGTACGGGCCTTGCACGGTGTGAGCGCGGCCTTCCTGGTGACCGCGGAGATCGGCGGCGACGAGGATGCGCGGTTCGTCCGGGCCGCGCGGTCGGCCGGCGTGCGGCACGTCGTGAAGCTGTCCGCCGCGGCCGTGGAGGACCCGGGGGCCGACGATCTGATCACCCGGTGGCAGCGTGGGAACGAGGAGCTGCTGCGCGGCTCGGGGATGGAATGGACGCTGCTGCGCCCGCGCTCGTTCATGTCCAACAGCCTGTCCTGGGCCGCGACGGTGCGCGCGGAGCGGATGGTACGGGCGCTGTGCGGGACGTCGGGCAACGCGTGCGTGGATCCGCGCGACATCGCGGACGTGGCGGTACGGGCCCTCACCGGGGACGGGCACGCCGGGCGTTCGTACACGCTGACCGGGCCGCGGGCGATCACCGCGGTCGAGCAGACCGAGCAGCTCGCGCAATTGCTGGGACGTCCGCTGACCTTCGAGGAGCTGGGCCCGGAGCGGGCGCGCACGGCGTTGCGGGGGAGGTACGCGCACGATCTCGTCGAGGCGCTGCTGGAGAGCGCAGAGCGCCAGCGCGCGGGGGCGAAGGCCCGGGTGGACGGGACGGTGCCCGCGTTGCTCGGCCGTCCTGCCGGTTCCTTCCGCGCGTGGGCGAGGGATCACCTGGGTGCTTTCGTGTGAGGGCGCCGCGCGGTGTCGACGGCGCCGGCTCCCGGGCCGTCAGAACTCGTACGGCGCCGCGGACACGGTGGAGCTGAAGACGGGACTGCCGTTCTGGTGACCGGTGACCACGACGGCGGCCCGGCCCTCGGGTACGGCTTCACGGGGCAGCGTGTGCGCCTCGATGACACACGGGGCATCCAGTTCCGCGTACCGCTCGAAGGAGCTGTCCATACCGAGCGGAAGGAAAGCGGAATCTCCCAGCACCGCGGAGGCCGCCTGTCGGGCGGCTTCGAGCAGCACCATGCCCGGTACGTGGTCCACGGGGTGGTCGAACAGCACCGGGTGGCGGGTGTCCGCCCGCAGGAACCAGCGGTTCGGCTGATCGGTGGGGGAGAGGACGACGTCCATGGGCGAGACGCGTCCCACGCTCTGCGGGGCGGCGGGCGCGGTGAGCGGCAGGCGGCGCTCCTCGCCGCTCAGGGCGCGGTCGCCGCGCAGCCGCTCGTAGACGGTGGGCGCGATGCACGTGTACGAGGCGGCCGCGGTCGCCGCCAGTTCGCCGTCGCGGCGCAGGACGGCCTCGTAGCGCAGTCCGGCCAGCCGGCTGCCGCGCCGCCGTACGTCGGTGCAGGTGACCTCGATGTCGATGGAGGCGGGGGCACTGCCCACGACGAGCTGCTCGGGCCGCACCGCGATGCTGAGGTCGCGCATCAGGAACTGGTGGCCGAACGGGACGCCGAACTCGGCGTGGCCGAGGAGGGCGCCGACCTGGCGAAAGGTCTCCACGGCCATGAGGGGGTCATGGTGGGTGCCGTGGACGGGTATGAAAAAGCTGTGGCTGCGCGGCCATTGGGCGGTGACGGTGAAGTGGGTGTCGTCCTGGCGTTCCCAGTCGGTGAGCATGACCTCGGCGACGGCGGCCCGGTGCACTAATTCCTTGGGCACGGTCGTGGTCCACGTGGAGAGGACTGCGGGCCGGTTCACCGAGGCCCACGGGGCCCGTCGCGTCATTTCTCTGTCGAAGCCAGTCAGTTCGACTTGAAAGGTACTCGCAGACATTGCTCCCCCTGGGCTCCGCTGGCGAGAAGGGCTTGTTGCCTCTGGCGGGAAAGATACATACCAACCGGTTTAATTTCTAGCGGTATCTGACCATCCGCTCGTGCAAACTACGGATGATTTCCTTCCGAATAAAACGTTTCCGCTGGTCAGGTCGGCTCTTTCGGACCCCGTTCCACTCTGGTCGGGCCGCCCGGGGCCCTTGCGGGGTCCCGGTGGGTCGAGTCCGGCCTAAGTGATCCTCAAGTCCGCTGATCGACGGTGTCCGAATGCCTTCGGTCACGCGGCGTGTTCTTCCCTCCACTCCGGGCTGACGTTATGCCGTGTGATCCCTCTTCTCAAAAACCGCACAGACGGTTTGTTATAGTGGGGTCCGGAGTGAACGGCCGCCTCGCGATGCTCCGGAGCAAGCAGTCGCCCGCCCGCCTTCGCGGGCGTGGCACCCCTCGCAGTGACGGAGCAGTCGATGGTCAAACAGGAACGCGCGGCGCGCACGCGCGAAACCCTGATCCGGTCCGCAGCCGAGACCTTCGATCGGGACGGCTTCTCGGTGGCCTCGCTGACCGCGATCAGTTCGCTGGCCGGGGTGAGCAACGGGGCGCTGCACTTCCACTTCCCGAGCAAGGCCGCGCTGGCGAACGCGGTGGAGGAGGCGGCGCTGGCCCGGCTGCTCGCGCTCACGGGGGAGGCGCAGGACGATGCGCCGCCGGCCGGGGCGAGTCGCGTGCAGCTCCTCGTCGACGTCACCCACGGGCTCGCCGGGGCGCTGCGCGCCGACCCGGTGCTGCGGGCCGGGTTCGCGCTGAGCGGTGAGCTGTCCCGCCCGCGCCGGGGCGATCTGCGCGAACGCTGGCGCCGCTGGGTCGAGGACACGCTCCAGCTGGCCGAGCTGGAAGGGGAGTTGCGCCCCGAGGCGGCGGCCGGGGACGTGGTGACCGCCGTGGTCGCGGCGACCGTGGGCTTCGAGGTGCTCGCCGTACGGGACGGGGCGTGGCTGTCGGCGGCAACGGTGACCCGGTTCTGGCGGCTGCTGCTGCCGACGCTCGTACCGGCGGACCGGCTCGCGGGTTTCGAGGCCGCCGGCGCGAACCGGCGGCCGGACGGTGGCTCGTAGTCCCGGTCCCTGTGGTCCCTCTCCCGTTTCCCGGCCCTTCGCGCAACGAGCGCGGAGGGCCGGGTGCGTTTGTTCACCCTGTCCGTACCTGGACTTCGCGGTCTGTTTTGCCACATCCAGGGCTGTTCTGGAGAGGGTGCGGAGTGAGGCTGCAGCGGTCTCCGATCCTGACGATCCGACAAAATCCCAGTTCAGGGGCGTACTTCAAGCACCGATTGGCTGAAGCATGAACAAAACAGCGCGGTCGGTTTCGTATTGACAAACCGCCGGTCCTGTTTTTTACTGGCGAAGGCTCATCCACGGACAGGGGAGTACGGCGTGGACATCGAAGTACTGGGCACACTGGCGGTGCGGGAACGCGGAACCTCCGTTACGCCGACCGCCCCGAAGCCGCGACAGGTGCTGGCGCTGCTGGCGCTCCATGCCGACCAGGTGGTCCCGGTGTCGGCTCTGATAGAGGAACTGTGGCAGGGGGCGCCGCCGCGCAGCGCACGGACCACGCTCCAGACCTACGTCCTGCAGCTGCGGGCCCTCATCGCCACGGCCCTGGAACAGGGCGAGGGCGAGGGGGAGGGCGAAGCCGCCCCCGCGGGGCGGCGCACCGCCAAGGACGTGCTCGTCACGCTGCCCGGCGGCTACCTGCTCAACAGCGGCGGCGGCACCAGCGACGTCCGCGAGTTCGACCGGCTCGCCGGCATGGGCTACCGGGCGATGGACGCGGGTGACTTCCCGGGCGCGGCCCGGCTGCTGCGCGAGGCGCTGTCGCTGTGGTCCGGACCCGCCTTCGCCGACGTACACGGCGGAATCCAGCTGGACATGGAGACGCGGCGGCTGGAGGAGACCCGGCTCTGCGCGCTCGACCAGCGCATCGAGGCCGATCTGCGGATCGGGCGGCACCGCGAGCTGCTGGCCGAACTCACCGTGCTGGCCAGCCGCTACCGCACCCACGAGAACCTGCACGGCCAGTTCATGCTGGCCCTGCACCGCTCCGGCCGGCGCGGCGAGGCCCTCGACGTCTACCAGCGGCTGCGCGCCACGCTCGTACGCGAGCTCGGGCTGGAGCCGTCGGCCGCCCTGCGCCGGCTGCAGCGCTCGATCCTCATGGCCAGTCCGGAGACGCCGGTGGTGGCGGAGACCAACAGCGAGCGACTCGTACGCGTGGGCTGAGATGGCCACCGCACGCGACACCCAGACCGAGACGGGGAGCGCGGCCGGGCCCGGGGCCCGGGGCCGGGGGCGCGCCCGGACCGCGGGCCGAGGGGGCAGCGCCGTGCAGGAGAGGTCGGAGCGGACCCGCAGGAAGCTGGTGCACGCGGGCGCCGAGATGTTCCACCGCAACGGCTACGCGAACGCGACGCTCCTGGAGATCGCCGCGTCCGCCGGAGTGACGAAGGGGGCGCTGTACTTCCACTTCGCCTCCAAGGACGAACTGGCCGAGGCGGTCCTGCTGCGGGGCCGCGAGCTGCTGCGCGAATCGGTGCGCGAACTGCGCGCGTCCGGCAGCTCCCCGCTCCAGACGCTGGTCGACACGACGCACTGGCTCGCGCTCAACCTGCGCGAGGAGCCGGCGATCCCGGCCGGCTTCCGCATCACCAAGGAGTGCGCGGGACTGCCCGCGCTCACCACCGACTTCCACCGGATCTGGCTCGCGGAGGTCTGCGGGCTGCTGCGCGAGGCCCGGGACGCGGGCGAACTGCGCGCCGAGGGCCGCTGGGAGAGCGTCGAATCCCTGGTCGCCGCGGCGGCCTGCGGCATCGAGACGCTGGCGGCGACGGGCATGCCGTACGCCGAGCTGCAGCGCCGGGTGTCGGGGCTGTGGTCGCTGCTGCTGCCGAGCCTGGTTCCGCAGGGCGCGGAACGGGAGTTCCGGGTCGGGATGCCGGATCCCGATACGGCGCCCGGGCGGGTGGGGGACGTACGGGACGACGACGCCCCGCAGGAGCGTGTCGACCACTTGTCCCGTCCGGTGCTCTCGGGCGGCGGCGCGTGACCGCGGGCGGGACCGTTCCCGTGACCGTGACATGACTCGTGACGTGACTCGTGACGTGACTCGTGACCGTGTGCCACCCGATGGCTTGGAGGAGCCTGCGATGACGATGGAACATCCCGCGGACGTACTGACCGACCTCATCGGAGTGCTCGGCGATGTCCTGCGGGTCAAGCCGGAGAAGATCGACCCCGAGCAGACCTTCCAGTCCATGGGGCTCGACTCCCTGCTGGTCGTGGAATTCGTCGCCGTCGTCAACACCCGGTACGGGCTGCGCGTGCGCGCGACCGACCTGTACGACTTCCCGACCCCGGTGTCCTTCGCGCGCGAGGTCGCGCGGGCGGCGGGCACGGCGGGCGCGGCGGCGCCGGTCCACGCGGCCGCGTCGCCGGCCCCCGTCGCGGTGGCGGCCGCGGCGGTGGGGTACGCAGCGCCGGTGGCGGCCCCCGCGGCCGCCGCCCCCGCCCCCTCCGCCCCCTCCGCCGCCCGGCAGTCGCCCGCGGCCGCCGCGGCGACCCGGATCGCCGAGGTGCTGCGCGAGCAGCTCGCGGGGATCCTGTGCTGCGACCCCTGGGACATCAACACCACGGCGGCGTTCAACGTGCTCGGGGTGGACTCCATGGTGGGTGCGGAGTTCATCGCGGTCGTCAACCGGAGCTTCGGCCTGCGGGAGCGGTCCGTCCTGCTGTACGAGCACCCCAACCTGGCCGCCATGGCCGCGTACATCGCGACGCGGACGGGGGCGGCGGCGCAGGCGGTCCAGGAGGCGCAGGCCGCGCAGGCCGCGCACACCGCGCAGGACTTCGCCCCGGCCCCGCGGACGCCGGAGCCGGCGTACCGGCCGGCCGCTGCCGGCGCCGCCTCCGCAGTTCCCGCAGTTCCCGCAGTTCCAGCAGTCCCCGTGGTCCCCGCAGTTCCCGCAGTCGCCGATCAGGTGCCGGCCACGCGGCCGCTTCCCGCGGGCGACCTCGATGTCCTGCTCGACGCGATCCGCGACGACCGGCTCACCGTGGACGAGGCCCTCGTACTGCTCGGCCGTCGCGGCTGAAGCCGAATCCCAGAAGGAGCACGTCCAGATGGACGAGAAGGAAGTCCTGACCCGGTTCAAGAACGGCCATCTGGACCGGGCCCAGGTCGCCGCGCTGCTGACCGGCGCCGGCACCGGGGCGGGACCCGTCGTCCTCACACCGGCGCAGTCGTCCGCCGCCGCCGACGAGCCGGGATCAGGAGGGCGGGCCGGGCGGGCCGGCGTCGAGGCCATCGCCGTCGTCGGGATGGCCGGGCGCTATCCGGGGGCGCCCGACCTGGCCGCGTTCTGGCGGCAGGCGCGCGAGGGGCACGACAGCGCCTCGACCCCGCCGGCCGGCCGGCCCGGCGAGGAGGTCGGCCACTACCTGGAGCGCGTACAGGACTTCGACCCGGAGTTCTTCGGGATCGATGCGCACGAGGCCGCCCTGATGGACCCCCAGGAGCGGCTGTTCCTCGAAACCGCGTGGGAGGCCCTGGAAGACGCCGGCTGCACCGGCGGCCGCCTCGACGCCCTGACCGCCGCCGACGGGACCCCGCGCAGCGTCGGGGTGTTCACCGGCACCGGTCCCGGTGACTACGCGCTGCTCGCCGCCCGGACGTGGAGCCGCGAGCGGCCCCGTCCGATGCCCCGGGGCGGACAGTGGAGCCTGCCCAACCGGCTCTCGGCCCTGCTCGGCCTCACCGGCCCCAGCCAGTCGGTGGACACCGCCGAGTCCTCGGTGCTCGTCGCCCTCCACCTCGCGGTGGCCGCACTGCACCGCGGGGAGTGCGCCGCCGCACTCGTCGGCGGCGCGCGGCTGCTGCTGCACCCTTCCAGCCGGTACCCCGGCGCGGGCGAGGGCGTCGGCGCGCTGCTGCTCAAGCCGTTGGCGCGGGCCCTGGCCGACGGGGACGGCATCCACTGCCTGGTCCGCGGCAGCGCGGTCGGCCACACCGCACCCGACCCCACGTCGCCCGGTCCGGGCCGCGGATCCCGGTCCGCGGGCGCTCGTACCCAGGGCGCGGTCGGGCGCATGCCGGCGAACGCCCCGGCGGACCGGGTGGCGCGGGAGGCGTTGCGGGTCGCCGGTGCGGTCGGTGCGGACGGCGTCGTCCGTGAGGATGCCGGGGCCGTGCGCGCGCTCGTGGGGGAGGCCGGGGCCGCCACCGGGATGGCCGCCGTGACGCGGGCCGTGTTGCAGCTGGGGCACCGGGTCCTGGCCCCCGGGGCGGGGCGCGACGCGGAGCGGCCCTGGGAGGGCGAGGGGCACGGGCCGCGGCGGATCTGCGTCGGGGTGCGGGGGTCCGGGGGCGCGGACGCCGAGGTCGTGCTGGAGGAGTACCTGCCGGCGGTGGCCGAGTCGCCCGCCGTCGCGGAGCGGGCCGGGGCGGGTCCCGAGCTGTTCTTGTTGTCCGCCCCGACCCCCGCCCATTTGGCGGCCACCGCGCGGCGGTTCGCCGCTCTGCTGGGCGGGACCGGGACCGGGACCGGGCCCGTGCCCGCGCTCGACCGGCTCGCGCGCGGTCTGCGGACCGGGCGGGCCGCCATGGACTGCCGGTTCGCGGCCGTCGTCGGGGACTGCGGCGAACTGCTGCGGGCCCTGGAGGAGTTCGTACGGGACGGGGCGCCCTGCGCCGATCTGCGGGGCGGCGGGGCCGACCCGCTGGGGCTGGGGGCCGTACCGGAGACGGACGGGTACCTCGCCGCGCTGTGGCAGGCCGGGCATCTGCACCAGCTGCGCGGGCTGTGGTTGTCCGGGCTGGACGTGGACTGGGCCGCGCTGGAGCCGGCCGGGGGCGGGGCGGCCGGCGGCGGGGTGGCCGGAGTGCCGCTGCCCGCGTCCGCGTTCCTGCGCGTACCGCTGTGGCTGGGCGGCGAGGAGGGGCCGGCATGACGACGCTGCCGATCGACCCGGCGGGGCCGGGGGAGAACGAGCCGGCCCCGGTCAACCTGTGGTTCTGCCCCAACGAGGACCTGGCGCCGGGGATCGCCGCGACCTTGGCCTCGTACTGGCTGGACGAGAACGAGCAGGAGGTGGCGGGGCGCTTCCTGTTCGAACGCGACCGCCGGCAGTACCTCGTCGCGCACGCGCTGGTGCGGCGGGTGCTCGCGCTGGAGACCGGTATTCCGGAGGCCGAGGCGATCATCTGGCGGTCCTCGCGCGGGCGGCCGTTCCTGCAGACGCCGGCCGGGGGGCTGCCGCGGGGGGCCGACGCACTGGACTTCAACCTCTCGCACGCCAACGCGTACAACCTGCTGGGGGTCGCGCGGGGGCTGCGGATCGGCGTGGACGTGGAGCGGCTGGACCGGGGCGAACGCGGGCTGGACAACATCATCGCGACGTTCTCCGGGGAGGAGCAGGACTGGATCGCCGGCGCTGCGCCGGGGCGGCCGCGGGACCGGCGGGCGCTGAGGCTGTGGACGCTGAAGGAGGCCTACTCGAAGGCGCGGGGACTGGGCCTGGGGCTGCCGTTCGACTCCTTCGCGTTCACTCTGGCCGAGGACCGCGGAGTGCGCTCGTTCCGGCCGCCGGCGGATGACTCGGCGCAGCGGTGGCGGTTCCTGGAGGTGGAGCCGGTGCCGGAGGTGCTGGCGGCCGTGGCGGTCGAGGTCGACGCCGCGCGCGCCCCGGCGGTCCACCTCCACCACGGTTTCCCCTGGGGCCGCGCGGCCCCCCGCCGCCTGGTCCTCCCGGCCCCCGCGGGGGTCTGACCTCTTCTCGGCCGGCAAAAGCGGAACAGGGATATCGGAAATCTGCCGGACGGGGGTGGACCGGTGGGTTTCCGAGGCGGTTTCCGAGGTCTCCCGGGCAGTGGGGAGATCGGGAATCCAGAGGAAATCGAGTGGGGCGGGAGAGGATTTCCGGTCCGGGGATTTTCGGTAATGACGAGGGGTGCGGCGTGGGTCGGGAGAGTGGCGTTCTTGAGGTGGCCGACGGGGTCCACGCCTATGTGCAGCCCGAGGGCGGGTGGTGCCTGAACAATGCGGGGATCATCAGCCACGGCGGGTCCAGTGCGCTCGTCGACACCGCCGCCACCGAGGAACGGGCCCGCCGACTGAGGAAGGCCGCGGTGCGGGTGGCGGGGCGGGCGCCCCGGGCGCTCGTCAACACGCATTTCCACGGGGACCACACCTATGGGAACCACCTGTTTCCCGAGGCGCTCACCATCGGGCACGAGCGGACCCGGGCCATGGTCCGGGCCGCCGGGCTGCACATGGCCGGGCTGTGGCCCGACGTGTGCTGGGGGGACATCGAGGTCCGGCCGCCCGAGCTGACCTTCCGGGACCGGACGACGCTGCACGTGGGGGACGTCCGGGCCGAGCTCATCCACATCGGGCCGGCCGCCCACACCACCGACGACACCGTCGTCTGGCTGCCCGATCAGGGGGTGCTGTTCACCGGCGACCTCGTCATGAACGGGGTCACCCCGTTCTGCGTCATGGGGTCGGTCGCGGGGAGCCTGCGGGCCCTGGAGCGGCTGCGGGGGCTGGGGGCCACCACCGTCGTTCCGGGTCACGGGCCGGTCGCGGGGCCCGAGGTGTTCGACGTCAACGAGGGCTACCTGCGCTGGGTGCAGGGGCTCGCCCGGGAGGGTCTCGCGGCCGGGGTCGGGCCGCTGGAGCTGGCCCGTGGCACCGACCTCGGGCCGTACGGTGAACTGCTCGACACCGAGCGGCTGCTGCCCAACCTCCACCGCGGCTACGTGGAGGCGCAGGGCCGGCTGCCCGAGGGGTCACCCCTCGACGTCGGCGCCCTGTTCGAGGAGATGACCGCCTTCCACGGCCGGCCTCTCGCCTGCCACGCCTGAAGTCAGGCCGTTCAGGCGGCGGATCAGGCCCTGCTGCTCGCGCGCCAGGGCCTCGATCCGCACTCCCAGGCGGGCTATGGCGCTGCCCAGCTCGTACAGCGAGGCGTCCGGGTCAGGTGTCGACAGGGACGGGGCGTGGTGGAGGATCGCCTCCATGCGCCCGCGCAGGGCGGGGCCGGGTTCCACTCCGAGTTCGTCCACCAGGCGGCGGCGGGCGCGCTCGTACGTTCCGAGGGCCTCGGCCTGGCGGCCGCAGCGGTACAGGGCCAGCATCTGGAGGTCGTAGAGCCGCTCGCGCACCGGGTGGCGGGCCGTCAGCCGTTCCAGCTCCCGGGCGGCCTCGGCGTGGCGGCCGCTGCGCAGGTGGGCTTCGTACAGGGTCTCCAGCGTGGTCAGCCGCAGTTCCTCCAACCGCTCGGCCTCCCTCGTGCACAGGGGGCCCTGCCCGCTGCCCGCCAGGGCCGGGCCCCGCCACAGGGCCAGGGCGTCACCGAGGAGTTCCGCCGCCCGAACCGGATCGGCGGCCAGCGTTGCGCGTCCCTTCGAGGAGAGGTCCTGGAAGCGGTGGGCGTCCGTGCGCGCTTCGGGGCGGCCCAGGGTGTAGCCCGTCGCGTGGGTGGAGATCCCGTCCTGGCCGGCAGCTCGCTGCAGCAGTCGGCGCAGGCGGGCCACGTGGGCGTGCAGGGCGTTGGCCGCGCTCGCCGGCGGGCGGTCGCCCCACAGTTCGTGGATCAGCCGCTCGGCGGGCAGCACCTGGCCCGCCCGCACCACCAGGGCGCCGAGCAGCGCCCGCTGTTTGGCGCCGGAAGGCGCGACATGCGTTCCCGTGCGGCGGTCGAGCACCTCCACCGGGCCCAGGATGCGGAAGTCCATTTCCCCAGTGCCGTCCATGGTGTCGTCCACGGGTCCCGCGCCCCCTCCCGGCGGTAATGAAACAGGTGCCGGATTCAATCCATTGAGCGGAATCTAGCAGCTGATTTTCGGCCTGCAACCGTCTGAAGCGGAGGGCTGCTCGACACCTGCTCAAGAATTCTGGGACGGCACACCGGGCACCGCTACCGTGCCGGAGTCGAAGGCTGAAAATCGATGGGAACTCGACGAAATGCGGAGGACACCGTGAAGATTCAGGTTCTGGGTCCGTTGAGTGCCGAGGTCAACGGGGGCTCGATTGTTCCGACGGCGGGGAAGCCGCGCCAGATCCTGGCGCTGCTCGCGCTCTATCCGGGGCGGGTGATGCCCGTGCAGACCCTCATGGAGGAGATCTGGGGCACCGACCTCCCGCAGAGCGCGCTCACGACGCTGCAGACGTACATCCTGCAGCTGCGCCGGAGACTCGGCACGGCCATGGGGCCGGGCGTCCCGGGCAGCGCCAAGGACGTGCTCGCGACCCGGCACGGCGGCTACCTGTTGCAGATACCGCCGGACGCCGTGGACGTCCACGCCTACGAGACCCTCGTGGTCGGCGGACAGCACGCCTACGAGGACGGGGACGACGAGCGCGCGGCCGAGATGCTGCGCAAGGCGCTCGGACTGTGGAACGGCCCGGCGCTGGTCGACGTACGCGTGGGACCGATCCTGGAGATCGAGGTCATGCGGCTGGAGGAGAGCCGGCTCGTGACGGTCGAGCGGCGCATCGACGCCGACCTGCGGCTCGGCCGCCACGTCGAGGTCATCGCCGAGCTGACCGAGCTGATCGCCCGGCACCCCCAGCACGAGGGACTGCACTCGCAGGCCATGGTCGCGCTGTACCGCTCCGGCCGCCAGGCCACCGCCCTGGACGTCTACCGCAGGCTGCGCAACCGCCTGATCGACGAACTCGGAGTGGAGCCGTCCCCGCAGCTGCAGCGCCTGCACCAGGCGATGCTGACGGTGGATCCGGCGCTGGACGTGGTGTCGGGACCGCGCAGGGGCTCCACTTTCGACCTCTACGCCGCCTAGGCCCGTCCGTCCGCTCCCCTCCCCGGTCCCTCTGGTCCCTCTGGTCCCTCCAGTCCCTCCCAGTACCTTCCACGGCGGTCGTACACACCGATTCGAGCCGGTCTCAAGCGCGGTCGGTGAGTGTCGAGGCCTACGCGGTGGGGTTCCTGGGAGGTGGCGATGGGCGACGGACGGGCCGTACGGCTGCACTGTTTCGCACATGCGGGGGCCGGAGTGTCCTCGTTCTACCGGTGGGACAAGCTCGCCGGGAGCGGAGTGAGGACCACGCCCTGGCTGCTGCCCGGGCGAGACGAACGGCGCCGCGAGGTCCGGCTGACCACCCGCGACGAGCTCCTGTCCGATCTCAAGCCGCTCTTCGAGCAGATCGCCGACGAGCCCGGCGCCCCCTACGTCCTCTACGGGCACAGCCTCGGCGCGACGGTCGCCCTCACGGTCGCCCATGCCGCGCTGGAGTACGGGCTGCCGCTGCCCGCGCTGCTGGCCGTCGGGGCCAGCCCGCCGCCGGACCTGCCGGCCGCCCTCGCGAACTCCGCCGAGCTGCCGGACGAGGAACTCCTGCGCGTCCTGGACCGGTTCGACGCGCTGCCGCCCGGCGTGGAGCCCGGAGACGTGTGGTTCCGCTCCGTCTTCCCCGTGCTCCGCGCCGACCTGCGCCTCGCCCGCCACCTGCGGGCCGCCGCCGTCGCGCCGACCGCGCCCGGCCCCGTGCCCGTACCGCTGCTCGCGGTCACCGGGACCGAGGACCCCCTCGTCGGCCCCGAGGCCGCCGCGGGCTGGCAGCGCTGGACCACCGGCCGGCTCGTACGGCGGACCGTGCCCGGCGGCCACTTCTTCGTCCGGGGCGGCGAACTGCCCCGGATGCTCGGCCGGGCCGCCCGCATCGTGCTGCGCCAACACCACACAGAACAGGGGGACGGCTCATGAGACGCGTCGTCATCACGGGCATCGGGGTCGTGGCCCCGGGCCGCCCGGGAACCAAGGAATTCTGGTCGCTGCTGACCGACGGCCGTACTGCCACGCGCGCCATCACCCTCTTCGACGCCTCCGGGTTCCGCTCCCGGATCGCCGCCGAGGCCGACTTCGACCCGCAGGAGTCCGGGCTCACCGCCAAGCAGGCCGGCCGCCTGGACCGCGCCGCCCAGTTCGCCGTCGTCAGCGCCCGCGAGGCCCTCGCGGACAGCGGCCTGGCCGGCTCGTACGACGCCACGCGCACCGGGGTCACCCTCGGCAGCGCGCTCGGCTGCACCACCGGCCTCGACGCCGAGTACGGGGTGGTCAGCGAGCAGGGCACCCGTACGCTCGTCGACCACACCAAGGCCGTGCCCCACCTGTACGACTACTTCGTCCCCAGCTCCATGGCGGCCGAGGTGGCCCGTACCGTCGGCGCCCAGGGGCCCGTGGCGCTCGTGTCCACCGGCTGCACCTCCGGCCTCGACGCGATCGGGCACGCCGTCGACCTCGTCCGCGAGGGCACCGCCGACGTGATGGTCACCGGCGCGGCCGAGGCGCCGATCACGCCGATCACCGCCGCCTGCTTCGATGCCATCCGCGCCACCTCCACGCGCAACGACGAGCCGGAGACCGCCTCGCGGCCCTTCGACCGCACCCGCAACGGGTTCGTCCTGGGGGAGGGCTCGGCGGTCCTCGTCGTCGAGGAGTACGAACACGCCCGCGCGCGCGGCGCCCACGTCTACGCCGAGATCTCGGGTTTCGCCTCGCGCAGCAACGCGTACCACATGACCGGCCTGCGGCCCGACGGGATCGAGATGGCCGCCGCCATCACGGCCGCGCTCGCCGAGGCGGAGCTGGTTCCCGGGGACATCGACTACGTCAACGCGCACGGATCCGGCACGAAGCAGAACGACAAGCACGAGACCGAGGCCTTCAAGCGGAGCCTGGGTCAGCGGGCGTACGAGGTCCCCGTCAGCTCGATCAAGTCGATGATCGGGCACTCCCTCGGCGCGATCGGGGCCCTCGAAGTGGCCGCCTGCGCCCTCGCCATCGAGCACGACACCGTCCCGCCGACGGCCAACCTGCACGAGCCCGACCCCGCCTGCGACCTCGACTACACCCCGCTGACCGCCCGCAGGCAGCGCACCGACGCAGTCCTGACCGTCGGCAGTGGCTTCGGCGGGTTCCAGAGCGCCATGATCCTGACCAGCCCGAGCCTGAAGGCGGACCGATGACCACCGTTCTCGCCGCCCCGACCGCCGCCCCGGTCGCCGCCCCCGTCCCGGCGGCCTCCCGTACCGCCGCCCCCGTCGTCACCGGCATCGGGGTCGCCGCGCCCAACGGGCTCGGCACCGAGGCCTGGTGGTCCGCCGTCCTGCGCGGCCGCTCCGGCATCCGGCCGGTCAGCCGGTTCGACGCGAGCGGCTACCCGGCGAAGCTGGCCGGGGAGGTGCCCGGATTCATCGACGCCGAGCACGTCTCCAGCCGGCTCATGCCGCAGACCGACCGCGTCACCCGGCTCTCGCTGGCCGCCGCGAAGGAGGCCCTCGACGACGCCGGGGCCGATCCCGCGCGGCTGCCCGAGCACGCCGCCGGCGTGGTCACCGCCAACTCCTTCGGCGGCTTCGAGTTCGGCCAGCAGGAGCTCCAGGCGCTGTGGAGCAAAGGCGGCCAGCACGTCTCCGCGTACCAGTCCTTCGCCTGGTTCTACGCCGTCAACAGCGGCCAGATCTCCATCAAACACGGCCTGCGCGGCGCCTCCGGAGTGATCGTCTCCGAGCAGGCCGGCGGGCTCGACGCGATGGCCCACGCCCGCCGCCAGATCCGCAAGGGTGCCGAGCTCGTCGTCACCGGCGGCATCGACTCCGCCCTCTGCCCCTGGGGCTGGGCCGCCTACCTGGCCGGCGGCGGGCTCACCGACAGCGAGGACCCGGCCCGCGCCTACCTGCCGTTCGCGCAGGACGCGAGCGGCCACGTCGCCGGCGAGGGCGGCGCGCTGCTGGTCCTGGAGGGCGCCGAGGAGGCCCGCCGGCGCGGGGCCCGCGTCCACGGCATCTTCGCCGGGCACGCCGCCACCTTCGACGCCGACGGGACCTCCCGGCTCGGCGCGGCCGCGGAACTGGCGCTGGCAGACGCGGGCGTCCACCCCGACGAGGTCGACGTCGTCTTCGCCGACGCCGCGGGCGAACGCGGAGCCGACCGCGCCGAAGCCGAGGCCATCACCGCCCTGTTCGGCCCGTACGGGGTGCCCGTCACCGCGCCCAAGTCGATGACCGGGCGCCTCGCCGCCGGGGGCGCCGCCCTCGACGTGGCCGCCGCCCTGCTCACCCTGCGCGACCAGCTGATCCCGCCGACCACCGGGACCGAGCTCCCGGCCGAGGAGTACCGGCTGGACCTGGTCACCGGGGCGCCCGGCCCGGCCACGGGGCTGCCGCTGCGGACGGCACTCGTCCTGGCCCGCGGCCGCGGGGGCTTCAACTCCGCCGTCGTCGTCCGGGCGCCGGACGCCTGACCCGCATCCCCCCACCGACCCCCGTACGCCGTACGCCGAACGCCGAACGCAGAACGCAGAACAGAGGGAGACCATGGACCGGCTGGAACTCGACGACTTGAAGCGCATCCTGCGCGAATGCGCGGGCGAGGAGGAGGGCGTCGACCTCGACGGCGACGTGCTCGACCTGAACTGGTTCGAGCTGGGCTACGACTCGCTCGCCGTCCTCCAGACCACCGGGTACATCGAGCGCGAGTACGACGTGCTCCTCGACGAGGAGGCCCTCGACGACGCCGACACCCCGCGCCGCTACCTCGCCATGGTCAACGAGGTCCTGTCCGCACGGGCCGCGGTCTGATCCGTGATCGAGGAGACCCCCACCACCGACACCGCCGCCACCCTCGACACCGACGTCTGCGTCATCGGCGCCGGACCTGCCGGGCTGGCACTGACGCTCATGCTGCTGCGCTCCGGCGTCCGCGTGACCCTGGTCGAACGCTCCACCGCGTTCCGCCGCGAATTCCACGGCGAGATCCTCCAGCCCGGCGGCCAGCGGATCCTCGACGAGCTCGGCGTCCTGGCCGGGGCGGCGGCCCGCGGCGCGGCCCGCCTGCGCGGCTTCCAGGTGCTGGAGCGGGAGCGGGTGGTGCTCGACATCGACTACGGGCGCCTCGCCGCCCCGTACGACCACCTGCTGGCCCTCCCGCAGCCCCACCTGCTGGAGGAACTCCTCGCCGCCTGCCGGGAACTGCCCGGATTCACCCTGCTCGAAGGGCACCGGATCGCCGCGCTCCGCCAGAGGCGCCCGGACAGCCCCTGCACGGGCGCGGTGGTGAACGGCCCCGACCGGGTGCCCGTCATCGTGCGCGCCCAGGTGGTCGTCGGCGCCGACGGCCGGTTCTCCAAGACCCGCGCGCTCGCCGGCATCGACGCCGGGCGCCGGGATTCCTTCGCCCACGACGTCGTGTGGTTCTCGCTGCACGCGCCCGGCCAGGCCACCGGGCAGGTACGGGTGCACCGCGCGGCGGGCAGCGCCGTACTCGTCCACGACACCCACCCCGACCGGCTGCGGATCGGCTGGACCCTGCCGCACGGCGGCTGGCGCGGCGCCGTGCGGCGGGGCATCGAGGACATCCGGTGGGAACTGGCCGAGGTGCTGCCGCAATACGCCGACCTCGTGCACGAGCAGATCACCTCGATGGCCGACCTGACCCTGCTCGACGTGTTCGCCTCGCACGCCGGCGAATGGGTGCGCGACGGGCTCGCGCTGCTCGGCGACAGCGCCCACACCCACGGGCCCATCGGCGCCCAGGGCATCAACCTGGCCCTCCAGGACGCCGCCGCGCTGCACCCCGTACTCGTCTGCGCGCTGGCCGACGGGGAACCGACGGCCCGGCGCCTCGCGCCCTACCGGGACCGGCGCGCCCCGGCCGCGGCCGCCGTGCACCGCATGCAGGTCATGCAGGCCCGCTCGCTGTTCGGCGGGGGCGGGCCGGCCGCCGCCTTCCTGCGGGCGCGGGCGGCGGCGGTCGTCACCCGCACCCCGATCGGCGCGAAGATCACCCGGAAGGTCGCGCACGGCCACGACCCGGCGGGGGTCCGCACCGATCTGTTCCCCGTGCTGCACGTCAACCGCTCGCTGTAGGACGGCGGGCCCGCGGCCTTGCGGGCCGGTGGGCCGGTGGGCCGGTGGGCCTGTGGGCCTGCGGGCCGGTCCCCGCGGGCCGGGCGGGCCACTCGGCTCAGGGCAGGTCGTCGCGCGTCACCAGGCGGTGGGCGACCTGCCAGCCGCCCGGAGCGGGGACCAGCACGTCCTCCATCACGCAGACCCGGTGCACCTTCGACGCACCTCCCCGCGGGGTCAGGTACACCAGCGCGTAGCTGCGGGTGTACACCGTGCCGTCGGGCTGGGGCCGCGCGTCCAGCATGCCCAGCCAGTGCCGCAGCTGCTCGCCGCCGCCCGCCTGGACCTCGGCGTTGCGCCGCACGTTCGAGGCGAGGGCCGCGCGCCCGACCACCGGCGCGGGCAGCGTCGGCACGTCGAAGACGGCGTCCTCGGTGAAGGTCTCCGCCCACGGCTCGGCCTCGAAGGAGTCGAAGAGCTGCATCTGTCGGGAGTAGAACTGCTGCACCTCCGCGTACAGCAGGCCGAACTCCCGCACTGCCGCCATCGTCGTCGCTGTCATCGGGGACTCCGTTCCATCGGTTCCCGACAGCATCCGCACCGCGGATCGAGTGCTCTTCGAAGACTCCTCAAGCGCCGCTGCCCAGGCTGGGCCGACAGGGTCCAAGGCCGGACGGGTCTCGGGGGCGCCGCCGCAGCCGCGGCCGCCCCTTCGGGAGCCAGGAGGAGAGCACCATGCCGAGATTCGTGTACCCGGAACTCCCGCTGGACGGCCTGCTGCGCCGGGCGGCGGTCCGCGACCCCGCCGGCCGGGCGATCCGTACCGCCACGGGCACCGGCTTCACGAAGACGGTGACCTTCGCCGAACTGGACGCCCGGGCCGACCGCTTCGCCGCCTACCTGGAGCACACCCTCGGGCGCCGCGGGGCCCGGGTCGGCGTCGCCAACGTCCTCGACCCCGTCTTCGCCGCCGCCTACTACGGGACCGTGCGCAGCGGGAACACCGTCGTCCTGGTCAACCCGCTGATCAAGGAGGCGGGCCTGGTCCACGTCCTGCGGACGGCCCGGGCCGAGGTGGCCTTCGTACCGACCGCCACCGCCGAACTGCTGGTCAAGGTGGGCGACCTGCTGCCGGACCTGCATTGCGTCGTCGTGACCGACGCGCCCGACGGAGTGGTCCCCGGCGACGCCCTGCCGCTGTCCGCGGCCCTGGCCCGCGCGCCCGAGCGCACGGACCTGCCCGGCGCCGTCGACCTGGACTCCGACGCCTGCATCCAGTTCACCACCGGCACCACGGGCCGCCCCAAGGGCGTCCGGCTCACCCACCGCAACCTGGTGGCGAACGCCGCCCAGACCGCTGCCGCGCACGACCTGGGCAGCGATTCGGTCACCCTCAACCACCTGCCGCTCTACCACACCATGCACCTCAACTCGGGCGTGTACGCGGGCGCCTGCCAGGTGCTGTGCACCGATCCGGACCCCCTCGCCTCGCTCGCCGCCTCCGCCCGCGCCGAGGCCACCCACTACTACGGGCTCCCCGCGCGCCTGCACCGCCTCGCCCAGGACGAACGGCTCACCCACGACTTCCCGGGCGGGCGCCGCCTGACCGCCGTGCTCTCCGGCGGCACCGCCCTGTCCCCCACCGCCGCCCGCACCCTGCGCGCCCGCCTCGGCGTGCCCGTCATCCAGGGGTACGGGCTGGCCGAACTCTCCCCGCTCTCCCACTGCCAGGACCCGCGCAGCCCCAAGAGCGGCTCGGTGGGCCCCGCCGTACCGGGCACCGAATGCCGCATCGTCGCCCTGGACACGAGCACCCCGCTCGACGTCTACGCCACCGGCGAGGTCCAGGTCCGCGGGCCGCAGGTGATGGCCGGCTACCTCGACGACGCGCCCTCGCCGGTCGACGCCGACGGCTGGTTCTCCACCGGGGACGTCGGATATCTGGGCGAGGACGGCGTGCTGTTCCTGGTAGACCGGCTCGACGACGTCTTCAAGTACGACAACGAACTCGTCTCGCCCAGCGGGGTCGAGGACGTCATCGGCGCCGACCCGCGCGTCGCCGAATGCATCGTGGCGGGCTGGCCCGATCCGGTGCACGGCGCGCTCGTGTGGACCGGCATCGTGCTGCGCGATCCCACCGCTCCCGGCCTGCTCGACGTCCTCGACTCGATCGTGGAGCGCGCCAACGCCCGCCTGAACGACTTCGAGCAGATCCGCCGCGTCGAGGTGCTCGACGCCGTGCCGCGGAGCCCCGTCGGCAAGCCCGACCGGCGCCCGCTGCGGCTGAGCCTGCGCAGCCGGGCCGCCGCCGAGGCCGCGGCCGCCGGGTGACCCCCGGCCCGCACCCCGGCCCCCTCCCCGGCCCGCGCCCGTCCTTCCGTACGTACGAACAGCAGAGGAGCAACCACGTGGCGAGCAGTACCGGCACACCGTCCGGGGCGGCCGGGTCCGCCCGGGTCCTCGTGGTGGGAGCGGGCCCCGTGGGCCTGACCGCCGCCCATGAACTGGCCCGGCGGGGGCTGCGCGTACGCCTCGTCGACGGAGCCCCGGGACCGGCCCGCGAGAGCCGCGCCGTGGCCGTCCACCCGCGCACCCTGGAGACCTTCGACCAGATGGGCCTCGTGGACGGGGTCCTCGCCCGTGGCCGCAAGAACCGGGCCTTCACGATGTACGCGCGGGGCAGCCGGCTCGTCCGCCTCGACGCGGACTACGCCACGATGCCCACCCGCTTCCCGTACAGCCTGATCATCGCCCAGGCCGAGACGGAGGCCGTGCTGCGCGAGGCCGTGGCCCGGCTCGGCGTCACCGTCGAATGGGGGGTCCGGCTGGCCTCGTTCGAACAGGACGGGGACGGCGTACGGGCCCGGCTGGAGCACCCCGACGGCAGCACCGAGGAGTACGGGGTGCCCTGGCTGGTGGGGTGCGACGGCGGCCACAGCACCGTGCGCAAACAGCTCGGGCTGCCGCTGCTCGGCGAGTCCAGCGAGACCTGGGCGCTGGCCGACGCCCCCGTCTCCACCGACCTGCCGCCCGACACCATCTACTGGGTCCACACCGGCAGTCAGGCCCTGATGATGGTCCCGTACCAGCGGGAGGGGTACTGGCGGCTGCTCGACACCGCCCCCGGCGCCCGGTCGGGGCAGGATCCGGCGCAGCGCTTCTCGCAGAAGCTGAGCGCCGGGCTGGGCCGCCCGGTGCGGGTCGGCGAACCCGGGTGGACCTCCGTCTTCACCTTCCAGCAGCGCATGGTGCCGCGCATGCACGACGGCCGGTGCTTCGTCGCGGGCGACGCGGCCCACGTACACAGCCCGGCCTCCGGGCAGGGCATGAACACCGGCATCCAGGAGGCGTACAACCTGGGGTGGAAGCTGGCGATGGCCGCCCGGGGGCAGGCGGGGCCGGAGCTGCTCGCCACGTACGGGCAGGAGCGGGTACCGATCGGCCGGGCGCTGATCGGATCGACCCGCAAGGCCACCTTCCTCGTCCAGTTCAAGAACGCCCTGGCCGGGGTGGCGCTGCCGGTCGTCTTCACCTTCGTGCGCACCATCGGGCCGCTGCGCCGGGCCATCCAGCGCAAGGTCCTCGGCGGCATGTCCGGGCTGTGCCTCTCGTACGGGGACAGCCCGCTCGGCACCGCCGACCCGCTGATGGGGCTGCCCGTCGGCTCCCGCGCGGCCGCGGCGGCCGCGCGGCGCGGGGACCCGGGCTCCGAAGCGCTGCGTGCCGAACTGCGCGACACCCGCTGGACCCTGGTGTGGGAGGCGGGCGGCCCGGGGGCGACCCTGCGGGCGGTGGCGGCCGCGGCGGCCCGCGCGCACGGCGACTGGCTGTCGGTACGGACGGTGGGGGACGGGGCGGCCGGAAGCCCCGGAAGCCCCGGAAGCCCCGGAAGCCCCGGTGGCTCCGGCGGGACCGGCGGGACCGGCGGTCCCCGGCCGCTGGCCGATCCCGGCGGGGTGCTGCGGCGGGCGCTCGGGCTGCGGCCCGGCGGCTGGCTGCTGATCCGGCCCGACGGCTACGTCGCCGCGGGCGGCGCCGCGCTGACCCGAAACGCCCTCGCCCGGGCCCTGGCACCGCTGGGGCCGCGGGCCGCCCTGCCGCCGTCCGAGCCGGGCGGAGCCCCGGCCGCGGCAGGATCCGTACCCGGCCTCGATCCCGCTTCCACCGCACCTCCAGAACTGCGCGACACGGTCGGAGTTCCACCACGGGTACTGGAGGCGCACCGATGACGACCACGTCCACGACGACAACACGGCCGGCGGCGTCGGCGCCGGCGGTGCCGAAGGCTCCGCACAAGCCGGTCGCCCTCGTCACCGGCGGCACGAGCGGCATCGGCCTGGCGGTCGTGCGCGACCTGGCCGCGCGCGGGCACCGGGTGTTCCTGTGCGCGCGGACCCCGCAGGACGTCGAGCGGACCGTCGAGGAGCTGCGCACCGAGGGCCTGGACGTCGCGGGCACCGCCGCCGACGTCCGCTCCCGCGAGGCGGTCGCGGAGCTGGTCGCCGCCGCCGTCGCGGAGTGGGACGCCCCGGTCTGCGTCCTCGTCAACAACGCCGGGCGCAGCGGCGGCGGTCCGACCGCCGCGATCAGCGACGAACTCTGGTACGACGTCATCGACACCAACCTGAACAGCGTCTTCCTGCTGACCCGGGAGGTCCTGGTGCAGGGCGGCCTCGGCGACGCCCCGTGGGGCCGGATCATCAACATCGCCTCCACGGCGGGCAAGCAGGGCGTCCTGCTGGGCGCCCCCTACTCGGCGTCCAAGCACGCCGTCGTCGGCTTCACCAAGGCCCTCGGCAAGGAGCTGGCCCCGGCCGGGATCACCGTCAACGCGGTGTGCCCGGGCTACGTGGAGACCCCGATGGCGCAGCGCGTGCGGGCCGGCTACGCGGCGGCCTGGGACACCACGACCGAGGACGTGCAGGAGCAGTTCGAGGCGAAGATCCCGCTGGGGCGCTACGCGACCCCGCAGGAGGTGGCGGCCATGGTCGGCTACCTGACCACGGACCTCGCCGCGTCCGTCACCGCGCAGGCGCTGAACGTCTGCGGCGGGCTGGGGAACTTCTGATGGCGGCCGAGCGGGTGCACCGCACCGTGCACGAGACCGAGGTGGGCGCCCCCGCGGGCGTGGTCTACGGACTGATCGCGGACCCCGTGCGGTGGCCGCTGTACTTCCCGCCCAACGTGTACGTGGAGCGACTGGAGTTCGACGGGGTCAACGAGCGGCTGCGGATGTGGGCGACGGCGAACGGCCGGGTCAAGTCCTGGACCTCGCGCCGGGTGCTCGACGCGGCCGCGCGCCGCATCGAGTTCCGCCAGGAGGTCCCCGCGGCCCCGCTGTCGGCGATGACCGGCACGTGGATCGTGGAGCCGCTGGGCGCCGAGCGCTCGCGGCTGGTCCTGCTGCACGACTTCTCGGTCGCGGGCGACCGGGCCGAGGACGTGGAGTGGGTCGAGCGCGCCACCGACACCAACAGCCGGGCGGAGCTGGGGAACCTGGCTCGCCTGGGCGCGCGCTGGGGCGGTCTCGACGAGCTCGTGATGTCCTTCGAGGACACGGTGCGCGTGGACGCCCCGCCGGAGCTGGTCTACGCGTTCCTGGAGCGGGCCGAGCGGTGGCCGGAGCTGCTGCCGCACGTATCGCGGCTGGATCTCACGGAGCCCGAGGAGCTGCCCGGCGTACAGGTCTTGGCCATGGACACGCTGACGGCCGACGGATCGGCGCACACGACGGAGTCGGTGCGGGTGTGCTTCCCGGAGGCCGGCCGCATCGTCTACAAGCAGACCCGCACCCCCGCCCTGATGTCCGCGCACACCGGCGTGTGGACGGTCACGGGCGGCGCGTACGGCTCGACGGTCACCTCGCGGCACGGGGTGGTGCTCCGGGAGGAGGCGATCGCCGGGGTGCTGGGCGCGTCGGCCGACCTGGGCGCGGCCCGCCGGTACGTGCGCGAGGCGCTCGGCCGCAACAGCACCGCGACGATGACGTACGCGAAGCGGTACGCGGAGACGGCGCTCGCGCGCTGAAGCGCACCGGGCGCGGCCGGGGGCAGGGCTCCAGGCCGTCTCGACCGCAGCTCCGGCCGGTACGGACAGACTCTGGATCAATTGTGACGGAAAGGTGTGGCGATGTCGGTCCAGCAGGTGCACCGCACGTCCTATTCCGTGGACGTCAACGCTCCCGCGGGCGTGGTCTACGGGCTGATCGCGGACACGACCCAGTGGCCGCTGTACTTCCCGTCGAGCATCCATGTCGAGCGGCTCGACTTCGACGGCTCCCGGGACCGGTTCCACATGTGGGTGACCGCGAACGGGAGCGTCCGGTCCTGGCTCTCGCGCCGGACGCTGGACGCGACCCGGCTGCGGATCGACTTCCGCCAGGAGGTGCCCGCCGCACCGGTGGTCTCGATGGGCGGCAGCTGGATCGTGGAGCCGCGGGGCACCGGGCGCTCGCGGCTGGTCCTGCTGCACGACTTCGCCGTCGCCGGCGACCGTCCCGCCGACGTCGAGTGGACGAAAGAGGCCACCGACACCAACAGCCGGGCCCAGCTGGCCACGCTGAAGGAGGCCGCGGAGAACTGGACCCGGCTCGACGGCCTGCTGCTGTCCTTCGAGGACTCCGTACGGATCACCGGGCCTGCCGATCTGGCCTACCAGTTCCTGTACGAGGCCGCCGACTGGCCGGACCGCGTCCCGCACGTCTCGCGCGTCGCCGTGACGGAGGAGGCGCCCGGCGTGCAGCTGCTGAGCATGGACACCGTGACCGCGGACGGGTCCGCGCACACGACGGAGTCGGTGCGGGTGTGCTTCCCGGCGGCCGGCCGGATCGTCTACAAGCAGACCGCGACCCCGGCGCTGATGGCGGCGCACACCGGCGAATGGTCGCTGATCCCCGACGAGAGCGGCGTCACCGCCGTCTCGCAGCACAGCGTGCTGCTGCGCGAGGAGGCGATCGAGCGGGTGCTGGGGCCGGGCGCCGACCTGACCGCGGCCAGGACGTACGTGCGCGAGGCGCTGGGACGCAACAGCGCGGCGACGCTCGCCCTCGCGAAACGGCACGCGGAGACGGCCATCCGGACCCTGTGAGGCCGGCTCCACCGGTGCTCCGCCGGCATGTCAGGCACGCGTCAGCGGTACGTGGGCTCCCCGCGCATACTCGACCCCTTTGAAGTCCGAGGCCGAGACGAGGGGGAGAGGATGAGCGTCGGTTCCGAGCAGGCAGGCCGGCCCGCACACCCCGGACCCGCACGTTCCGGGCCCGGACTGCCGGCGTCCGCCCGCCAGCGCGAGGTGCTGCTCGACGCCATGGCCGCCCGGCCGGGCTCCGCACCGCACGTCGAGCAGCTGCACTGGCGCTGGTACGGGCCGCTGGACACCCGGCGGTTCCTGGCCGCCTGGCAGTCCGTGTACGACCGGGAGGCCGTGCTGCGGGCCGCTTTCGCCCCGTACGGGGCCCGGGGCGGGCCGCGGGTCGTCGTGCACCGGCGGGTCGTGCCGCAGCTGGTGCGCCATCCGTACGGCTCCGCCGACCGGCAGACCCTGCTGGCGGGGGAGCGGCGGCGCGCCTTCGACCCCACGCGGCCGGGGCTGCTGCGGATCGCGCTGCTGGACGAGCGGCCCGGCCCGGCGGGCCCGAAGCGCGTGATCCTGACGTACCACCACGCGATGCTCGACGGGCGCAGCGTACGGCTGCTGGTGCGCGCGTTCGTCCGCGCCTACCTCGCCGAGGGGGCGTCCGCCGGCGGCGAGCGGCGTCCCGATGTGCGGGACCACCTGCGCTGGCTGGCGGGTCAGGACCGCGGTCCGGCCCGCGCCTTCTGGTCGCGGGCCGCGCCGCCGGCGGGCTCGGCCACGCTGCCGCCGGGGGGCGGCGGCGTGGCCGGGGTCCGTACGACGGTCCGGCTGGCCCCGTACGAGGCCTCGCTCCTGCGGGACTGGACGGCCGCGCAGGGCGTCACCGAGAGCACTGCTCTCCACGCGGCCTGGGCCCTCCAGCTGCGCCGGGCCGTGCCGGAGGGCGGTCCGGTCCCGGTGGCGTTCGAGACGGCCGTCTCCGGCCGCGGCATCCCCCTGGAGGGGGCGTCCCGCCTGCCGGGCCCGCTGCGCAACCCGCTGCCGATGACCGTGGAGGTCGACCCCGAGGGGCTGTTCGCCGGACTGCTGGCCGATCTCGCCGACCGGGCCTTCGACCTCTCGGCGTACGAATGGGTCTCGGCGGGCCAGGTCCGGGCATGGAGCGGCCGGACCCCGGACGGGCCGTCGGCCGAGACGCTCCTGTCCTTCGACCCTCCGCCGTCCGCCGACACGGACCCCCTGGACGAGGACCTGGCGGCCCAGGGCCTGCGCCTGACCGGACCGGAGACGGTGAACGCGTCCGGCGGCCACGCGCTCTCGCTCACCGCCCACCACGACCGCGAGGGCGGCCTGGTGCTGACCGGTGTGCAGGACCGGACCCGGCGCGCGGACGCGCGCGAGGCCGTCCACCGCACCGCGGGCCTGCTCCGCCAGTTCCCCACCACCGACCGGCGGTTGACGACGGTGGCCGAGACCCTGCGCCTCCTGGGCCCCTGGCCGCCGCCACGGCAGCCGCCGCCCGGGGCCGCGGAGCCCGCGGGCCTCGTCGTCCTGCGGCGGGCCGCCCGGCCCGGAGCCGGGACCGTCGTACTCGTCCCGCCGCCCGGCGGGCCCGCCGGCCGCGTCACCGCACCGGACCGCATCCAGGGGTGGGACGGGCAACTGGCCGTACTCGACGGACCCTTGGACGCGGCGGGCTGCGTTGCGGCGCTGCGGCCGGTGCTGGCGGCGGGCGAGCCGCTGGTGCTGGGCTGCCATGAGCCCGGCGCCGGGCTCGCCCACGAGACCGCCCGCCGCGTGGCGGCCTTCGGCTGGCCCGAACCCGTGGTCGCCGTGGCCGCGGACACCGAGTCCCTCTCCCGCGCACTGGCGGCCGCCGTCCGCTGAGCCGTACCCGGGGCGTGCCGGTCGACGGGGCCCGACAGGGTCAGGCGACGGCGTGGAGGAGGCCCGCGTCGCGCATCTCCTCCACCCAGACGTCCAGGTCGGCGCGGGCGTTCTCGGGGACCGTGTTCCACAGGCGCGCGAGGAGATCGGCCGCGGCCGCCGTGTCGCCGTCGTGCTGGCGCAGGGCGATCCACATCGCCGTGCCCACCGGGCCGCAGCGATAGCTCTCGGGGCCGGCGGTCGACGAGGCGAGCAGTACCAGGCGGCCGTCGCCGTCCACGGAGGCGACGCGCACCCCCGGCATCGGTCGGATGCGCACGGGCACCTCCAGGGCCGGCGGTCGAGGAACCCTCAAGCTATTACGGAAATCCGGCAGGATCCATGGCGGATCCCGGTTTCTGGGGTTCCCCCTCGCACACCCCCTGTACGGCTGATTCCCGGACTTAGGGGGGTGGGCGCCCGCGCCGGGGGAAGGCTCCGTCAAAGCGGGCTGGAGGGGTGGTCGAGCCGTCTTCCAGGGCTCTTCGAGCCGCGCCGCCGAGCGTGGCAACCGGACCCACATCCGGGCACCCCCCAAACCCGCACACCCGAGGAGCCCCCATGGTGACCTTCGTCAACAAGCTGACCGTCCACGGTGACATCGACCGGTTCCTGGCCGTGAAGGACCGGCTGACCGCCTATATGAGCAGCCGGCCCGGCTACATCGGCCACGAGGCCCTGCGCCACCTCGGCGACGAGCGGGTCTTCCTCGAACTCGCCGTGTGGGAGGACGCCCAGGCCCACGCCGACGCCGTCCGCAGCGAGGAGTTCCAGGCCCTCGTCAAGGACCTCGGCCCGCTGGCCACCCCCGAGCCCGGTCTGTACGAGACCGTGGAGGCGGCGCCCGGTGTCCGATGACGCGGCCGCGCTCCTCGCCCGCCGGCCCGGCCGGCCGCGCCCGCCCCGGCGTCCGCCCGCCCCGCCCCTGACCGTCCTGTTCACCGGTCACGCGGGCCGCCGCCTCGCCCTCGGCCGGGAGCTGTACTGCGCGGTCCCCGCCTTCCGGTCCGCGTACGACGCCGTACGCGACGCGCTCGACCCCTGGCTGCGGCTGCCGCTGGCCGCCGTGGTCTTCGCCCCCGAAGGCGGGGTGGACTCGGGGCTGATCCGCCGGGCCGAGTTCGCCCAGCCGGCGCTGTTCGCCTTCCAGGTCGCCGTGTACCGGCTCTGGCAGAGCTGGGGGCTGCGCGCCGACGCCGTCGCCGGCCAGGGCGCCGGCGAACTCTCCGCCGCCCACGTGGCGGGGGTGCTCACCCTGGCCGACGCGGCCCGGCTCGTCGCCGCGCTCGGCCGCCTCGTCCCGCCCCGGCCCGCACCCGGCGCCGCGCGGGCCGCCGAGGCCGAGTTCCTGAAGGCGGCCCGCGAGAGCGCCACCGCGCCGCGCTCCGTCCACCTCGTCTGCACCGCGACCGGCCGCCCCATCGGCCCCGGCCGCGACGAACGCCCGCTGCGGCCCGAACGGCTGCTGCTCCAGACCCACCAGGTCATCCGTACCGCGGACGCCGTCCGCACCCTTGAGACGGCCGGGTTCACCCGCCCCCACCCCTGCGGGCCCGACCCCGAGGACACCCTGCCGGGCTGCGAACTGCGCGCCGCCCGGGCCGTGCTGCTGCACATCGAAGGGCCCGAACGAACCGAAGGGCGGGCCGCGGGCCGCCACCGGTGATCCCGGTGGCAGGTCTCCGGCCGGCCCGGGCCGCCGCTGTAGGGCGCCTCAAGCGGGTGTCGAGCGGCTCGAAGCACGCTGAAGAGCAGTAGGACCCGTAGGACCCGTAGGACCTGACGGACCTGTAGGGCCCGTAGCACCTGTGACACCGCAACACCCGCAACAGAAGACGGACCAGCCCCGCGGACTGCGCGCAGCAGGCCGAGAGTCCCGGACGAAGGAGCTGATCTCCGCCGCCATGGCCACCACCACCGAGACCCCCACGCGTCTTGAGAGCCGGGCCGAGAGCCGGGCTGCGGGCCGGGCCGCCGCCCGTGCCGCCGAGGAGACCGAGGCGCTGCGCCGGGCCGCGCGCCTCGAAGCCCTGCTCGGCGACCCGTACGACCCCGCCAACCCGCACGGGCTCGGCGCACTGTTCGCCGCCGACGAGCGGCGCGAGCCGCCCGCGGCCACCGAGCGGCTGCTCGTCGGGGCGGGCCTGGGCGCGGAGTTCGTGCCCGCCGAGTTCGGCGGCCGGCTCACCCGCGCCGACCTGCTCGTCAAGGTGCTCCGCCCGGTCTTCCGCCGCGATCTGGCCCTCGGCTTCGGCTCCGGCATCACCTCCCTGTTCGCGACCTCCGCCGTCTGGGCGGCCGGCAGCGAGGCCCAGCGCCGGGCCACCGCCGACGTCCTGCTCGCGGGCGGGCGCGCCTCGATCGTCCACCACGAGCTGGCCCACGCGAACGCCATCCTGCGCGACGAGTTCACCGCCGCCCCGCTGGCCGGCGGCGGCTTCTCGCTCAGCGGCCGCAAGGACGTCATCATCAACGCCGCCCGGGCGCAGGCGTACGTGGTCTACGCCCGGACCGACCGCGCCCGCGGCCCGCGCAGCCATTCCGTCCTCCTCCTCGACCCGGAGCAGCTCACCGCGGCCGGGGGCCTGGCCCGGCTGCCGCGCGTCCCCACCGCCGGCATGCGCGGATCCCTCTTCTCCGGGCTGCAGTTCACGGACTGCGAGGTCCCCGGTGCCGCGCTCGTCGGCCGTGTCGGCGAAGGCGTGGCCCTGGCGCTGCGCACGTACCAGGTCAACCGCTGCGTGATCGCCGCGACCGCCGTCGCCGCAGCCGGCACCGTCCTGCACTCCGCCGTACGGGCCGCCACCACCGGCCGCAGCCGGCCCGTCGCCCGCCGCTTCCACAAGCCGCTGGCCGGCGTCTTCGCCGATCTGCTGGCCTGCGACTCCATGGCCACCGTCGCGCTGCGCGCGCTGAGCCTGCTGCCCGACCGCACCCATGTGCTCGCGGCGGCCGTCAAGTACGTGGTCCCCGACCTGCTGCGCGAGAGCCTGGAGGAGCTGGCGGCCGTACTCGGCTCGCGCGGCTACCGGCACGGCACGCCCGAGTACGGGGCGCTGGACAAGCTCTCGCGCGATCTGCCGGTCGCCGGGCTCGGGCACGCCGGGACCGCCGCCTGCCAGGCGGTGATCGTGCCGCAGCTGCGGGCGCTGGCCGAGCGGGCCTGGTTCAAGGAGGAGGAGCCGCCGTCCGAGCTGCTGCGCTCCGGCGCCAGCCTGCCGCACCTCGACTACCGGCTGCTGGGCATCGCCGACGGCGGGGACTTCCTCGCCGCCTCGCTCGTCGGATCGGCCGCCCGCCTCGCCGAGGTCCGCGGGGTCGGCGGTCAGCTCGCCGTCCTCGCCGACCTGGCCGAGTCGTTCGTGACCGAACTGCGGGCGCTGCGCGAGCAGTGCCGGGCGGTCCCGCAGGGCGCGGCTGCCCTGGCCGACCCGGCCTGGTGCGTGCTCAGCGACCGTTACGCCCTGGTGCTCGCGGCCGCCGCGGTCCTGGGCACGTGGGAGGGCCAGGACGGCAGCGAGCCCTTCCTCGCCTCGCCCGCCTGGGCCGTGCTCGCGCTGACCCGGATCGGCGGCCGCCTCGGCATTCCGGTGCCGGAGCTGCCGGACGACTGCCTCGGGCAGGTGCTGGAGGAGCTCGTGCGCCGCTACCGGGCGGGCCGCAGCTGCGACCTCGACGCCACCGAACTGGCCCAGTGACCGGAGAGGACCCAGTGACCGGAGGGAGCCCAGTGACCGGAGAGGACACGCGGATGACCACCTGGAGCAACTCGCCGCTGCTCAGCGTGCCCGTGCACGCCCCGGGGCCCGAGGCGCCCTGGTCGGAGGTGGCCGCGGGCATGGCCGGGCACGGCAACGCCTGCGTCCACACCACCTGGAGCGAGTGGCCGGCCGAGCCGGGTTCCCCGGCGGCGCTGCGGGTCCTGCTGGGCCGCGACTGGGCTCGCTACCGGGACACGGCCGACGCCACCGCCCGGCACCGCTTCGTCGCCTCGCGGCTGGCGATCCGGTACACGGCCGCCGCCGCGCTCGGCTGCGGGCCCGCCGAGCTGGACCTCTCGTACAAGCCGGGGGGCCGCCCGTACCTGCGCGGCTTCGACCAGATCGACCTGAGCCTGACGCACACCGACGACCTGATCGCGGTGGGCATCAGCCGCAACGGGCGCATCGGGGTCGACACCGAACCCGCCGGCCGCAGGCTGTCCTTCGACCTGCTCCAGGACCAGGTCTGCACGCCGGCCGAGCGCGCCGAGCTCGCGGCGCTCGGGGAGCTCGGGCGGGGCGCCGGCATGCTGCGGCTGTGGACGCTGAAGGAGGCGTACACGAAGGCGCTCGGACTGGGGCTGCGGATGGGCTTCGCCGAGTTCGGCTTCGCGACGGCGACCAGCGGCGAGACCGGGCTGCTCACCCCCGACGGTTCGCCCGCCACGCACGGGGAATGGGCCTTCGGAACCTACCCGGTGGCCGGGCGCTACCTGCTCAGCGTGGCCTGCCACGACGCCGGGCTGGGCACGTCGCGCGACAGCGCCGTGGCCACGATGCTCGACGAGGGCTTCGTCGGGATGGTGTCCTCGCTCCTCGATCGGGCTTGATCGGGACGGCTGGCCTGAATCGCCCTGAAAATTGGGCAAGTTCCACATGGAACTTGCCAACTTCCATGTGGAATCAGACAGTCCGATGCCTTAGGCATGTTGTTTGACCAGCTTTTACCCTAGAATTGACTGCGACTTGACTCGTCTTTTTCGGAGGCGTTTCTTCGGCATGCAACGGGGTATGGAGGAGGGCGCGGATGGACGGTGCCATGACGGTGGTGATCGCGCCCGGCACACCGCTCGCCCTCGACCTGCTCGGCCCCCTCGACGCCCCGCTCCTGGCCAATGCCCTCGCCATGGCCGCCCCATGCGGCCCGACCCTGCGCCGGCACACCGCCACCCACCACACGCTCCAGCTGACCTGCCGACCCGGTGAACGGCCCGCCGGCCGCCCCGGCCTGGCCGGCCGCCTCGCCGACCTGCTCACCGACCCGGCGGCGGCCGACGGCCGCCCCGGCTGGTGGTCCGGCGTGCTCGCCGCCCTGCCGCAGCAGCCGCCCCCCGGCCGGGAGGAACACCCGGCCGGAGCCGCCGGGCTGCCCGCCTCCGCCCGCCAGCGCGAGGTGCTGCTCGACGCCATGACCGCCCCGCCCGGAACGCAGCTCCACCTCGGCCAGCTGCACCTGCGCTGGTACGGGCCGCTGGACCGGACCCGCTTCGACGCGGCCTGGCAGGCGGTCGCCGACCGCGAGGCCGTGCTGCGCGCCGCGTTCGCCCCCGGTCCCGGCCGGGGCGGCAGCGGGCCCGTCGTCACCGTGCACGAGCGGGCGGAGATCCGGGTGCGCCACGATGCGTACGAGCCGGACGGCGCGGCCGGCGGCGTGAGCGGCGGGGCGGCCGCCTGGGCCGCCGTGCTCCGCAGCGAGCGCGAGCAGCCCTTCGACCTCGGCCGGCCCGGCCCGCTGCGCGTCCGCCGCGTCGAAGGGGAGCCCGGAGCCCACGGTCCCGACGCCCGGATCGTCCTGACGTACCACCAGTCCCTGCTCGACGCGCCGAGCGCGCAGCTGTTGCTGCGCTCCTTCCTGCGGGCCTACGCGGCCGACGGCCGGTCTGCGGGCGGCGAGCGCCGCCCGGCGCTGCCCGACCACCTGCGCTGGCTGGCCGCCCGGGATCCGGGTCCGGCCCGCGAGTTCTGGGACCGGGAGGCCCCGCCGGCCGGGGCCCGTACGTTTCCCGCGGTCCCGGTGTCGGTCGCGGTCCCGGGGGCGGGACCGGGCCGGGCTCCGGTCCGCGCCGCGGTTTCGGGCGAGGGCGAGGGCGGGGGCGGGGGCGGGTACGGCCACGCCGTGGAGCGGCTCAACCCCACCGAGGCCGTGGCGCTGCGGGGGTGGGCGGCCTCGTGCGGGGTCGCGGAGAGCACCGCCCTGCACGCCGCCTGGGCCCTCCAACTGCACCGCGCGGCTTCCCCGGGCTCCGCCGCCGCCGACTGCCTCACCGTCGCCTTCGGCGTGAACGTCTCCGGGCGGGGCATAGCCCTCGAAGGCGCCGACCGGCTGCCCGGCCCGCTCGGCAACCCGCTCCCGCTGTCCGTGGACGTGGACCCCGCGGCCCCGCTGGCCCGGCTGCTGACCGACCTCCGGGACCGGGCGCTGGGCCTGGCCGCGTACGAGTGGATCTCCGCCGGGCAGATCGGAGAGCAGTCGGGCGGGGAGCGGACGGGCCGGGAGGAAGCGGGCGGAGAGCAGACGGGCGGGGAGGAAGCGGGCCGGGAGCGGTCCGGCCACGGGCAGGCCGGTGAGCCGGGGTCCGGCCGCCCCGGGCAGCCGCCGCGGACCGAATCGCTGATCACCTTCGACCGGGTGCCCGCCCGCTCCGGGTTCGGCGGCGCCGGCGACCCGCTCGACGAGGAACTGGCCGAGGCCGACGTGCGCGTGGGCCCGCCGGAGCCCGTCGAGGCCTACACCGGGCTGCCGTTCGCCCTCACCGCCCGCCACGACCGCGCGGGCGGCCTCGTCCTGAGCGCCGACAGCGACCGGGCCCGCCTCGCCGACGCCGACGCGGCCCGGATCCTCGCCCAGACGGCCCTGCTGCTGCGCGAGCTCCCGGAGGCCGACCTCCACCGTGCCACCGTCGCCGACGCCCTGACACTGCTCGACGGCCTGCCGCTGCCGCGCGCGGTGGCCGGGCCGTACGGGTCCGCGCCCCGGCTGCTCACGCTGCGCCCCGCCGCGTACCCCGGCGCCGGGACGGTGCTGCTCGTACCGCCGCCGGACGCGCCGCCGGGCTGCTACGCGGCGGTGGCCCGGGCCCACCGCGGGTTGCAGGCGCTGGTCACCCTCGACGCCCCGGCCGACGCCACGGCCGCTCTCGCGGCGCTGCGGCCGGTCCTCGCCGCGGGCGAACCGCTGCTGCTGGGCTGCTTCTCCGGCGGCGGAGCCGTCGCGTACGAGGTGGCCGAGCGCATCGGGGCCCACGGCTGGCGGGCCCCGCTGGTGTCGATCGGAGGCACCGCCGACGGCAGTGCGGCCTCGGCCCAGGACCTCTCGCGCGCCCTGTGGGCGGCGACCCGCCACGAGTCCTGACCGTTCCGGGCGCGGGTCAGCGGCACAGGGCCGTGTCCACGAGGTGCTCGAAGCGCTTCATGCCCGCCGCGTCCGGGGGCCGGGCCGTCACCGCGACGGCGGCGGCGCGGCCGGTGTCGGTGACCCCGCCGCGGGTCTCGTACCCGGGGAAGCTGCCGCCGTGGCCCCAGAAGACACCGCCGCACGACAGCGGCGTGCTCACGAGCCCCAGCCCGTAGCGCGCGCGGGGGTCGAAGGGGTACCCGGCGGGGACGGTGGTGCGCATTTGGGCGAGCTGGGCGGGCGGCAGCAGACCGCCGCCCAGGAGTTCGGTGAAGAACCGGTTGAGGTCGGAGTTGGTGGAGATCATCTGGCCGGCCGCCCAGCCCCAGGAGGGATCCGTCTCGGTGACGTCGCTCAGCGGGGCGTCCGCCGAGTCCCGGTAGTAGCCCCGGGGGTGGGGCTCGCGGATGGTCGCGTCACCGGGGGCGGGGAAATAGGTGTGGCGCAGCCCGATGCGCCGGATGATGCGCCGGTCCAGCTCCTCGGAGAGGGGGTGGCCGGTGACCTCCTCCACGATCAGGCCGGCCAGGACGTAGTTCGTATTGCTGTACGCCCATCGCGTGCCGGGGTCGAAATCGGCCTTGTACCGGAGGGCGAAGCCGACGAGCTCGCGGGGCGCGTAGTACCGGGGCGCCAGGTCCGCCCGGGTGTAGTCGGGCAGTCCGCTGGTCTGCTGGAGGAGCTCGCGGACCTTGATGCGGCGGCCGTCGATGCCCTCTCCGCGCAGGAGGCCCGGCAGGTAGGCGTCGACCGGGGCGTCGAGGCGGATCCTTCCCTCGCCGACCAGTTGCAGTACGGCCACCGCGGTGAAGGTCTTGGTGTTGCTGCCGACCCGCACCTGGCCGTCCGTGGGCACCTGTGAGCCGGTGGCCAGGTCGCCGACGCCCGCGGTGTACGTACGGGTGCGGCCCGCGGCGTCGGTGACGCTCGCCAGCGCCGCGGGCAGGCCGTCGTCACGCACCAGCGCGTCCAGCCCCTGCCGTACGGGGTCCGGCCGTACGGGGCGCTGTCGTCCAGGGTCCGGCCGGGCGGCGGCGAACGCCGCGGGCGGTGCGAGGAGGCCCGTCGCCAGGACGCAGCCGGTGAGGGCGGCTGCCGCGGCGGCGGCGAGGCCGCGCCGCCCCTGCCCCTGCCTCCGCCCCCGCCTCCGCCGACGTGACTGCGGCCGCGTACGAGACGTCTGCGATGGCAGGTCCTGCTCACCCATGGGCCAACTCCTGAGGAATCATCGGAAAACCGGCGACGTATGCCGGTCCCAGCATGTCCGGATGCGACCGGGGCGGACGATCCCGCCACCCACCCCGCTGCGGGTGGGGCCAACCCCCTGACGCACGTGGGGGATACACCCGTTCGGGGGTACGGCGCGCTGGCAGGCGGAGGCCGTCTGCCAGGGTGGTGGGTCATGTGGACCTTCACGGTCCTGTTGTTGGTTGCGAGAGGGGAACGTCATGACCGAGGCCGAACTCAAGGGTCTGTTCGACGAGATCGACACGGACGGCGACGGGCGGATCAGCATCGGCGAGCTGGCACAGCGCTTCAAGGCGGAGGGCGGTCAGGGGCACCTGAGGGAGAACGTCAAGGAGGTCATGGAGCAGGCCGATGCGAACCACGACGGCGTCCTCGACTTCGCGGAGTTCCAGACCCTGCTGAAGTAGCCGCAACGGCCCCCGCACGGACCCGGCAGGATCCGTACGGGGGCCGGCGTGCCGACGCGCTGACGTGCTGACGCGCTGTCGCGGGTGCGGCGCGGCGGCCTACGTACGGGGGCGGGTGCGCGGGCGCAGGGAGAGGGCGATCAGGAGGGCCGCCGTCGCGAAGGCGGCGCCCGCGGTGAAGCCGGCGGACATCGTGTCCGAGAAGTCGGCGTACCCCGCGGACGCGGTCACCATCAGGGCGATGCACAGCGAACCGCCCACCGACTGGAGGGCGTTGAGCACGGATGCCGCCGAGCCCAGCTCCTCGGGGCGCAGCCCCGAGGTGGCGAGCACGGTCGGCGGGATCACGCAGAACGCCATGCCCGCACCCAGCAGGACCAGCGCGGGCAGTACGCCCGTCAGGTACGCGTCGGCGGGCCCGAGGCGCGACAGCCACAGGTTCTCGGCGATCAGGGCGGCCGCGCCGATCGCCATCATCGGCTTCGGGCCGACGGCCCGTTCCACCCGTACGCCCGCGCCGGCCATGGCGGCCATCGTCAGCGGCACCGGGAGCAGACCGAGGGCCGCCTCCAGCGGGGACCAGCCGTGGTGCTGCTGGAAGAACTGGCTCAGGAAGAAGTAGGCGCCGATGAGCCCGCCCGGCAGGACCAGCATGCTCGCGAAGGCCAGCGCCCGGTCCCGGTCGCGGAAGAGGGCGAGCCGGACGATCGGCTCGGCCGCGCGGCGCTGCGTACCGACGAACACGGACAGCAGGACCAGCCCGCCGAGCAGCGGACCGGCGACGAGGACGTCGCTCCACGGGTGCTCGGCCGCCTGGGACAGCCCGTAGACGAGGGCGGCGGCGCCCAGCGCGGAGAGCAGCGCGCCCCGCAGGTCGAAGCGGCCGCGGATCCGCCCGGTCTCCGCGATCACGCGCGGGGCGAGCAGGACGATCGCCACGCCCATCGGGACGTTGAGCAGCAGCACCCAGCGCCAGGAGCCGGCCGAGGTCAGCGCGCCCGCCAGCAGCAGACCGCCGGCGGTGGAGGCCGCGCCGACCGCGGTGCAGACGGCGATGGCCCGCTTGCGGGCGGCCCCCTCGGCGAAGGTGCTGAGCATCAGGACGAACCCGTTGGCCGCGGCGGCCGCGGCGCCCGCGCCCTCCACGGCACGTACGGCGATCAGCAGTTCACCACTGGGCACCACGGCCCGGACGGCGGCGGCGGCCGTGAACAGCGCCACGCCCGCGACGAAGACCCTGCGCCGCCCGAGGATGTCGCCGGCCCGGCCGCCGAGCAGCAGCAGACCGCCGAAGGCGAGCAGATAGGCGCCGATCACCCAGGAGGCGGCGAGCGCGGAGAGCCCGAGATCGGCGCGGATGCCGGGGAGCGCGATGTTCATGATGGGGTCGTCGAGCTGGATCATCGCATTGCAGCCCGCGATGACCGCGAGCGCGAGCCCGGGGCGCGAGCGGCGCGGGGCCCCCGCCGGAGGGGCCGCGGCGGGGCGCTCGATGACGGACGCGGACATGCACTGCCTCCAGGTGAGGGCGGGACGACATGACGACTTGACGACGTGTCGAGGTGAAGCCCCCAAGCTCCCAAGCCCCACTGGAGAACCACTGCACTCCGGCACGAGGCCCCCGCCACGGGGTGGCGGGGGCCTGTGGGGTGGGGGCCTGTGGGGATGGGGTGGTGCGCGGGCCTACTGGAAGATCTCCTCGCCGTCGAGGATGTCGAACAGTTCCTCCGCCGTGGCGGCGCTCAGGTCGTCCTGCGGGTCCTCCGTGCCGAAGAGGAGTTCGCGCAGGTGGGTGGCCAGCTTGATCGGGGACGGGTAGTCGAAGATCAGGGTCGGGGTCAGGCGGGAGCCGGTGAGGGCGCCCAGGCGGTTGCGGAGTTCCAGGGCCGTCAGCGAGTCGAAGCCGAGGTCCAGGAAGCCGCGGTCCGCGCGGACCGCGTCCTGGCCGGCGTGGCCGAGTACGGCCGCGGCGTGGGCCCGTACCACGTCCAGGAGTTCCTGCTCGCGCTCCTTGGCGGGGAGGGCGGACAGGCGCTCCACCAGCGCCGCCGGGTCCGTGCCGCGGTCGGCGGTCCGGGTCGTGGAGCGGGTGGGCTGGGGGGCGAGGGCCCTCAGCAGTGCCGGGAGGTCCGTCCTGGTGCGCAGCGTGGCCGTGTCCACGCGGAGCGGGACCAGGGCCGGGCCGCCCCTGGTGTGCGAGGAGGAGAAGAGGGACAGGGCCTCGTCCACTTCCAGGGCGGGGAGACCGCGGGCCGCCATCAGGCGGACGTCCTCCTCGATGGCTTCGGTGAGGCCCGTCCGGGTGGCCCAGAGGCCGAACGCCAGGGACCGGGCCGCGAGGCCCCGGTCGTGGCGGTGCGTCGCGAGGGCGTCGAGGAAGGTGTTCGCCGCCGCGTAGTTGGCCTGACCGGCGGCCAGGGTGAGCCCGCCCGCCGAGGAGATCAGCGTGAACAGGGCCAGCGGCAGTTCACGCGTCTGCTCGTGCAGGTACCAGGCCGCGTCGGCCTTGGGGGCGAGGACCCGGTCCAGGCGGTCGGCGTCCATCGTGGCGATCAGGCCGTTGTCTCCCGTGCCCGCCGCGTGGACCACACCGGTGAGCGGGTGCGCGTCCGGGATCGAGGCCAGGAGCGCGGTGATGTTGGCCGGGTCCGTCACGTCGCACGCCGTGACCGTGACGTCCGCGCCCAACTCCGAGAGCTCGGCGGTCAGCTCGGCCGCGCCCTCCGCGTCCGGGCCGCGGCGGCTGGTCAGGACGAGGTGCCGGGCGCCGTGCTCGGTGACCAGGTGGCGGGCCAGGTGGGCGCCTATGCCGCCCGTGCCGCCCGTGATCAGGACCGTGCCCTCCGGGTCGAGAGGGGGAGTGCCGGTGGCCGCGTCCCTCACCGGCGTCAGGCGCGGGATCAGCAGGCCCGCCTCGCGTAGCGCGCTCTCCGGCTCGGCCGAGGCGACGACCGCCGCCAGGCCCTCGGAGCCCGTGCCGCCCGCCGCGAGGTCGGTGAGCCGGATCCGGCCCGGGTTCTCCGCCTGGGCGGCGCGTACGAGACCCCACACCGGCGCCTGTACGACGTCGATGCCCTCCCCGGCGTCGGTGGCCACCGCACCGCGCGTCGCGACGACCAGTGTGGACCCCTCGAACCGCGGGTCGGCCAGCCACTCCTGGAGGGTGGTGAGGGTTGCGCCCACCGTCGCGCGGACCGCCTCCGGAACGGGGAGCGTGTCGTCGGTCGGCGGGACCGGGAAGACCACCGCGCCCGATACCGGGCCCGCGGGGAGCTCGTCCCATACGTGGAACTCGGGGGCGGCGGCCGGGGCGGCAGTCGCCGCACGCCAGGCGATCTCGAACAGCGCGTCCTGCTGTCCGCCGCCGAGCTGCTCCGGCGAGACCGGACGGAACGTCAGCGAGCCGATGGAGGCCACCGGGGCGCCGCTTCGGTCCGCGAGGTCCAGCGAGAGGTTGTTCTCGCCGTGCTTGGTGATCCGCACCCGCAGCGAGGTCGCACCGACCGCGTGCAGGGACACGTCCGACCAGGAGAAGGGAAGCTCCGTCTGCTCCTCGCCGGTGACCCCCTCGCCGACCCCGAGCGCGTGCATCGTCGCGTCGAGGAGGGCCGGGTGGATGCCGAAGAGGGCGGCCTCGTCGTGCGCTTCCTCCGGCAGTTCTATCTCGGCGTAGACCGATTCGCCCTCGCGCCAGGCGGCCTTGAGCCCCTGGAACACCGGGCCGTAGTCGTAGCCCTGCCGGAAGAGGAGCTCGTACGCGTCGCTCACGCGCACCTCCTGCGCACCCGCCGGCGGCCAGGCGGCCAGATCGGTACCGGCCGCGGCGGGCTGCGTGCCGAGCAGCCCCTCGGCGTGCAGCAGCCACGGGGCGTCGGGCAGGGCGTCCTGGTGCCGCGAGTGGATGCGGATCGTACGGCGGCCCAGGTCGTCGGGGCCGACGGAGACCTGGAGCGCGACGCCGCCGCGCTCGGGCAGGACGAGCGGCGCCTGGAGGACGAGCTCTTCCAGCGCCGGGTAGCCGACCTGCTCCCCGGCGTGCAGGGCGAGTTCGACGAAGCCGGTGCCGGGCAGCAGCACGGTGCCCAGAACGTCGTGGTCGGCCAGCCAGCCGTGGGTGTCGACGGAGAGGCGTCCGGTGAACGTCATCCCGTCCGTGTCGGGGGAGGGGATGACCGCCCCGAGCAGCGGGTGCCCGGCCGGGGTCAGGCCGAAGGCCGAGGCGTCACCGCCGAGCGGGTTCTCGATGATCCAGTACCGCTCCCGCTGGAAGGGGTACGTGGGCAGGGCCACGGGACGGGCCGCGGTGTCCTGGTAGAAGGCCGACCAGTCGACGCGCGCGCCCGCCGCGTGCAGGTGCGCGAGGGCCGTCAGCAGGGTCCGCGACTCGGGGCGGTTCTTGCGCAGCACCGGCTCGATGATCGCATCGTCCGTGTCCAGCGTCGTGCGGGTCAGCGCGGTCAGGATCGCGTCGGGGCCCAGCTCGATGAACCGGTTGACCCCCTTCGCGGCGAGGTGGCGGACGGCGTCGGTGAAGCGGACCGCCTCGCGGACGTGGCGCACCCAGTAGGCGGGCGAGGCCAGGTCGGCGTCGGTGGCGAGCCGGCCGGTGACGTTCGAGACGATGGGGATCAGCGCCGGCCGGTAGGACACGCTCTGCGCGACCAGGTGGAACTCGGCCAGGGCCGGTTCGACCAGCGGGGAGTGGAAGGCGTGCGAGACGCGCAGCCGGGTGGTCTTGCGGCCCTGTTCGGTGAAGTGCTCCTGGATCGCGGTGACGGCTTCCTCGGC
>NZ_JBFAZJ010000036.1:0-77653 GCF_040681715.1 Streptomyces sp. NPDC051582
ATCCCGAAGAGCGGGGCGAGCTGGCGCATGGTGAGGTTGGTGCGGTAGTAGACGGCCACCAGCAGCACCCGGTCGGCCAGCGGCAGGCACCACGGGCGGCCGCCACCGGGACCGTTCCCGCCCCGCTCCCGCACCACCTTCACCAGCTTCGCGAACCGGTCGATCCGCAAGCCCGTGAACGTCTCCACCCACACCGGCTCAACCCGCAACACCCCACCCATACACGGAAAATGCCCGGAACTCAGCCTTCTGCAACACCCTTTAGGGGGCGCCTTTCGGGTCAGGGCCCGTGCCGGACGGCGAGCCAGTCGCCGCGGGCGAAGGCGTCCACTCCCACCAGGGTCCGACCGGTGCGCGGGGCGGCGACGGACAGGACCCCCTCGGAGCGGGTGGCCGCGAACTCCGGGGCGGCGAGGGTGAGGACGGCGGCGCGTTTGCCGGTGGCGCGGTGGAACTCGGCGAGCAGCCGGTCCGTCAGGGCCGATTCCTTGCGGTCCACGGTGCCCGGCGCATACGTCCGTACGACGGCCAGCGCGCCCGTCGCCGGCTCCCGGGCGGCCGCCGCCAGAGCCTCGCGCAGGGCCCGCATCCGGGACAGACCGCCGCCCGCCAAGGTGGGCTCGGCGGTGTCGAGCGGCAGGAACCGTACGCCGCGGTGCACGAAGGCGGGCCGCCGGCCGGTGCCGGTCAGCACGAAGTCGGCGCCGGGGCCGCCTTCCCCGACGGCGAACCGCCAGGGCCGCGCCCGGACCACGGCCTCGCCGGCCACCATCGGATCCCGGACCACGGGCCCGGCGGCGGGTCCGGTGGGCGGGGTCCGGGCGCCGAGCGTGTCGAGCGCGAGCCGTCCGGGACCGGTACCCCCGACCGCCGAGAGCCGGGTCACGGTGAACGGCGGCCGCGCGGTGGCGGGGAGCGCGAGGGTGACCTCCCGCCAGCCGGTCCAGTCCACGGCGGGCCCGGGCACCGTGACGGCGGCCCCGTCCGCGTCGGCCAGTTCGACGGCGGGCCGGGCCCCGGAGCCGTCGCCGCCCACCCAGAGCGTGAGCGAACGGGCCAGCTCCGGCACGGGCAGGGGCCGCGGCGGGGCGGCGCTGCCCCGTGCCCCGGCCCCGGGCAGCTCCAGGGCGAGGCCTGCCCCCGGATGCCCCTCGGCCACGGAGGCACCCGGTCCCGTCCAGTCCCCGACGTCGGCCAGATCGGTGACGGGCAGCGTGACGGACCCGACGCCGAGCGGGATCTCCACGCGGGCGGCGCCGACCGCGGCACGGAGGTGGCCCGTGGCCCGGGGGACGAGCGCGGTGACGGTGAAGCCGCCCCGTCCGTCATCGGCGACGCTCCACCGCGACCGGTCGAACTCCAGGGCCGCGTCCCGGGGTTCCACGACCGCGGCCGCGCCCTGCGCGTCGTACCCGGTCAGCCGGAATCCCGCCTTCTCCCCCTGCGCCGCGAACCCGATCCGGGGCTGGGTGGGCCGGATGCGGGTCAGCGGACCGAGCACTGTGAGTGGGAGCGCGCCGTGCGCCGTCGCGCGCCGGGCGTGCGCCGTCGCACGACCGGGGCGCACGGCGTGGAACACCCCGTCCGAACCGACCGTGCCCGCCCCCTCCCCGAACCACACCGGCGCTCCCTGGGCCGGGCCCAGCAGGGCGTCGTACCCGGTGGCCGCGAGGCTCCGGGTGAGCCCGGGGAAGACCCGGGTGAGTTCCTCGGCGGTGCCGCCGACGGGTTCGACCCGGTACCCGGCGGTCCGCCCGGAGCCCGCCGGCGCCGTGAGGACCAGCCCGTTCGCCACGGGCCGGAGCCGTCCGTCCGAAGGGGCGTTCTCCAGGGCCAGGTCCTTCGCCCCGCTCAGCCCGGCGAGCAGGGTGGTGGAGCCGCCGCCGTCGAGGTTCAGGGCCTCGTACGAGCCCAGCCGGTGCATCAGCGCGCCCAGCGCGGTCAGGGTGAGGCCGCCGCTGTCCCGCTGGCGGCCGTCCACGGCGAGGATCCGCATCCGCCGCCCGTCCCGCGAGAACCCGACGGCCGTGCGCGGGGCGGCGGTGTTGTTCGGTTCGCCGTCGTGGTCCTGCGGGACGCCGGCCACGACGAGGGCCTCGCGCCCGCCGACGGCCGCCACCGGGCCCGGTCCGCCGCCCGCGACGGCCCGGGCGGCGACGGCCACGGCGTCCCCGGGCCGCAGGGCGGCGAGTTCGGCGGCGGCGGCCACGTCCCCCGCGGCCGCCGCCAGCAGGGTCGTACCGGGCTCCGGACGCCCCCGGCGGACCGGCGCGCCCGTCCGCGGGGCCGCCACGGGGGCGGCGGGGGCGGCGGCCGTGACCCGGCCGTCCCGGAGCGCCACGGCGGTACCCAGCTCGGGCAGCCGCGTCCCCGGCCAGTCGGCGGTGTACGCGGAAAGGCCCCCGGCGGCCGACCGGGCCGCGTTGTATCCGGCCAGCGGGCGCACCGCCCCACCGGGCAGGGTGACGCTCCCGTCGAGCCCGATCCGCAGGACCCGGCCGGTGCCGTCCGCGCCGAACGCGACGGCCGGGGCCGCGGCCGGGCCGGGGCCCGCGGAGTGCAGCAGCCGGCCGCGGCCCAGTCCCGGGCCGAGCGGTGCGCCCGTACCCCGGATGTCGAAGAAGTCGCCGTTGACGGCGGCGACCACGCGCCGCCCGGGCCCCGCGGGGTGGCCGGCGGCGGACTCGGCGACGGTGGCCGGGCCGCGGCCGCCCAGGTACTCGGCGCGCACCCCGGCGCTCCCCCCGAGGTCGACGAGGAGCTCGTCGATCCGCAGCCAGCGGTCGGCCTCCAGCCGGTCGTACGACTCCAGCCGGATCCCGGGGGCGATCTGCCGGCCGGTCCGGGCGGTCTCGATCCCGTCGGGACCCGCGGCCGCGGCCTGCGCGGGAGCGGCGGCGAGCGCGGGGGCCGGGGCGACGAGGACGACGGCGAGCAGGACGGGCAGCAGCGGACGCAGGCTCAGCACCCAGGCAGGATCGGCCACTCGGCCCGCCCGGGACGGGCACGACCGTCCGTTCCCCGAGGATTCAGCCATTCGCCCGCCGTCCGGCTCCGGATAAGGATTTGGCCGCCGCATGCCGGGCTGGCAAGGTTCGAGCGTGCTCGCCGCAGGTCAGCGGGCACCCGCAGCTCAATCGCATGTTCCCGTGGGGGGTACACACCGCATGTCCTTCAACGAGCCGCAGGGCCCGCCGACTCCGCCTCCGCCTCCGCCTCCGGCGTACCCGGCTCAGCCCTACCCCGGCCAGCCCTACCCCGGCCCGCCGTACGCCGGCGGGCCCCAGCCCGGCCACCCCGCCGCCCCGTACCCCGCCGCCCCGTACCCCGGTATGCCGTACGCCGCGCCCCGGCCCCCCGCCGACGTGCTGCGCTCCCCGCGCGGCCTGGCCCTCGCCGTCTGCGTACTGCTCGGGGTCGCGGCCGCGGTCAACCTGTTCTCGGCGGCCGTCAGCGGGTACGTCCACTCGCTCATGCGGCGCGTGATCGCCGATCCGGCGGGCGTCGGCGACGACGCGCTCGACCGCTCGGACATCCTCACCGGCATCGCCGGCGGGCTCCAGGTCGTGATCCTGCTGGCGACGGCGGTCGTCTTCATCATCTGGTTCCACCGCGTCCGTGTGAACGGCGAGATCATGCGTCCCGACGTCTTCTCCCAGACCCGCGGCTGGGCCATCGGGGGCTGGTTCATCCCGATCGGCAACCTGTTCCTGCCGTACCGGACGGCCAAGGAGATCTGGACCGCCAGCACCCGGTTCGCACCGGACGGCTCGCTCCGCGAGGTCTCCGCCGCGCCCGTGAACGCCTGGTGGGCCGTGTGGGTCCTTTCGGCGCTGTCGGACCGCCTGTTCAGCACCCTGTACGGGCGGGCCGAGACCCCCGAGGCCCTGCGCGACGCGTCCTCCGTGGGGATGGTCTGCGACCTGCTCACGGTCGCCGCGGCCGTCCTCGCCATCGTCTTCGTCCGCAAGCTGACGGCCATGCAGACCGCGAAGGCGGAGCAGGGCCCGTACGCGTCGGTCTGACCCCGGCCGCCCCGCCGCTCACGGCGCCGCCCCACGCCCCGGTACGGCGAACTCGCACCACACGCTCTTGCCGCCGCCCCGGGGCTCCACGCCCCACTCCTCGGCCAGTCGGTCCACCAGCAGCAGCCCGCGTCCCGACACCGCCCAGTCGCCCGCCTCGCGCCGGCGCGGCAGGGCGCTGCTGGCGTCCTCGACCTCGATCCGGATCCGGCCCTCCGAGGTCAGCCGTACGTTGAGGTGGCCGCCGCCGTCCGTGTGCACGAGGGCGTTGGTCATCAGCTCGTCCGCCGCCAGTTCGATCTCGTCGGCCCGGTCCCCGGCGCCCCACGCGGCCACCGCCGCGCGGATCAGGTGGCGGGCCATCGCCGGTCCGTCGGGATCGCCCGGGGTGAGCGGCAGGCGCAGCGGGCCGCCGCCGCGCGGGGCGGGGGTGCCGCGGCGGCGCAGCAGGAGCAGGGCCATGTCGTCGCCGGCGCCCGCGTCGCCGACGAGGTCGCACAGCACGTCGGCGAGCTCCTCGACGTCCACGGGCCCGCCGCGGACCGCCTCCATGAGCTCCTGCATTCCGGCCCCGGGGGCGCCGCCCGGCCGCTCCAGCAGGCCGTCCGTGCACAGCACCAGGGTGTCCCCGGGGTGCAGTTCGAGGCTGGTCACGGGATAGCCGGCGCCCGCCCCCGACCCCTCGCGCGGCGGCAGCCCGAGCGGGAGCCCGCCGGCCACGGGGATGCGGTGGCAGCTGCCGTCGCCGCGCCGCACCACCGGGTCGAGGTGTCCGGCGCGCACCAGCTGGAGCATGCCGGTGTTCAGGTCCACCTCGGCGTAGGTACAGGTGGCGAACCGCTCCGTCTCCAGCTCCCGCAGGAAGGTCGAGGCCCGGGCCATGGCCGTGCCGGGAGTGTGCCCCTCGGACACGTAGGCCCGCAGGACGATCCGCAGCTGGCCCATGACGGCCGCGGCGTCCGTATCGTGCCCCTCCACATCGCCGATCATCACCCCGACGCGTCCTTCGCCGAGCTGGACCACGTCGTACCAGTCGCCGCCGATGTCCCGCCCCATCCGGGCGGCCCGGTACCGTACGGCGATCCGCGCGCCCGGCACCTCCGGGATCCGGCGCGGCAGCATCGCCCGCTGCAGGCCCTCCGCCAGATCGTGCTCCTGCTCGAAGAGGATGGCCCGCTGGAGGCTCTGCGCGATGCCGCTGCCGAGTGCGACGAGCAGGTTCCGCTCCTCGGCGGTGAAGTCCCCGTCCCGCCGGTACAGCAGCCCGAGCGCGGCGATGGCCCGGCCCTGGGCGATCAGCGGCAGGTAGACGCCGCTGCGCACGGACAGCGGCTCGATGTACGGCCACAGCTGCGGGTAGCGCTGCTGGAACTCCTCGCGCGAGGCGATGAACACCGGCTGGAGGTTCCGTACGGCCTCGCTCATCGGGAACCGCGCGTCGATGCGGGTGTACTCGATCTCCGGGACGTAACTGCCGAGCTGGCCCTCCGCGACGAGGTGGATCCGGCCGCCGTCGACGATGCCGAGCATCACGCTGACCGCGCCGAGGTGCCCGAGCGCCTCGGGGTCCTTGAGGACGTCGGTCACGTCGTTGACGGTGCGGGCGTGGGCCAGGATCGCGCTGGTCCGCTCGACGACCCCGGTCATCCGGCGGCGCCCCTCGTCCTGCTCCCCGCCGGCGCCGGGCTCGCCCGGGTCGTGGGCGGCGTCGCGCAGGATCCCGATGATCCGGTACGGGCGTCCGTTCGCCTCGCGCAGGATGTGGCCCTGGATGTGGGTCCAGACGGGGGTCCCGTCGCGCAGGCGGGTCCGTACGTACGCCCCGTAGTGGCTGCGGCCGTCCTTCAGCGCCTGGGCCACCCGGGCGTCGAGCCTGGCCCCCTCACCCGGCGGGACCCGCGCCCGCAGCCCTTCGGGGGTTCCGGTGAACTCCTCCGGGCGCAGGTCGAGGACCCCGAGGGCGGTGGGATCCAGATGCATCTGCCCACTGTCGAGGTCCCAGTCGAAGGTGCCCATGTGGTTGAGCGCGAGGCTCATGTCCGGCTGTGCGGGCCAGTCGACCTCGGGGCTCGCTCCCCTTTCGGCCATGCTGCCAGGGTCTCACCGTTCCCGTACGCGTGCCCGCACAAGCCGGCCGTCGGCTATTCGGCGGTGCCGGGGGCGGACGGCGTGGCGGAGTCCGGCGGGCTCCCGGGCGGGGGCTGGGACGCGGGTTCGGAGGCGGGCTTCGACGCCTCCTTCGATGCGGGCTTGGGCGTCGGCCTGGACGCCGGTTTCGACGCGGGCTCCGACGCCGGTTTGGACGCAGGCTCCGACGGGTGCTTCGGTGACGGACCGGACGGGGGCGGGGACGCCGGCGGGGGCGAGGACACGGGCGCCTCCCCGGCCGGGGAGTGCGAGGTGGCCGGCGGGGACGCGGGCGCCGTGGAGGTCGCGGGGGCGGAGTGCGAGGGAGTGACCGGCGCGGGCGGGAGCACCGGCGGCGGCACGGGCTTGTCGTGCTTGCCCTGGTGGTCGCCCCGGTCCCGCTCGAACCAGCGGCGGTCGTGGTGGTCGTAGATCACGAACTTGTGGACGACCTGCTCCGACGGGGCGATGACCACCACGTTCGACGGCCGGTAAGAGCTCCACGGCTGCCCGTGCCGCTTCGGGTCGGCCGGCAGCGCCACCGGGGGTCCGAGCGGGTTTCCGCAGGCGCACCGCACCCGCGGCACCCCCCGGTCGTCGATCAGGACCGCGGTGCCGGCCTGGAGCACCGCCTGGTAGCCGGTGGCCTTGCCGTCGCGATAGCCGTGGTTGGTGACCCGGGTGTCCGTGCGCAGCTGCACCGGGGTGAGCGAGCGCAGGTATCCGGGGACCGACTGCGGCCGGATGCCCAGCGCCGAGGCGAAGGCCTCGTTCTTGGCGGGCTGGGCGGACAGCGCGCGGATCTGCTTCTCGACGTCGCAGCTCGTCACCGACTGCGTGCCTCCGTACAGGCCGGGCGCCGCACCGCTGATGCTGCGGGTGGCGGTGGCGCCGGTGCTGGGCGTGGCGCCCTGCGGTGACGGAGCCGCGCTCTGCGGCGGCGGTACGGCCTCGCGCGCGGCGGTGGACTCGGTGAAGGGGTCGGGGCCGGTGGCGGAGGCGGGCTGGAGGAACACCTCGCCGCGGGCGGACGGGGAGCCGCTCGGCCGGGTCAGCACCACCACCAGGGCCACGAGGGCGGCCACCGCGACGAGAGCGGTGGCCAGCCTGGGCACGGACCGCCACCAGTGCCCCTCGGGGGGCGGTCCTGGCGGCGGGCCCCCGGTCGGTGGAGCGGGTGGAGTCGGCGGCGGGCCCTGCCGCCCGCCCGAGAGGGGGCCGGACGGCGGACCGGTGGGGCGCGGGCCCGGCGGCCGCGCGGACTCGGTGGGTCGCTGCGGCTCCTGGCCGGGGCCGGAAGGTTGCGTGGTCACGGGCTCTTCTTCCAGGCGGCGGAGTTCCGGTCCCTGCGGACCATTGTGTGCGTCGTCCCGGTGGTGGCCGCAAGCCGAGCATGCCTACGGTTGCGGCGTGAGCGTGAGCAGTCCGTCATCCCCCCGACCGGCATCGGCGCACTCGCCGTCCGCAGGCTCCGCGCGGTCCTGGCGCGACGCCCTCGTCGCCGTCGTGGCGGGCTTCGCCGTGATGGCCGCCGTCGCGACGGCGGGTCTGGCCTGCGCGGGCGCGACCGGTCTGCCGGGCGGTGCGTTCCCCCGGGTGGTCGCCGCGGTCGTCGTGATGGCGGCCGGCGGATCGGTCGAGGTGACGGGCGGGGCCGGCTTCCTGGCCGAGGCCGACGCGAGCCTGTCCGTACTCCCGCTCTCGGTGAGCCTCGCCGGGGCCCTCACGGCGGGCTGCCTGTTCCTGCGGCCCCTGCACAACCGGGCGGTGACCCGGCCGGGGGAACTCCTGGCCCGGGCCGGCCCGTTGGTCCTGCTGTGGCTGCTCGCCCTCACCGGCGCCGCGCTCCTGGCCCGCCAGAGCTTCGCGATCGCCACGGGCGACTCGCCGATCGCCGACCTCGGCGAACTGCTCGACGTCTCCCCGACGGCAGGCTTCCGGGCCGCCCTGCCCGCGACCCTCGGCTTCGGACTGCTGTGGATCCTGGGCCTGTTGCTGATCGCCCTGCTGGTCTCGCGCCGCGCCCCCCTCCCGGCGGGGCTGGTCCGCTTCCACACGGCGGTGCGGCCCGCCGCCTTCGCCACCGTGGCGCTGCTCCTCGCGTACGTGGTCATCGGCATCGGCGTCGGTCTGGTGGTGGCCGCCACCCGGGGGCACGCGGACCGGACCTTCGCGGTGATCCTGCTGGGCCTGCCCAACCTGGCCTGGCCCGCGCTCACCGTGGGATTCGGCGGGGCCTGGGAGGGCAGGGCCCAGGGGCCGTTCGGGCTGCCGGTGCCCCGGCTGCTGGACGAGGTGCTGCGCGGGCCCGACCTGTCGCGGGTCGACGTGGCCTCGCTCGCCGAGCACGACTCCCGCGCCTGGTGGCTGGTGGCCGTCGCCGCCGTCCTGCTGCTCGGTACGGGCTTCCTGGCCGCCGTGCGCTCCCCGGCCGGCGTCCGCGCCTGGCAGCACGCGCTGCACCTGGGCGTCGCCCTCGCCCTCGCCACCCTGGTGGTGTGCCTGCTGGCCGGAGTCCAGGCCCGGTTCGGCCTGTCGCTGCTGGGCATCGGGGACGCCGGCGGGCTCGGGGGCGCCGCGGAGCTGCGCCCGGTGCTGTGGCGCAACGTGGGCCTCGCCCTGCTCTGGGGCGCCCTCGCAGGATTCCTCGGCGCGCTCCTGGCCCGGCCCGTGCACCGGCGCGGTCTCGTCGAGAAGCCGCCCGCGGCCGCCGGAGGATGACCGGTCAGCCGGATGACCGGCCGTCAGCCGGGGTCCTCCTCCCGGAACACCGGCAGTGCCCAGCGCGGCGGCGGAGGCAGGGCGCCGGGCAGCGGGGCCGCCGCCGCGCCGGCGCGGCGCAGTGCCCCCGTGAATTCCAGGCAGCTGTTCCACCGGTCCTCCGGGGATTTGGCCAGGGCCTTGGCCAGCACCTCGTCCACGGCGGCCGGCAGCCCGGGCCGCAGTGAGCTGACCGGGGGCGGCGGATCGAACTGGTGGGCCCACAGCAGTGCCATGTCGTCGTCCCGCCGGAAGGGCGGGCTCCCGGTCAGCGTCTCGTGGACGACGCAGCCCAGGCTGTAGACGTCGCAGCGGCCGTCGACCGGCTTGCCGGAGATCTGCTCGGGCGCCACGTAGTCCAGGGTGCCGACGAACTGCCCGACGCTCGTGAACCCGGTCAGCGAGAGCGACTTCTTCGTCAGCCCGAAGTCCGTGAGGTACACGTGCTCGGGGTGCTCGCTGTCCGTCCCCTCCGCGACCAGGATGTTCCCCGGTTTCACGTCCCGGTGCACCAGGTCGTGGGCGTGCGCCGCGTCCAGCGCGGAGGCCACCTGTCCGGCGATGCGGGCGGCGGTCTCCACCGCCAGCGGCCCGGTGCGGTCCAGCAGGGCCCGCAGGTCCTGGCCGGGGACGTAGCGCATCGCGATGTACAGCAGTCCGTCGGTCTCGCCCGCCTCGAACACCGGCACGATGTGCGGGTGGTCGATGGCCGCGGCGACCTTCGACTCGTGGGCGAAGCGCTGCCGGAAGACGTCGTTGCGGGCGAGTTCGGGGGCCAGCAGCTTGAGGGCGACCGGTCGGTCCAGGCGCAGGTCGCGGGCCAGGTAGACGACCGCCATGCCGCCGCGGCCGATCTCGCTCTCCACCAGGTATCCGGCGATCCGCTTCCCGCGCAGATCGCAGGGGCGCCCGCCCGGGGACCCGGCGGCCGTCACGGCCCGCCCCCGCCCTCGGGCGGGGTCACGATCCGCGTGGGCTCGTGTCCGGCCGGCGGCGTCGGCGACTCGGACCCGGAGTGCTGCGGCTCCGACGGCTGCGGCGGCGCCGCGTGGTGCGGCTCCGAAGACGGTGGCTCCGAAGACGGTGGCTCCGAAGACGGTGGCTCCGACGGGACCCCGGGGCCCTCGTCGACCGCGTACGTCACGAAGCCGGCGCCGTCCCCGTACGTCCAGCGCCCGGAGTCCTCCTCGTACAGCCAGACGGACTCCCCGTCGACCACGATGCCCGCCCGCAGCCCCCGGACGGCCTGCCGGAAGTCATCCGCTCCGGTGCGCCCGGAGGCCAGCTCCCCGGCGGCCTGCCGGTAGCGCTCCAGGGCCTCGGCGGTGCGCGCGAGCAGCGGCAAGGGGTCCTCGGCGCGCGCCGTCGGCCGCCCGCCGGCCGGCGCAGGCTCGGGCACGGGGACCAGCAGCCGCCCGTCCACCCAGGCGGACCAGCCGTTGGCGCACAGGACCTCCCCCCACTCGCCGCGCCGGGCCAGCAGTCGTACGGGCAGGAAGGGGTCCAGGGCCACGGTGGGCCGGGAGACGTCGGGCCCCTCCCATGCGGGCAGACCCTCCCGGGGGACCACGTGGGTGGGGTGGAAGTCGGCGGGACCGGCCGTGGTGGTCATCGGCGGCTACTTCCGCATGATCGCGGGCTCGTGGCGGCGCAGCAGCCGCAGGACCAGCACCCCGAACAGGACGGACAGGGCGACCAGCATCCCCATGTCCAGCAGCCACACCCCGGGGCTGTGCGCGAAGAGCGGGTCGTCGGTGAGCTTCCCGGGCACGATCGCGCCGAGGTCGATGGTGCCCGCCATGGCGCCGAGCGCCCACCGGGAGGGCACCAGCCAGGCCAGCTGTCCGATCACCGGTACGCCGTCGAGCTGGAGCAGGGCCCCGCAGAACACCACCTGGACGATGGCGAGGAGGACCAGCAACGGCATGGTGACCTCCTCCTTGCGGACCAGGGCGGAGACCAGCAGGCCCAGCATCATCGCGGTGAAGGACAGCAGGGCGACGGCGAGGGTGATTTCGACGAGGGGCGGCATGAAGACGCCCTTGCCGCCCGGTGCGTTCGTATCGACCCCGTAGAGGCCGACGAGCGTCAGCACCACGGCCTGGGCGACGGTGACGGCGCCGAGCACCAGCACCTTCGACATCAGGTAGGCGGATCTGGACAGGCCGACGGCCCGTTCCCGCTGGTAGATGACGCGCTCCTTGACCAGCTCGCGCACGGCGTTGGCGGCGCCGGTCAGCACGCCGCCCACGCACAGGATGAGCAGGGCGTTGATCGCGGTCTCCGCGGTGAGGGCGCTGCCGGCGAGGGCCCGGGCCATGGCGCCCATGACGAACGGCAGCGCGATCATGATCGCGAGGAACGTGCGGTCCGCGCTGAGCGCGGCGGCGTAGCGGCGCATCAGCGTGGAGAGCTGGGAGCCCCAGCTCTGGGCCTTGGGCGGCGGGGCGACGAAGTCCGCCGCCTTGGACCGGTCCTCCTCCTGCCGGGGCTGCCGTGCGGCGTTCCGTACGTACGTGCGGTGCTGCTGGGAGGCGAGGTACTCCCCCGCCCAGTCGCGGTCCCGCTCGTTCTCGAAGGCTTCGAAGGCTTCGGGCCACTGGTCGAAGCCGAAGAAGGCGAGCGTCTCCCCCGGCGGCCCGAAGTACGCGATGCGCCCGCCCGGGGCGAGGACCAGCAGCCGGTCGCAGACGTCGAGGCTGAGCACGCTGTGGGTGACGACGATGACGGTGCGGCCGTCGTCGGCGAGGCCGCGCAGCATGTGCATGACCGAGCGGTCCATGCCGGGGTCGAGCCCGGAAGTGGGTTCGTCGAGGAAGAGGAGCGACGGCTTCGTGAGCAGCTCCAGGGCGACGGAGACGCGTTTGCGCTGGCCGCCGGAGAGGCTGTGGATGGGCTGGTCGGCGCGCTGTCCGAGGCCGAGTTCGCCGATCACCTCGTCGACACGGGCCTGGCGTTCGGCCGCGGCGGTGTCCTGCGGGAAGCGCAGTTCTGCGGCGTAGGTGAGGGCGCGGCGGACGGTGAGCTGGGCGTGCAGGATGTCGTCCTGGGGGACGAGGCCGATGCGGCTGCGCAGCTCGGCGTAGTCGCGGTAGAGGTCGCGGCCGTCGTAGAGGACGGTGCCGTGGTCGGCGGGGCGCAGTCCGGTGAGGGCGCCGAGGAGGGTGGACTTGCCGGCTCCGCTGGGGCCGACGACGGCGAGCAGGCATTTGGCGCCGACGGGGAAGGAGACGTGGTCGAGGAGGGTCTTGCGGCCGTGGTCGACGGCGACGGCGAGTTCCTGGACGTCGAGGGAGACCTCGCCGGTGTCCACGTACTCCTGGAGCTGGTCGCCGACGAGGCAGAGGGCGGTGTGGCCGATGCCGATGACGTCGCCCTCGGTGACGGGGGCCCGGTCGGTGCGGGTGCCGTTGAGGAAGGTGCCGTTGTGGCTGCCGAGGTCGGCGATCTCGTAGGTGCCGTCGGCGAGGGCGCGCAGTTCGGCGTGGCGGCGGGAGACGATGAGGTCGTCGATGACGAGGTCGTTGGCGGGGGCGCGGCCGATGCTCACGGCGGCCCGGGCGGGCAGCGGGCGCACGGTGGTGGGCCGGCGGAAGGTGCCGGTGAGGGACGGGTGGGACACGGCGGACGGCCGGGCTCCGGCGGACTCGGGGACGGGGGCGGCCGGGGCGGAGGGCGCGGGGGCGGCCGGGGCGGGGGCGGTCGGGGCGGGGCCCAGCAGCAGGGCGCGCGGACCGTCTGCGGCGCTGCCGAAGCGCAGCTCGCTGCCCGCGCCGACGCTCCACTCGTGGATGCGGTGCCCGTCGGCCCAGGTGCCGTTGGTGCTGCCCTCGTCCTCCACGGTCCAGTGGTCGCCGTCGGGGCGCAGGATCGCGTGGTGCCAGGAGACGCGGGCGTCGTCGAGGCAGACCTCGCAGAGGGGGTCGCGGCCGACGTGGTACGTCCGGCCCGGGACCATCGCGGTGGTACCGGCGTCGGTTTCCAGGACGAGCTCGGGCGCGGTCGGCACACCGGGGCGCTGGGCCATGCGCAAATTTTCCCACGATCCGTCCGGCTCGGCAGGGATCTGCATCACCGCAGGTCAGCGGCCTCTTATGGGTAATGACAACGGTCCCCGTTGCAGCCTTTGCCCATTGCGTCACGGTGCGCTTCACTTCACGCGTCGGAACCGAACACACGGGGGACGCCATGAGTGGGCACGACCACGCGCACGACGAGCACGGCCACGCCGCGGGCCACGATCACGGCGGGCACGGCGATCACGGCGGGCACGCCGGGCACGGCCACGGGGTCTCCGCGGACGCCGACCGCCGCTGGCTGGCCATCGCGCTCGGCCTCATCGGCACGTTCATGGCCGTCGAGGTCGTCATCGGCGTCGTGGCCCAGTCGCTGGCGCTGATCTCCGACGCCGCCCACATGCTGACCGACGCCGTCTCGATCGTGCTCGCACTGATCGCGATGCGGCTCGCGGCCCGCCCGGCGCGGGGCGGGTTCACGTACGGACTCAAGCGGGCGGAGATACTCTCCGCCCAGGCCAACGGGCTCACCCTGCTCCTGCTCGCCCTCTGGCTGGCGTACGAGGCGGTCCGGCGGCTGCTCGACCCGCCTCCCGTGGCGGGCGGGCTGGTCCTCGTGACGGCTCTCGCGGGCATCGTCGTGAACGTGGCCGCCGCCTGGTGCATCTCCAAGGCGAACCGCTCCTCGCTCGCCGTCGAGGGCGCCTACCAGCACGTCCTGAACGACCTGTTCGCCTTCATCGGCACCGCAGTCGCCGGTCTGATCGTGCTCACCACGGGCTTCGTCCAGGCCGACGCGATCGCCACGCTGGTGGTCGTGGTCCTGATGGTCAAGGCGGGCTACGGGCTGGTCCGCGAGTCCGGGCGGATCTTCCTGGAGGCCGCCCCGGCGCACATGGACCCGGACGCGGTCGGCGACCGCCTCGTCGGGCACCCGCCGGTCACCGAGGTGCACGACCTGCACATCTGGACCATCACCTCCGGGCAGGCGGCGCTCTCCGCGCACGTCCTGGTCGAGCCGGCCGGCGACTGCCACGCCGTACGCCGCGATCTGGAGCGGCTGCTGGAGAAGGAGTACGGGATCACGCACACCACCCTCCAGGTGGACCACGCACAGGAAGCCCTGCTCACGGTCGGGCGTCCGGGACAGGACCCGGCCGACCCGCACTGCGCGGACGCGCACGGTCCGGTGCACCGGCAGGGCCCGCACGATCACTGAGCGGCCCGCGCGCGGGGCATGCATGGACGTATGACGCAAAAGCGCAGCGCCGGACTGCTCCTGTTCCGCCCGGCCCCCGGGCCCGCCGACCCGCCCGACGGGGGCATCGAGGTGCTCCTCGGCCATATGGGCGGCCCGTTCTGGGAGCACAAGGACGACGGGTCCTGGGCCATCCCCAAGGGCGAGTACGAGGAGGACGAGACCCCGATCGCCGCGGCCCGCCGGGAGTTCACCGAGGAGATCGGCCTGCCGCCGCCGGAGGGACCGTACCTCCCGCTGGGAGAACTGCGGATCCCGAACGGCAAGCTGGTGACGATCTGGGCGGTACGGGCGGACCTGGATCCGGCGCTCATGGTGCCCGGGACCTTCACGATGGAGTGGCCTCCGCACTCGGGCCGGACCCAGGAATTCCCCGAGCTGGACCGGGTGGCCTGGTTCACTCCCCCCGTGGCCAAAACCAAGCTGATTCCCTCTCAAATTCCTTTCCTGGAGAGGCTGTTGGGACTGCCGTTGGATTGACCCGACCTTGACTTGCCAACAAACCCCACCTGCATGGACATTGCACATATGACGAACGTCGTGCTGGTGGGAACCCTGGACACCAAGGGTGTCGAGTACGGCTGGCTGCGCGAGAGGCTGCTGCGCACCGGCGTCGAAGTGATCATGGTCGACACAGGAATCATGGGCGCTCCCCGCGTGCCCGCGGACGTACCGCGCGAAGCGGTCGCCCGGGCAGCGGGGGCGGAACTGTCGCAACTGCGCGCGGCCGCCGACCGGGGCGCGGCCGTGACGACGATGGCCAAGGGTGCGGAGGCGACGCTGTTACGCCTGCACGCCGAAGGCCGGCTGCACGCGGTGCTCGCCATAGGCGGCAGCGGCGGCACCTCCATCGCCACCCGGGCGATGCGCGCACTGCCCCTGGGCGTGCCGAAGCTGATGGTCTCGTCCATGGCGTCCGGGGACGTGGCCCCGTACGTCGGATCCTCGGACATCACGATGATGTACAGCGTCGTGGACATCGCGGGGATCAACAGCATCTCCGCGCCGGTCATGGCGAACGCGGTCGAGGCGGCGGCCGGAATGGCCAAGGCGTTCCAGCGGTCCTCGCGGGAACTGCGCCGCCCGGCCCGCCTCGGCGCCGGCTCCCGCCCGCTGATCGCGGCGAGCATGGCGGGCGTCACCACGATCGGCGTGGACGCCGCCCGTGAAAGGCTGACCGAACTGGGCTACGAGGTGCTCGTCTTCCACGTCAGCGGCGCCGGCGGCCGCACCCTGGAGACCCTGGCCGGCCAGGGCATCTTCGCCGGCGTCCTGGACCTCACCCTCAGCGAGCTCGCCGACGACCTGTGCGGCGGCATCCTCACCGCCGGCCCCGACCGGCTCAGCGCCGCCGGGCGGGCCGGGGTCCCGCAGGTGGTGAGCCTGGGGGCGCTGGACATGGTCAAGTTCGGCCCGCTGGAGACCCTGCCCGAACGGGCCCGCTACCGCCGGGTCCACGTCCACAACCCGTCGATCACGGTGGTCCGTACGACCCCCGCCGAGTGCGCCGAGCTCGGCCGCCGGGTCGCCGCCAAACTCCGCGTCGCCACCGGCCCCACGGCCGTCTGCGTCCCGCTCCGCGGGCTGTCCACGCTCGGCGCCCCGGGCGGCACCTACCACGACCCGAACGCGGACCGGGCCCTGTTCTCGGCACTGCGCGAGGGGCTGCGGGGCAGTTCCGCCCGGCTCTACGACTACGACACCCACATCAACGACCCGGGCTTCGGGAGGGCGGCGGCCGACCGGCTGCACACCATGATCGGCGCGGCGGCGGCCGCGGCGTGATCCCCTGAGAACCCGTGTACAACCCCCGTAAATCCACCCCGACCACCTTGTGAAATGCTCCGCGCCGTGGGGAACCGGCCGTGGCGGAAACCGTGTCCCTGGGTGTGGCCGCTCGGCACGAGCGGGCCGCCCGGGGCCGCGGCCGACGGGGACACGGGTACGAGTACGGGGACTGGGACGGGGACGGGGGCATGACGATGAAGAACGCGTGGACGGTGCCCGGCTATGCGCAGGTCCGCGAGCTCGGCTCGGGCGGCAGCGGCCGCGTGGTCCTCGCCGTCCACGAGGCGACGGGCACGCCGGTCGCGGTGAAGTACCTGAGCGACCGACTGCGCGAGGACCCGGCTTTCGTCGCGGAGTTCCGGGCCGAGGCCCGCCTCCTGGGCGGGCTGGACACCCCGTACGTGGTCCGGTTGTACGAATACGTCGAGCACACGGCGGGTCCCGGCGGCGCCGCCATCGTGATGGAGCTGGTCGACGGGATCTCCCTGCGCGCCCTGCTGAAACAGGCCGGTCAGGCCGACCCCGAGGCCGCGCTCGTGGTGCTGAAGGGATCGCTGCTGGGCCTCGCGGCCGCCCACCGGGCGGGCGTGGTCCACCGCGACTACAAGCCCGAGAACGTACTGGTCTCCGCCGACGGCTCGTCGAAGCTGGTGGACTTCGGGATCGCGGCGCGCCGCGGTACGACGCCCGGGGTGGCCGGCACCCCGGCGTACATGGCCCCCGAGCAGTGGCAGGGCCGGCCCGCCTCGCCCGCGGCGGACGTGTACGCGGCGACGGCGACGTTCTTCGAGTGCCTGACCGGCCGCAAGCCGTTCGCCGGCGAGAACTTCGCGGAGCTCGCGGTCCAGCACATCGAGGCTCCGGTCCCGGAGACCGAGGCCCCGGAGCCGGTCCGCCCGCTGATCCGGCGGGGTCTGGCCAAGGCCCCGGAGCAGCGGCCGGAGAACGCCGAGGCGTTCGTGGCGGAGCTGGAGGGCGTGGCGCTCGCCGCGTACGGGGCCGACTGGGAGGAGCGCGGGCAGCGCAAGCTGGCGGCCCTCGCCGCGCTGCTGCCGCTGCTGTTCCCCTCCGCGGGCGCTCCGGCCGCGGGGACCACCGCGGTGGCGACGACCATGATCACGCCGCCCTCGCGCTGGGCGCCGGGCCGGCGCGGGCTGATCGCGGGCGGGGTGGCCCTGGTCCTCGGCGTGCTGACGGCGCTCACCTACAGCGCGGCGGGCGGGGAGGCCGGCGGGGCCGCCGCGCTGAACGCCTTCGCGACGTCGAGCGCGAGCCCGGGCGGTACGGGCCCTGCGCCGGTGCCGGGACCGAGCGCGTCGGCGAGCCCCTCCCCGTCCGCCTCCCCCTCCCCCTCCGCCTCCCTGTCCCCGTCGGCGTCGCCCTCGTCCACTCCGAGCCCGGTCTACTCACCGACGACGACGCCCACGATCACCGCTCCGACCACTGCACCGCCCACCACGGCGCCGCCCTCGCCGAAGCCGACGGTGGTCGTCGGCGCGGTGTCCGTCACCATCCGCCAGACGGGAATCTCCGTCGGCCAGGCGACCGTGAGCGTCGATGCGAAGGGCACCGCCCCGGTGACGGTGGTTCTCGAATGGTTCACGGGTGACGTGGAGGGCCGGCTGGGCAAGGCGGACGGCGCCGCGGACACCCTCACGTACCAGCCGGGCGCCGCGGCGCCGCTCGTCAAGACCCACACCTTCTCGGGCGCGGGCTGCTACTGGGGCGTGCGCGCCACGACCAGGCCCGCCGCCGGCAACGGTTCCTCGACCAGCCAGGTCTTCATCAGGCGGTGCACGATCACATGAGCGACAGCAACAGCGACGACGACTACAGCGCCACCGTCCTCGGCAGCCACTGGTTCAGCGGTCCGCAGCAGACGGCCCACCAGACGGAGCAGCAGACGGCGCAGCAGACCCGGGTCGAGCCGCGGGACGCCGTGCCCGACCGGGTCGAGGGCTCGGTCCTGCGCTTCGGGCCCGGAGTGACGGCCGCCGTGCCGGCCCCGTTCCCGGTGGTCGCGGAGCCGGTGGTGCGCCGCCGGTCCGGGGAGTGGCGCCGGTACACGCTGGCCGTCGTGATCCTGCTCGCGGTGCTCGCGTACCTGGCCTGGCAGCGGTACGGCCCGGCCATCGACGTACGGGGGGTGACGGTCGCGACCGCCGACCCGCAGGGTCCCGGCTGCGATTCGACCGCCGACGTGGTGGCCGTCGTACGGACCAACGGGCGGGCCGGGACCCTCACGTACCGGTGGATCCGCTCCGACGGCACGCAGTCGGAGCAGCTCACCGAGCGGGTGCCGAGCGGGCGGAAGGAGGCCCGGCTGCACCTGCTGTGGACCTTCCAGGGCCGGGGCACGTACGCGGCGGAGGCCAAGCTCCAGCTGGTCTCGCCCGCGCAGCGCACCGCGGCGACGCAGTTCACGTACCGCTGCGCGGGCACCCCCTAGGGGCCGCAGGCGTCGTGCACGCCTCGTCCGGCTGCGGGCCGCCCCGCTCGACCCGTCCGTGGCAGGCCGCTCAGAAGCGGGCGTGGGCGGTGATGTCCGCCTCGAACTCGCCCGTCATCGCAGGGGTCACGGTCGGCCTGCACTGCGCGATCGCCGCCAGGTAGTCCCGCGTGGAGGCGCCGGGCTGCGCCGCTGCCGCCCCGCGCGCGCCCACCGCCTCCAAGTCCCGCTCGAAGGAGACCTGCGCCGCGATCCGCGCCGCGTGCTCGATGTCGGCCGGGGTGAACAGCTCGCTCGCCGCCACCAGCGCCGCCACCTCCACGTCGGTGCGGCCCGCCGTGTGGCGGGACCAGATCGCGGCCCGCGCCCCGGCGTCCGGGGTGCCGATCGGGATCAGGTAGTCGAAGCGCCCGGGCCGCAGGAACGCCGGGTCAAGGGAACGGACGGAGTTGGTGGCGCACACCAGGAGCCGCTCGTCGCCCTCGCGGAACCCGGGGATCAGCTTCAGCAGCTCGTTGGTGACCCCGTGTATCCCGCCGGGCTGCGCGGGCTCGGTGCGTACGGGCGCGATCTCCTCGACCTCGTCGATGAAGACGAGGACCCGCTCCAGCTCGGCGATCCGGGCGAACGCGTCCCGCAGGGCGGCGGCGAGGTTGCCCTCGTCGGCGAGGCGCGAGGGCAGCAGTTCCACGAAGGGCCAGCCGAGCCGGGAGGCGATCGCCCGGGCGAAGGTGGTCTTGCCGGTGCCGGGCGGGCCGAAGAGGGTGATGGCGCGCGGCGGCCGCACCCCGTGCGCGGCGGCCCGCTCGGGCTCGGCGAGCGGCAGGACCACCCGCCGTTCTATGAGGTCCTTCTCGTGCTCCATGCCGGCGACCTTGGTCCACAGGTCGCCCTGGAGGAAGCGGCCGCCGAGGTCGTCGAGCAGGCCCGCCGCCGGTCCGTGCAGCGGTTCGGTCTTCTCGAAGTAGGCGACGGCGGGCTGGCGCGTGTACCCGGCGTTGAGCAGGCCCTCGCCGAGCAGGTCCTCCTCGGGCAGGACGTACGCGATGCGCCCGACCCGGGCCGCGATCAGCCGCCGCTCCAACTCGACGAGGAGGGCGCTGGCCAGGCCCCGGCCGCGCCAGCCGGCGGCGATCGCGATCCGCATGACCCAGGCGCGCTCGCCGGTGACGCAGGCGAGGGCCGTGCCGATGGGGACGCCCTGGTGGACGGCGACCACGCAGGGCTGCCGGTCGGTGAGGGCGCTGATGCACTCGGCGAGTGAGAAGACCGACTCCTGGCCGAGTTCCGCCGTGGTGTCGATGAGGTGGACTACGGCCGCGAGATCGCTCTCGCGGTAGTCGTGGATGAGCCAGTTCACCGGGTACCGCCCCTCGTTCGTGCTCCTGCGGCGAGGCTAGGGGCGAGCGGGCCCGGCGATCACGCTCCGCGGTGCACAACAGGCGGTGCGGAAACCGTCCGCGTCGTCCATAGACTGGCGGCTTCACCCGAACAGTCGATCGAGGACCGCACGTCTTCCCATGACCTCCGACATATCCCGAATACCGACCGCCCGGCGCCCGCACATCGTGCGGCAGGCTCCGGTCCTGCCGACCCGCCGACGCCGCCACCTCGTGTGGCTGGTCCCGGTCCTGTGGACCGTCGCCCTCGGTCTGTGGGGGCTCTCGCGGCAGGACAGCGTGTGGCGGGACGAGGCGGCGACCTGGCAGGTGGCCGGCCGCTCGGCGGGCGAGATCGTGGAGATGCTCGGCAACGTCGACGCCGTGCACGGGCTGTACTACCTGCTGATGCACGGGCTCTTCGAGCTCTTCGGGGCGAGTACGACCACGCTGCGGCTCCCGTCGGTCCTCGCCGTGGCGGCCGCCGCGGCGTGCGTGGCCCTGACCGGGCGGCGGCTGGCCGGGTTCTGGGCGGGGCTGGGCGGTGGTCTGGCGCTCGGGCTGCTGCCGGCCGTGCAGTTCTACCTCCAGGAGGGCCGCCCGTACGCGCTGGTCGCGGCCGGTGCCGGGCTCTCCACGCTGTTGCTGGTGTCGCTGCTGTCGGCGCCGCCCGGGCCGGGGCGGCGGGCCTGGCCGAGGTGGACGGCGTACGCGGTCACGGTGCTGGTGTGCGCGCTGCTGAACTGGCTCTCGCTGCTCGTCCTGCCCGCGCACGCGGCGTCCCTGTGGTGGGTGCGGGCCGGGCGCGGGGTGTGGCTGCGCTGGGCGGCGTACGGGGCCTGCGCGGCCCTGGGGGCGCTGCCGCTGGTGCTGTTCAGCCGGAGCCAGTCCGACCAGGTGTCCTGGATCCCGCCGCTGACCTGGCACATGATGATCGGCCCGGCGCTCCTGCTGGCCGTGGGCGGGCTCGGGGCGCGGCTCGACCGGCCCCGGGCGGGCCGGCTGTCGGCGGCCGCGGTGGGGCTGCCGCTGCTGGCGGTGCCGCAGCTCGGGCTGATCGGGATCTCCCTGGTGCAGCCGCTGTTCCTGGACCGGTACGTGCTGTTCAGCATGGCGGGGCTGGCCCTGCTGATCGGCGCGGGGCTGGGCGCGGCCGTACGGGCGGCCCGCCCCCGGTTCCCGAGGGCGGCGGACGCGCTCGTGCCGGGCGTGGTGGGGATCGCCGTACTGGCAATGCTGCCGGTGTCGCTGGCCAAGCGGGCCCCGGCCAGCCGGGTCGACGACGTACTGGCAGTGGCCGGAGAGGTGGCCCGGCTGGGGCGGCCCGGGGACGCGGTGCTCTTCGTACCGGCCGCCCGCCGGGACACGGCGCTGGTCTCCCCCGGCGCTTTCGCGGGGCTGTCGGACGTGGCCCTGGAGCGGAGCCCGGTGGCCTCGGCCACCCTCAAGGGCGAGGAGGCGGACCCGGCGCGGATCCGGGCGGCGCTGCTCGGGCAGCAGCGGGTGCTGCTGGTGACGGACGCGGCGCGGGTGGCGAAGCCGTCGGGGGCGGCCCGGGACGCGGCGAAGGCGGCGGTCCTGAAGGAGCGGTTCACGGCGGTCGAGGACCGCGAGGTCCGGGGCCGGCGCGTGACGGTGTACGAACGCCGGTAGCCGAGGAGCGCCGGCCCTATGCCGCGTGGGCCCCGGCGGTGTGGGAGTCCAGCCAGGACAGCGAGGCGCGGGCCAGGTCCGGCCAGCCGTGGTCGACGATCAGCGAGTGGCCGCGGTCCTCGAAGCACTGGTACTCGGTGGTCGCGTGCGAGTGGCGGTACTGCTTGTAGGTCGAGCGGGTCAGCAGGTCCGGAACGGTGTGGTCGAGCCGGCCGGAGAGCAGGAGCAGCGGACCCCGGGTCTCGTTCCCGGTGTCGACCTTGGCCGGGGAGTGCGGGGTGAAGTTTCCGAGGGCCAGCTGGAACAGCGGCCGGGCGGTGCTCGGGATGGTCCATTCGTCGTACAGCTCCTCGGATTCCTCCTCGGAGACGGCGTTGGCGAAGCCGTAGCGGAACTGCTCGCGGTTGAGCGAGACCGACCGGCGGGTGTTGCCGGGGTTGTGGAGTACGGCGAACGTCGACTTGGCCTGGGCGGGGGCGATGGCCTTGACGCCCTTGATCTGTCCGGGGCAGATGGCGACGGCGGCCTCCGCGAGACCCTGGCCGAGCAGGTGCTGGGCGATGAACCCGCCGACCGAGTGCCCCACGAGAACGGGCCGGACGGGCAGGTCGCGGATGACCTTGGCGTGGGCGTCGGAGATTTCGACGAGTCCGACCCCGTCCTGGTCGTCGGGGCGGCGGCGGGCCTCGGCGACGGTGTCGGGGACCCCGGGCCACTCCGGCAGGACGGGCTCGTACCCGGCCTCGCGGAAGGCGTCGGCCCACCCCTCCCAGCTGGTGGAATGCAGCCATAGGCCGTGGATGAACACCACGGGCGTGCGGTGCTGTGCGGTCATGCGCGGACACCTCCTGGACCCCCCTGCCGCCCCTGTCAGTCTCGCCCGCGCGGGGCGCGGCCGCCTGTGGAGCCCGGATTCACAGGACATTCATATGGAATACCGTGCTCCGGCCATAGCTTCTGCGGGGAGGCTCGGGGCATGATCCAGCGCATGCTTCCCCGACCGGCACACAGCGCCCGCACCCGGCGGACGTCCCGGATCCTGCTGGCGCTGGCCGCGATGGCCGCGCTGCTGAGCGTGGACCTGCCCGACGCGGCGGCCGTGCCGCCCCTGGGCGTGACCGCGCAGGCCGGGTCCGACGCGACGTCGAACCGGATCGGCGCCCTCTTCGCGGGCTCCCTCGACGGCGGGCACTTCTGCACCGCGGCCGTGGTGCACAGCGACGACCGCGACGTGATCGCGACCGCCGCGCACTGCCTGGACAACCCGGACGCCACGGTCTTCGCGCCGGGCTACCGGGACGGCAAGGCCCCGTACGGGGTGTGGAAGCTGACCGGCGTGTCCCTCGCCCCGGGCTGGACGGACGGGAGGGACCCGGACGAGGACGTCGCCTTCGCGACGGTCGCCCCGGCGGACGGCGGCACCGGGCGCATCGAGGACGCGGTGGGCGGCTTCCCGGTGGCCACCGAGCAGCCGGACGACGTGACGGTCACGATCCTCGGCTACCCGAGCATCGAGGAAGAGCCGCTGCGCTGCGCGAACACCACGAGCCTGTTCTCCGACACGCAGCGCCGGATCGACTGCCCGGACCTCAGCGGCGGCACGAGCGGCAGCCCCTGGCTGGTGAACGGCGCCCTGGCCGGGGTCCTGGGCGGCTACGAGGGCGGCGGCACGGTCCCAGAGGTCTCGTACAGCGCGGTCATGGACGACCAGGCCCTGGAGCTCTACCGCGAGGCGGCGGTCTCCGCCGGCTGACCTTCCCCGCGGTCGTCGGTCCGGCCGACCCCGTCCGTGTGGAAATCGTCCGGACGCTCCTCTTGGAGGCGTGCGACGCGGTTGCCGAGCAGTCCGACCGCCTCGGGAAGACTGCTGCCGAACTCCTCCCGGATCTTCTGCACGGCCTGGATCCTGCGGCCCCCGAGGATCAGGTGATCGATCCGCGACCAGCCGGCCGCCGTGGCGTCACTCGCCCCCTTCAGGGACTCGACCTGGATCCGCAGCCGGGCGAGGTCCCTCAGGGCCGCGTCGCGCTCGGCGCGGGTCCGTTCCAGTTCCGTGCCCGGGGCGCCCGAGCCCTCGGCCGTCAGCGCCTCGTCCCCCGCCGGGCCCGCCGGCGGCGCGAACCAGGTCGATTCTTCGCCTTGGGCGCGCAGGATGCGGTCCACCGCGAAGGGTTCCAGTTCGGGCAGGTCGTCCACTTCGAACCAGGCCACCTCCAGCGACTCGTTGTCATTGACGCGGGCCTCGCCGCCGGTGGCGCGGCAGCGGAAGGTGATGTCCTGGAACTGGCAGACGTCGCCGTTCGGGTAGGTCATCGGTTCGAGCATCTGGACCAGCACCACCCGCTCCGGGACGCAGTGCACCGCCGTCTCCTCGTACACCTCGCGCACCGCGGTCTGCGCGGGCTGCTCCCCCGGCTCCGCGATCCCGCCGACCACCGCCCAGCGGCCGGTGTCGGAGCGGCGGCCGAGCAGCACCCGCCCCTCGTCGTCGAAGACGATGGCGGTCACCCCGGGCAGCAGGAGCAGCTGGTTCCCTGCGGAGGCACGGATCTGGCGGATGAACTCGGGTGTGGTCATGCCCCGACCCTACGAGGCCGCGGGCGGTGTCCGGGGCCGGCGGTCCGCCGGGCCCGGGTCAGGCGGCGGTGCGGCGGGACCGGATCCGGCGGGCGAGGGTCCAGCCGAGGCCGCCCGCGGCGACCAGGAGCAGCGCGTACTCCGGCAGCGGGCCGAACCGGGTGGCCGGCGTCTGCGTGGAGCGCAGCGGGATCTCGGCGACCAGCGCGTCCGCCGTGAACATCTTCGTCTCCTGGACGATCTGCCCGTCGGGGCGGATCACGGCGCTGACACCGCTGGTGACGGGCACCAGCACGGTACGGCTGTGCTCGACCGCCCGCACCCGGTCCATCGCGAGCTGCTGGTACGTCATCTGCGAGCGGCCGAACGTGGCGTTGTTGCTCGGTACGGCGATCACCTGCGCGCCGTCCTGGACGGTGGAGCGCACGGCGTCGTCGAACGCGGCCTCGAAGCAGGTCACCATGCCGACCCCGCTGCCCGCCATGGCGAAGACTCCCGGCTCCTTGCCGGGGCCGAAGTCGCGCTGCACCCGGTCCACGTCCGCGCTGAAGAGCCGGACGAAGGACCGCATCGGGATGCGCTCGCCGAAGGGCTGGATCTTGCGCTTGTCATACGTGTCGACGGGCCCCTTGACCGGGTCCCACAAGATCATCGTGTTGCGCAGCGGGCCGGTTTCCGGGGCCAGTACGGAGCCGATCGCGACCGGGACCCCGATGGCCTTGACGGCTTTGTCGATGACCTCGTACGCGTCGGGCTGGGTGTACGGGTCGATGTCGGAGGAGTTCTCCGGCCAGACCACGAAGTCGGGCTTCGGGACCCGGCCGGCCTTGACGTCCGCGGCCAGCTGGAGGGTGCGGTTGGCGTGGTTGTCGAGGACCGCGCGGCGCTGGGCGTTGAAGTCGAACCCGGCGCGCGGAACGTTGCCCTGGACGACGGCGGCCACCGCAGTCCCTTCCTCGGCGGCGTCGGAGACCAGCGGCCGGGACGCGAGGGCCCCGGCGAGCGGGGCGACCACGGCGGTCGCGGCGAGCAGCGCGGCGGCGGCCCGCCGGGTGTCGGCGCCCACGCGCACCGCCTCGTAGAGCCCGAATCCGCACAGGGCGACGGCGAAGGAGAGCAGCGGAGTGCCGCCGAGGGCGGCGAGCGGCAGCAACACGCCGTCGGCCTGGCCGAAGGCCAGCTTGCCCCAGGGGAAGCCGCCGAACGGGGCCCGGGCGCGCAGCGCCTCGCCCGCGACCCAGACGGCCGCACCCCACAGGGGCCAGGCGGGGAGCCGGCTGACGAGGGCGATCCCGAGACAGGTGAGGCCGATCAGGAGGGCTTCGACGGTGGCGAGGGCCAGCCACGGGACGGGGCCGACGCCCTCGCTGGTCCAGATGAGCAGCGGGAGCAGGAAGCCCAGGCCGTGCAGGAAACCGAGGCCGAAGCCGGCGCGGGCGCGGCGGCCGCGGAGGCAGGCGCCGAGCAGGGCGAGGGCGAACGGGGCCAGCCACCACAGCGGACGCGGAGGGAAGCTCAGGTAGAGCAGCGCGCCGGAGCCGACGGCGATGGCCGCGCGCAGCGGCCACCCCTTCCAGCCGGCGGACGTGTCCGGGCCTGCGGGTTCCGCTTCTCCGGCGACGCCGGATCCGGGCTCTGCGGTGATGCTGCTGCTCATTTGCCGGAGTGTACGTGCCCGGCCGCGGCCGGCGGGAGACCCTCAGCGGGCGAGGGCGCGCAGGTGGGTGCGGATGACGCGGACCGCGTTCTCGGCGTCGTCGACGGTGACGGTGAACACCTTGCCGTCGCCGAGCCGCAGCTCCACTCCCTCGCCGCGCCGGACGATGACGGCGGTTCCCCTTTCGGGCCGCCAGCGGTAGCCCCAGCCGCCCCACTGCTGGGGGGTGATGCGGGGCACGAACTCGGCGGAGGCCACCTCGGTGAGCCGGATCTTGCGCCGCGGAAGTCCGATGTGGCCGCAGCGGACCTCCAGCGCTTCGGCGTCGACGGTGACGGCGACGTGCACGAAGGCGAGGGTTCCGAAGAGGATCAGCAGTCCGACGGCGAGGCAGCCGATCACGGACATGAGCAGCGGGACGATGCCGGAGGTCCAGTTCGAGTCCACGGCGAGCTGGACGCCGAGCGCGAGGCAGGCCGCGCCGGCCGCTGCGAGCAGCCATTGGGCGCGGTTGGAGGCCCGTCCGGTCCACAGCGGACCCGGGGGGTGAACCGTCATGTGTAGCAGCGTACTCACGTTACGCATGTGCGCCACTGCCTCTCGTAGCGCGTCGCCCCGCTCCGGCAACCCGCCCCTGCCCGCCCTTGACCCCAACCAAACTTGAGTTTCTACGGTCGCGGACATGACACGCCACACGACCGGCCACACGACCGGCCACACGACACGGCACACGACGCATCACGAGGCAGACCCGTCCGCGCCCCGCCCCGTCCCGGAGCGCTACCGCACGGCGGTGGTGGCGCACATCATGGTGTCCGACGCGCCCGCCGCACTCTCCTTCTACCGCCGCGCCTTCGGCGCCGTCGAGGACTTCCGCCTCGACCACCCCGGGGGCGGGGTGCTGCACGCCGAGATCCGTATCGCCGGAGCCGTCCTGATGCTCGGCGACGTCTCCGAGGGCCCCTTCACGGCCCCGACCGCGCTCGGCGGCACGTCGACGGCACTGCACGTGTTCGTACCGGACGTGGACGCGGTCGTGCGTACCGCGGTGTCGGAGGGCGCGGAACTCCTCCAGCCCCCGGCGGACCAGTTCCACGGCGACCGCACCGCCGTCCTCCGCGACCCGTTCGGCCACCTCTGGGTCTTGCTGACCCACCTGAAGGACGTTCCCTTGTCCGACCTCCGGCCGACGGACGCCTAGGTCGTTCACCGGGTCACGGGGTCACGGGGTCTCCAGGTCACCGGATACCCTCGCCGCCACCGGCCCTCGACGACCGCGACGGCTGCGCACGCGGTGTGACGGTGTGACGGTGTGTCGATGGACTGGCGTGCGCATGTCCCGAACCGCCCGAGGAGGACTCGTGATCACTCGACTCGACCGCGCCATCGGCGCAGTACTGGGCTCGGCCGTCGGCGACGCGCTCGGCGCGCCGTACGAGTTCGGGCCCGCCGGCGAACTGACCGCGCGCGGCGAGGAGATGCGCGGGGGCGGCGGCTGGGATCCGGGCGAGGCGACCGACGACACTCAGATGGCCGTCCTGGTCGGCGAGTCCCTGCTCGATCACGGCGCCCTCGAACCCGCCGACGTATTCGGGCGGTTCCAGCGCTGGGCTGCCGCCGAGCCCAAGGACATCGGCCTCCAGACGGAGGACGTGCTGACCAACGGCGAGGCCTGGGACCTGGCCGCCGCACTGCACTTCCAGATCAACGCGCGGGCGGCGGGCAACGGTTCCCTGATGCGGGCCTCCACCTCGGCCGTGTACTTCGCCCCCGCCGGACGGGAGGGGACCATGGACGCCGCCCGCCGGATCGCGGCCCTGACGCACGGCGACCGGGCGGCCTGGGAGGGTACGGCCGTACTGCACGAGCTCGTACGGGTGACACTCGACGGCGGCGATCCGCTGGCCGCGCTCCCCGAGGCGCTCGGCGCGGTGCACCCCGGTCACCGCGAGCGGTACGGGGTCGTCCTCGGCCCCCACTGGCATCCGGGGCAGGCCACCGAGTTCAACGGGGCCGTCTGGCCCTGCCTCGGCTCTGCGGTGTGGGCCCTGCGGACCACCACCGGGTTCGCCGCGGCCGTGCGGGCCGCCGTGGACCTGGGCGGGGACACCGACACCGTGGCCGCGGTCACCGGCACCCTGGCCGGGGCCCTCTACGGCCAGGCCGCGATCCCCCCGCAGTGGACGGCTCCGCTGCACGTACCGCTGCCCGGGTTCGGGGATCGCGTACTGGACGCGGACGGGCTGCGCGCGCTCGCCCGGTCCCTGGCGGGCGCCCGGACGTAGCGGTCGGCGACCGCGACGAGGGGAAGAGGGGCGCGGGGTCAGCGCCCGACGGGAGCGCCCTCTGCGGCCAGCAGCCGCCCTTCGGCGTAACCGAGCGCGGCGGCGGGGAGCGCGCCCTCCTGCCCGCTGAGCAGGACGGTCAGGGTTCCGGTACGGGGCAGGCCCGGCTCGGGGAGTGCCCCGAGGCGGCGCAGCGCCTGTACGGCGACGGGCTCGGCGGAGCCGTAATAGCGGAGCTCGGCGCCACCGGTCCGCTCGGCGAGGGCGGCCCGGATGGCCGTCTCGACGAGCTCGTAGTGGGTGCAGCCGAGGACGACGTCGGAGACGTCGGCCGGGGTCAGCGCGGCGGCCGCGGCGACGGTCGCTGCGATGGCGGTGGCGTCGCCCGCCTCGACGGCGTCGGCCAGTCCGGGGCAGGGCACCTCGGTGACCCGGGCCCCGGTGGCGAAGTCACGGATCAACCCGCGCTGGTAGGGGCTGCCGGTGGTGGCGGGGGTGGCCCAGATGGCCACGCGCCCGCCGGGGGCGGCGGCGGGCTTGATCGCCGGCACGGTCCCGATCACCGGGATGCCGGGCTCCAGTGCGGCGCGGAGGGCGGGCAGGGCGTGCACGGTGGCGGTGTTGCAGGCCACGATCAGCGCGTCCGGCCGGTGCTCGGCGGCGGCCCGGGCCACGCCGAGGGCGCGCCCGGTCAGATCGGCGGGGGTACGGGGCCCCCAGGGCATGCCGACCGGGTCGGAGGAGAGGACCAGATCGACGTCGGGCCGCAGCCGCCGCATCGCGGCAGCCGCCGCGAGGAGGCCGATTCCGGAGTCCATGAGGGCGATCTTCACCTGGTCACCTTAATGGAAGCGAAGCCCGCGGGGGCTCGGGGGAGGCCGACGGGTCGGGGGACGGGGGTCGGAAAGGGCGGGGGCGGGGCGGGGCCGCGAGGCGGGGCGGGGCGGGGCTTCGGTGACGGGGCTCCTGCACTCGGAGCCGGGAGCCCACCCGAGGCTTCGGCGACGGGACTCGCCGAGTCGGGGCCGGAGGGAGCCGTCGGGGGCGCCGCGAGGAGGCGCTGCCGACGCGGGGTCGGATGGGCTGGCGGGGGCTTCGGGGGGCGGGATCCCCGTCGTCGGGGTCGGGATGGGTCCGGGGGCGTCCCGGCAGTCCACTGTCCTTCCGTGTCGGTCCGGGCCGTCAAGGGCGCTCACTGCGTTCGCGTCGCTGCGCGATGGCCTTCGGCCACCCCTGACTGCCCGGCCCGCCCCGGAAAGACAACAGACTGCCGGGAAGCCCCCGAAGGATGGCCGGGGGGTTCGTGTCCCGGAAGGGCCTCTCAGCGATGCCGATCGGGGCCCCGGTCGGGCGCCCCCACTCCCCAGGCCCACCGAGCCCGGCCAGGGACGGGTGCGCCCAACCTGCATCAGCCGCCGACCAGATCCCCGTCCCCCACCCCTGCGCACCAGATCGCTGTGCGCTCCTCCCGTCTTAGCGCCCGACGACCGCCTGTGGCCGGACATAAGCCGCCCAGACGATGTTCCGGGGCTGCTTTCGGGCGTCTGCGGCCCATTCAGGGGAGCAGGCGGCGGCCGAGAAGGGCGAAGAGCGGGTGAGGAGGGGCGAGGTGGAGCCTGATGCCGGGTGTCTCAACCTCTCACTCCGCCAGGGCTTGTTGAGGATCTCGGTCGCGGGATGAAAGGGACAAACAGTCCGCTGTCGCGGGCCGTGAGGTGTCTGTGTGGGTGGTGGGCGGCTCATGTCCGGCCACAGGCGATCGTCGGACGCCGAGAGGTGAGGAGCACACAGCGATCCGGTGCGCAGGGGTAGGGGGATGGGCACCTGGTCGCTGTCTGGTGTGGGGTGGGCCAGTGTGGTGCGGAAAGGCCTTCGCCAGGGCCCTGTCGGAGACTGCGGCCTCCCCGGGCGTCATCTTGGTCCGGCTCGGTGGGCCCGGTGGGGTGGGGGTGGCTGGACCGGGTGGGGAGGTCAGGATCCCTGACGCACCCGTGTGGAGGACTGTCCCCCTGACCGTTCCTTCGGGGGCTTCCCGGCAGTCTTATGGCATTCCGGGGCGGGCCGGGCAGTCAAGGGTGGAGCGCAGCGACATCGCGCAGCGACGCGACCGCAGGGAGCGCCCTTGACGGCCCGGACCGACACGGAAGGACAGTGGACTGCCGGGAAACCCCCGAACCACTCCGACCCCGGCCAACCGAGGCTCCGCCCCACCACCCCGACCAACCCTCCCGACCCCGACCAACCCAGACCCCGCCCAACCCAGACCCCGCCCCACCGCACCCCCGCCGCCACCCACCCCCGCCTCTGCCCCCGCCCCCACCCGCCATCCCCCCACTCCCCCCCACTCCCCCCAAATCCACCACACCCCCCGCCATCTTCGGCACACTGCCCGCATGGGCCTTCTCTGCGCCGCCTGCGCTTCCCTCCTCGCCTGGATCTGGCTCACGTTCGCCCAGGGCATGTTCTGGCGGACCGACGTGCGGCTCCCGCCGCGCAGCGATCCCGGGCGGTGGCCGTCCGTCGCCATCGTGGTCCCGGCCAGGGACGAGGCCGAGGTGCTGCCGCGCAGCCTGCCCTCGCTCATCGCCCAGGACTATCCCGGCGAAGCCGAGGTCGTCCTGGTCGACGACGGCAGTACCGACGGCACCGGCGAGCTCGCCCTGCGGCTGGCCCGGGAGCACCCCGGGCTGCCCCTCACCCTCACCTCCCCCGGCGAGCCGGCCCCCGGCTGGACCGGGAAACTGTGGGCACTGCGCCACGGCATCGCGCTCGCCCGGACCGCCCACGCCACCGAGCCCGAGTACCTGCTCCTCACCGACGCCGACATCGCGCACGAGCCCGACAGCCTGCGCGAGCTGGTCGCCGCCGCAACCAGCGCCGAACTCGACCTCGTCTCGCAGATGGCCCGTCTGCGCGCCGTCAGCGTCTGGGAGCGGCTCGTCGTACCGGCCTTCGTGTACTTCTTCGCGCAGCTCTACCCCTTCCGCCGCATCAACCGCCCGACCGGCCGGACCGCGGCGGCGGCCGGCGGCTGCGTCCTGCTGCGCACCGAGGTCGCCGTCCGCGCCGGCATCCCCGATTCCATCCGGCAGGCCGTCATCGACGACGTGTCCCTCGCCCGCGCCGTCCGCCGCTCGGGCGGGCGGATCTGGCTCGGGCTCGCGGAGCGGGTGGACAGCGTGCGTCCCTACCCCGCGCTCGGGGACCTGTGGCGCATGGTCTCGCGCAGCGCGTACGCGCAGCTGCGCCACCAGCCGTTGCTGCTGGCCGGGACGGTGGCCGGGCTCGTGCTCGTCTACCTGGTCCCCCCGGCCGCGCTGCTCGCGGGGCTGGCGACCGGGCATGCCGCGACCGCGTGGGCGGGCGGGCTCGCGTGGCTGCTGATGGCGGGCACTTATCTGCCGATGCTGCGCTACTACCGCCAGCCCATGGCACTCGCGCCACTCCTTCCGCTCACGGCCCTCCTGTACCTCCTGATGACCGTCGACTCCGCCCTTCAGCACTACCGCGGGCGCGGCGCGGCGTGGAAGGGCCGCACCTATGCCCGCCCGAGTGACGCGTGAAACGAATGGTCACCCCAGACCGCCCCCCCTCACCGATGTCATCCCAGGTCACCGCCTTGTGACGCTACGTCAGCGCCAAGTCGGTGCAACAGCCAACCGGTGAGTACGAGTAGGAACAACACGGTGCGGAAGGGACTAAAACGTGCACGTGAACGAGAAGTGAAGGGTGTGGCTCTGACCTGGGAATATGCAGGTCAGCGCGGTGTTCGTCACACCTCGCTATGGACCCGGTGAAGTCGTGGGCTTAACTTAGGTCCCATGACCTCCCCCCGCTCCACTTATGGCGGCGGTTACTACTCCGCGCCCTCTTTCCCGGACACCCCCATCTACGACTCGCTCGTCGCCGAACGGGGTACCCCGCAGATCGCTCCGATCCGCGTTCCGGCCGCCTACGACTCCCCCAGCTCGGGCTATTCGAGCGGTGGATACCTCCCGGCCCTCGCCTCCTCCCTGCCCGCACTGCCCCCGGCCATGCCGCAGCAGCAGCAAGCCCCGGCGTACGGGTACCCGTACCAGCAGCAGGCGGCGCCCGCGCCGATGCCGCTGCAGCAAGCGCCCGCTCCGTACATCCCGCAGCAGCAGCCGGCCGTGGCCCGTGCGGGCTACATGCAGCAGGCCCAGCCGCAGCAGCCCCGGCCGATGGCCACGGGCACCGGGTACGAGGCGATGCGGCCGGCCGCCCCGCGCCCGATGCAGGTTCCGGCTCCGGTTCCGGCCGCCTCGTACGAGGACCCGTACGGCCGCCCGTACCAGGGGCGCGGCTACTGACAGATCCGGGAACGCCCACTAGGGCGGGCACGGGGGGTCCTGGCAGGATGCTCCCATGTCGAACTTGTATGTCCAGGCGCTCCACGTCCATCCCGTCAAGTCGGTAGCGGGGACAGCTCCCGACGAGATGGCCGTGGAGCCCTGGGGCCTGTCCGGGGACCGGCGGTGGGCCGTGGTGGACACCGAGGGCACGGTCATCACCCAACGCCAGCAGCCCCGGCTGGCGTTGGCCGCGGCGCGTCCGCTGGGGGGCGGCGCGGTCGCCCTGTCGGCGCCGGGTATGGCCGAGCTGGCCGTGGAGGTGCCGGAGCCGGGTCCGCTGGAGCCGGTCACCCTGTTCGGGAAGAAGGTCGAGACCGTGGTCGCGGCGGGCGCCGCGGCGGACTGGTTCAGCACCTACCTGGGGGTGCCGGCGCGGCTGGTGCACATGGACGATCCCGCCGTGCGGCGGCCCGTCGACCCGGCGTACGCGCTGCCGGGCGAGACGGTGAGCCTCGCCGACGCCTATCCGGTGCTGCTCGTGACCCTCGCGTCACTGGACGCGCTCAACTCGCTGATCGCGCAGGGGGACCATCCCGAGGAGGGTCCGCTGCCGATGAATCGTTTCCGCCCGAATGTCGTGGTCGCCGGCGCCGAGGCGTGGGCCGAGGACGGCTGGCGGCGCATCGCGATCGGCGACGCCGTCTTCCGCGGGGTCCGCGAGTGCGGACGGTGCATCGTGACGACCACCGACCAGGCGACGGCGGAGCGCGGCAAGGAGCCCCTCAAGACCCTGGCCCGGCACCGGCGGATCGGCAAGTCCCTGGCCTTCGGGCGGCAGCTGGTGCCGGTGCGGACGGGCACGGTGCGGGTGGGCGACGAGGTCCGCATCCTGGAGTAGCGGGCGGGACCGGCCCCTCGGAATGACACCTTCGAGGGGCTGTGGGGGAACGCTGGAACCAAGCACCGTGAGCGGGCCGTTGGAGCATTCGACGGCTGTGACGGGAAGGTGCGGGAGCGAGCGCGGCTTCGGCCGGGGCCAGGACCAAGGCCACGACCGAGGCCGGGACCGATGCCACGACCAAGGCGACGGTCTCGCTGCCAGGACTTCATGCACCGGATCGGGTGACACGGCTGCCGCGCTTCCCGGAATGCGTGTCGCCGGGCGGTGCGGGAGGCTTGGACCGCAGGCAGACGGAGGCAAAGGGGGTGCCGGACCGTGTGGACGGTAACGGGTGTGTGGCGTTGGCGGCGCAATCCACTGCGCCGGCCGACTGATCTCTTCGAGGCATGGGTGGCGTTCGCCGCGCTGATCTGCGTCCTGCTGGTGGCTCCGGCCGTCGGCACGGTCGCGGGTCTGGAGGTGGACGGCACGCTGCAGCGGGCCGCGCGCGAACAGCGGCAGGAGCGGTACCTCGTACCGGCGGTGGTGGTGCGGCCGGCCGCGGCCCCGCCCACGGGGACGGAGGCCGATCCGTCGGCGCAGCGGCAGGCCCCGCAGCGCACGCAGATCGTCGCGTCCTGGACGGCGCCCGACGGCAGCAACCACCAGGGCACGGTTCCGGCCGCGGAGGAACCGCCGCGGGCGGGCGACCGGTTCCGGATATGGACCGATACGCGGGGCCGGCTGGTGGGGCGTCCCCTCGACGCCTCCTCGGCGAGTGCCCACGCGGCGGTGGTGGGCCTGGCCGCCGCCCTCGGCGCGGCCGCGCTGGCGGAGACGGTCCGCCGACTCGTCGTACGAAGGCTCATGCATCGTCGGTACATACGGCTGGACCGTGCGTGGGCGGCGGCCGGGCCGGACTGGGGCCGGGCGGGCGCGGGCAGCTGACCTGGCATCTCACCGGGCCCGCGCGCGCTACGGTGGAGCGGCCAGAGTCGGTCGCCGGCAAGGCGGTGGGCGGCGGCGGTGGTTTCAGCCGCTTCGACGGCACGAGCACGAGGGCGGGGGCACGACAGCACCATGGCACAGGGCACGGTCCAGGTGACGCACGGCGGGTCTTCGCGGTGGCGGCGCCGCTCCGGTGAGTATCCGACGCTGGCCGCCGCGCTCGCCGTCGCGGGCGACGGGGATGTGCTGTCCATCGCTCCCGGAACCTACCGGGAGAACCTGGTACTGAACCATGCCGTGACCCTGCGCGGGCCGGAGGGCTCGGTGGGCTCGGTGCGGATCGCCCCGCTCGACGGCGTCGCGCTCACGGTGCGCGCCTCTGCCGTGGTCCAGGACCTGCACCTGGAAGGTCAGGACCGGGCCGCGCCCGCGCTGCTGGTCGAGGAGGGCTCGCCGGAGCTCACCGATCTGCGGGTCAGCACCCGGTCGGCGGCGGGCATCGAGGTGCGCGGCGGGGCCGCGCGCCCCCTGGTGCGGCGGTGCACGGTGGAGAACCCGGCGGGAGTCGGGATCGCCGTACTGGACGGCGGCGGCGGGGTGTTCGAGGAGTGCGAGGTGGTGGCCGCCGGCCAGACCGGGGTCTCCGTGCGCGGGGGCGGGCGGCCGCGGCTGGAGCGCTGCCGGATCCACCATGCGTCGGGCGCGGGCATCGCGGTCACCGGCGAGGGTTCGGGCCTGGAGGCGCTGGGCTGCGAGGTGTACGAGATCAAGGGCACGGGCGTGCAGATCGCCGCGCGGGCCGCGGCCCGCCTCACGGACTGCGCCGTGCACCGCACGTCCGCGGACGGGGTCACCCTCGACACCGACGCGGTGCTCACGCTCGCCGGCTGCGACATCCACGACATCCCGGAGAACGCGGTGGACCTGCGCTCCCGTTCGGTGCTCACGCTCAGCCGGACCACCGTCCGCCGGTTCGGCCGCAACGGCCTGTCGGTGTGGGATCCGGGGACCCGGGTGGACGCCGAGTCCTGCGAGATCCACGACAGTACGGGCGACTATCCGGCGGTGTGGATCAGCGACGGGGCCACCGCCTCGCTGAGTTCCTGCCGGGTGCACGACGTGCCGGACGCGGTGTTCGTCCTGGACCGGGGCTCGCGCGCCGACGTCGTCGACAGCGATCTGTCCCAGGTGCGCAACACGGCCGTGTCGGTGAGCGACGGGGCCACCGCACAGGTCGACGACTGCCGGATCCGGGAGGCGGCGACGGGGGCCTGGTTCCGCGACCACGGCAGCGGCGGCACCCTCGCCAACTGCACGATCGACGCCGTCCAGACGGGAGTGATCGTCACCAAGGGAGCCGATCCCGCGCTGGAGCGGTGCACGGTCAGCTCCCCGTCCGAGGCGGGTTTCTACGTGTCGGCGGGCGGCCGCGGCAGCTTCCAGTCCTGCCGGGTGACGGGCAGTTCGGGCTTCGGCTTCCACGTGATCGACGGCTGCCGCACCACGCTGACCCGCTGCCACACCGAGCGCTGCGCGCGCGGGGGGTACGAGTTCGCGGAGGACGGCCCGGTCGCCGACGACTGCACCAGCGACGAGTCGGGCTCGCGGCTCGCCGCCCAGTCGGCCGGGGCCGGGGCTCTCGCCGCCGAGCGCACGGGGATCCGTACGGTCGGCGCGGTCCGGGGTGCGGCGGCCGAGGCGGCCCCGCTTCCGGTGCCTGCCCCGCGGGGCGCGGAGGGGGCGGACCGGGAGCCTGCGGGCGCGGCGCGCGGCTCCGGCGAGGTGCTGGGGCAGCTCGACGCGCTGGTGGGCCTGGACAGCGTCAAGCGCGAGGTGCGGGCGCTCACGGACATGATCGAGGTGGGCCGGCGCCGTCAGCAGGCGGGCCTCAAGGCCGCCTCGGTCCGGCGCCATCTGGTGTTCACGGGCAGCCCCGGTACGGGCAAGACGACGGTGGCCCGGCTCTACGGGGAGATCCTGGCCTCCCTCGGGGTCCTGGAGCGCGGCCACCTGGTCGAGGTCTCGCGGGTGGACCTGGTCGGCGAGCACATCGGTTCCACGGCGATCCGCACCCAGGAGGCGTTCGACCGGGCCCGCGGCGGGGTGCTGTTCATCGACGAGGCGTACGCGCTGGCCCCCGAGGACTCGGGGCGGGACTTCGGGCGCGAGGCGATCGACACGCTGGTGAAGCTGATGGAGGACCACCGGGACGCGGTGGTGGTGATCGTCGCCGGGTACACGGCGGAGATGGACCGCTTCCTGACCGTCAACCCGGGCGTGGCCTCGCGGTTCTCCCGGACGATCACGTTCGGGGACTACGGGCCGGAGGAGCTGCTGCGCATCGTGGAACAGCAGGCCGAGGAGCACGAATACCGGCTCGGGGAGGGCACGGCGAAGGCGCTGCTGACGTACTTCGCCGAACTCCCGAAGGGCCCCGCGTTCGGCAACGGCCGCACGGCGCGGCAGACCTTCGAGTCGATGGTCGAGCGCCACGCGGGCCGGGTGGCCCAGCTCTCGGACCCGGGCACGGACGAACTCACTCTCCTGTTCCCGGAGGATCTCCCGACCCTTCCGGTCCTGCCGGCTCCTTGCTGATCCTGGGGGCGGGCAGGGCGGTCGCGGCCGGGATGGCCGGGGCCGGGACTGGTGTGACGGATGTGATGGGTGCGACCGGTGGCGCCGGGGCCGGTACGGCGGGTGCGGCCGGTACGGCGGGTGCGGCGGGTGCGGGAGACGCGGCTGTGGCGGACCGGGCGCGGCGGCTGGCGGGACCGGCCAGCCGGACCAGGAGGGCGTCGCGTTCGGCGGCGAAGGCCGGGTCCGCCTGGTAGTCGAAGTGCCCGAGGATCGGCGCGGGCAGCGGGTGGCGGGCGCTGCGCCCGTAGGCGAGCGGATCGGCGAGCGGTCCCCGGTCGACGGAGCCGGCTGCGGGGGCGGGGGCCGTGGCCGCCGGAGCCGCTTCAGGGGCCGGGGCTGCTTGGGCCCCCGGGAGGACCGGGCCTCCGATGGGGTCCGTGGCGCGCCAGAGGTTGCGCCAGCAGTCGATGTCGGCGTGCAGGGCGGCGAGGGGGCCCGGGCCGAAGTACGCCGGGAACCAGCGCCCGTACAGCCGCCGGAGCGGGGAGCCGTACGTGAGCAGGGCGACCCGGCGGCGGACCTGTGGTGGCAGCTGCCAGACGGCGGCGGCCGCGAGGACGCTGCCCTGGGAGTGGCCGGAGATGACCAGGCGGCCGCCGGTGCGGCCGGTCCAGCCGGTCATCCGCCAGGTCAGGTCGGGGACGGCGCGCTCGGCGTAGCAGGGCGGAGCGAACGGATGGGCGGCCCGCGGCCAGAAGGTGCCGACGTCCCACAGCACGCCGATCGTGCGGCGGGCCGCGGGATCCCGGTAGGCGCGGCGGCCCCAGGCGATGAACGCGGCGATGCCGAGCCCGATCAGCCAGGACCCGGCGTCCTGCGCCGCCCGGGCGGCGTACTCCAGCAACGGGTGGGCGCCGCGCGCCGCCTCGCCCGGCACCTGCCCGCTGAGCCAGGCTCCGGCGAGGGCGCCCGCGCCGAGCAGCAGGGTTATCCCGGAGACGGTGGCCACGAACCAGGGCGCGGAGTCGGTGAGCGCGGCGGCCGCCCGGGCCCCGGCGATCCGGCGGCTGCGGTTCACGTCGGGAGGCTCCCCCGGGTACTCGGCGGCCACCCCCGCGGCGAGCCGGCGCCGGGCGAGGATCCCGCGTACGGCGAAGCAGGCGGCGAACAGGGCCAGTACGAGGAGCAGCGGGGGCAGTACGGCGGCCTGCCAGGACAGCAGTACGGGCGGTGCGGGCACCGCGGGCAGCGCGGGCGCCGGGGACCCGGGAGCCGCCGCCCCGCCCGCTCCTCCCGCCCCTCCCGCTGCGCCCAGCCAGTCCGCGATCCGCTGGGCGACCCCGCCCGACATCACCCCGCCGAGGGCGCAGCCGAGCATGGCGATGGCGGGACCGCCGAGCCCGTACAGGGCGGTCGCCGGGTCGGGGGCCAGCCGGTACAGGCGGACGGCGACGGCCGCGAGCAGCAGCACGCAGCAGCCTTGGCCGAGCATGAGCCCCCCGAAGGCGAAGTCACCGGGCAACCGCCCGGCGGAGGTCCAGCCGGGGCGCGACCAGCCCGCGTAGAGCAGGACGGCGGCGAGCAGCGCGAGGGCGGAGCCGGGCAGCAGGGTGACGGCGGCCCGGTCGAGGCGGTGGTCGGCGCGCTCCTCGGTGCGGCCGCGGCGGCAGACGACCCAGGCGACGGCCACGGCACCGGCGGCCAGCAGCACCTCCACCGCCCAGCCGAGGGCTTCGAGCACGGGGACGCCGGCACGGCGGTCGTGGCGGGCGGTGGGCGCGGCGACGGCGGCCGCGACGATCAGCAGTCCGGCGGCGGTGTGCGCGGCGCGCAGCCGGGCCACGATGCGCCGCCCGTACCAGAATCCCGGCCGGCCGAGGGCGGGCGCACCGTCCGGGCGGGCTGCCGGCACGGCCGCGCCCGCGGGCGGGGGCTGCGACTCGTACGCGCTCCACGTGCGGTTCGACAGGTACCACAGGAGCCCCGTCAGTGCGGCCGGGACCAGTGCGCCGAGCGCCAGCCGGCGGCCGGGCTGGCCCCACCACCGGCCCGGCTCCATGAATCCGAGCCAGGGCCGGGAGCCGGCGCAGGCGCCGGAACCGGCGCACTGCCAGGCGAGGAGGTCGAGCGCGACCTCGCAGGCGGCCGCGATCAGCAGCAGGGTCAGGCTGAGCGCGAGGACCCGTACGAGCACCCCGTACGTGCGCACCGCGCACGGTGCCGGACCGGTGGCGGGCGCGGCCGGCCGGGCCCAGTGCGCGAGGTTGACCACCATGAAGGGCAGGAGCAGCAGCCACAGGGCGCGGGCGCCGTTGCCGGAGGTGAGCCGGGACCAGCAGTAGGCCTCGACGACGGGCCGGCCGGTGTACCGCTCGGGGTGGGCTTCGGCGTCGACGTCCGCGGCGCGACGGAAGACGGCGGCGGTGGAGTCCCCGGTGATCCGGACGGTGCGCGGGTCGCCGAGCAGCTCGTCGGGGGGTGCGCCGTGGACCCCGTGCACGCGGAGTTCGAGGGCCAGGGGGCGTGGGGGCGTGAGGGGTTCGAGGGCCAGGGGAGGGAAGGGCTGCGGGGGCTGGGAGGGGTCCGGCACATCGGCCTCCGCTCACGGGGGCAGGATCGGCGCGCTCCAGCATCCCGCGCCCCGAACCCCCTGCCTAGGCCTGTCCGGGGGACGTTGGGAGCCGGGGGCGGGTGCGCGGGCCCGTACGCGGGCTCCGTACGCGGGCTCCGTACGCGGTGCTCGCACTCGGGCTTCGTACTCCGGCCCCGCCGGCCCCGTACCCCGGCCCCGTACGCCTGCCCGATGTGAAGGCGGCCGGGCGGCGGACATCTGACGGGGCGACAGCTAGGGTACGCGGACGTACGTTCCATCGCACACCCCCAGGAGGGACCGCCATGGCTCGCCGACTCCGCCCGGTGGGGCTGGACTTCATCGAGAACGCCCCGATCCGCCTGATCTTCACCGCCCGGACGACCGCGGGGCCGGAGGCCGTGTACCGGGCTCTGGCCGAGGACGTCGAGGGATGGCCGCGGTGGTTCGGGGCGGTGACCCTGGCCCGGCCGACGCACGGGGGTGCGGGCCGAGAGGTCCGGCTGGTCGGCGGGACCCGCTTCGAGGAGACGATCATGGCGGCGGACCCGGATCGGCGCTACGCGTACCGGGTCGACGAGACCAACGCTCCGGGGATCCGGGCCCTGTTGGAGGAGTGGCTGCTCACCTCCGCCGACCCTCGCTCCGGCACGCTCGTGCGCTGGACCTTCGCGGTCGACGCCCCGGCGCCGCTCCGGCTCGCCCTCACCGCGGCCCGTCCGCTCCTGGGGCGGTCGTTCCGGTCGGCGGTCCGGGCGCTGGACGCCCGCCTGACGGCACGCCGCCCGGCCGGTCAGTGACACGGGTCGGGAGCGGAGGGCCGGTCAGGCGGCCGGTCGGGGCCGCGGGCCGGGCCGCCGGTCAGGCGGCCGGTCAGGCGGCCGGTTCGCGCCAGACGCCCGTAGCCAGCAGGGTGTCGAGGGTCCGCGTGTACGGGGCGATGTCCAGGCCCTGCATGGCCAGCCACTCGTCCGAGTAGTACTTGTCCAGGTAGCGGTCGCCCGGGTCGCACAGCAGCGTGACCACGCTGCCCTTGCGGCCCTCGGCCACCATCTCCGAAATGATCTTCAGCGCGCTCCAGACGCCCGTCCCCGTGGAGCCGCCCGCCTTGCGGCCGATCGCCTGCTCCAGCGCCCGGCACGCGGCCACGCTCGCCGCGTCCGGCACCTTCATCATCCGGTCGATGGCCCCCGGCACGAAGCTGGGCTCCATCCGCGGCCGCCCGATGCCCTCGATGCGCGAGCCGCAATCGCTGCTCGCGTGCGGGTCGTTGTTGGTCCAGCCGTCGAAGAAGCAGGAGTTCTCCGGGTCCGGGACGCACACCCGGGTGTCGTGCTGCATGTAGTGCACGTAGCGCGCGATCGTCGCGGAGGTACCGCCCGTACCGGCCGTCGCCACGATCCACGCGGGCTCGGGGTAGCGCTCCAACCGCAGCTGCTGGTACATCGATTCGGCGATGTTGTTGTTGCCGCGCCAGTCGGTCGCCCGCTCCGCGTACGTGAACTGGTCCATGTAGTGCCCGCCCGTACGGGCGGCGAGGTCCGCGGATTCCTCGTACATCTTCATCGAGTCGTCCACGAAGTGGCATTCGCCGCCGTGGAATTCGATGAGCCGGCACTTCTCCGGGCTGGTCGTGCGCGGCATCACGGCGATGAACGGAACGCCGATCAGCTTCGCGAAATAGGCCTCCGACACGGCCGTGGACCCGGACGAGGCCTCGATGACCGGGCGCCCGGGGCGGATCCAGCCGTTGCACAGCGCGTAGAGGAAGAGCGAGCGCGCGAGGCGGTGCTTGAGGGAGCCGGTCGGGTGCGTGGACTCGTCCTTGAGGTAGAGGTCGATGCCCCATTCCTCGGGGAGCGGGAAGCGCAGCAGGTGGGTGTCGGCGGATCGGTTGGCGTCGGCCTGGACCTTGCGGACGGCCTCCTTCAGCCAGGCGCGGTAGTCCGCGTCGCTACGGTCGACGTCGATTGTCGTAGCCGTCGTACCGGAGGTACGGGTGGTGCTCATGCGACTGGCTCCTTCGTGCGTTTCTTCGCCCCCTGCTTTCGCAATGTACCTCCCCCACCTGCACAAACAGTCACTTTGGGTATCCATGCGGATCGCTTTCGATCGCGTTCGGTTGCATACACGGGCACCGTGGGTGACCCTGGTGGAGCATTACCGAGGGTGCAGCACCCGTAACACTCATGTCGGGGAGTCGCAGCCGTGATCAGTCATTCCCGCAGGCACTGCGTCGTCGAACTGCAGGCCTTGCCGTCCCGGATCGGACAGATCCGAAGGATCGTTTCAGCGCAATTGCGCCATTGGCAGCTCGATCCGCTCATAGACCGGGCTGCGCTCGGCGTGACGGAGCTGCTCAGCAACGTCCACCGCCATGCGCAGCCCGACAAGACGTGCACCGTCGAGATCGAGCTGCGGCTGGGGCGGCTCACCGTCTCGGTGTACGACAGCGATCCGCGCCTTCCCGTCCTGCGGGAGGCGGCCGCGGACGCGCTGGAGACGTGCGGGCGCGGTCTCGCGCTGGTCGCGGCGGTCAGCGAGGCCTGGGGCGCGCGGAACCAGGCCGACGGCCCCGGGAAGGTGGTGTGGTTCTCACTCCGCGCCGCCCCGGTGGGCAACGGATCCAAGCCCGTACGAGAGCCCGCGCCCGCGGTGGTGGTCGCCGTCGACCCGACGGCCGTCCCGACAGCGATGCCGGTGGCGGCCTCGGTCGGCGCCAGGCCCGGGTAGGCTCCGGCCGCCGCACCCCCGGCCCGGCGCCCGCCGGCCCGCCGGCCCGCCCGCCGGCCCGACCCGGCGTCGGGCGCGGGGCGGGGCGGGGCGGGATTACGCCGCCGCCCCCAGGGCGGCCAGGGGGTCGTCCAGGACCGGCTGCCAGGCCAGTTCCGCGGCGCCCACCAGGCTGTTGTGGTCCAGGGTGCAGGGCAGGATCGGAACTCCCCCGCTGCGGCCCCACAGGCTGCGGTCCGCGACCACCGCGCGCAGTCGCTCCGGGTCCGCCGACAGCAGCTCGCGGTGGAGCCCGCCGAGGATGATCCGGTCCGGGTTCAGGATGTTGACCAGCCCCGCGAGGCCCAGCCCCAGCCGGTCGATGAGTTCCTCGGCGGCCGCCCGCACCGCCGGCTCCGCGTACTCCTCGCGCAGCAGGTCGCGCGCCTGCTGGAGCAGCGACACCTCGGGCCCCGGGACGCGGCCCGCCGCGGTCAGGAAGGCCAGGGGATCGGCCTCCACGTCCAGGCAGCCGCGGCTGCCGCAGTGGCAGGGGCGGCCCTCCGGGTTCACCGTGAGGTGGCCGACCTCCAGTGCCAGTCCCGAACTCCCGCTGTGCAGACGGCCGTCCAGTACGAGCGCGCCGCCCACCCCGCGGTGGCCGGTGGCCACGCACAGCAGGTGCTGGGCGCTGCGCCCCGCGCCGTGCCGGTGCTCGGCGAGCGCGGCCAGGTTGACGTCGTTCCCGGTCAGGGCCGGGCCCTCGATCCCGGCCGCCTCCACGCACTCCGTGAAGATGTCCCGTACGGGAGCCCCGGCCGGCCAGGCCAGGTGCAGCGGGTTCAGCGCCGTACCGTCCGGCTCCGCGACCGCCGACGGCACCGCGAGCCCCGCGCCGACGCATCGGCGGCCGGTCTCGGCGAGGAGCGCCGCGCCCGCCTCGACGACGGCGCCGAGCACCTGCGCCGGATCGGCGGACACGGTGACCTTGCCGGGGGCGGTGGCCACGATCCGGCCGCCGAGGCCGACCAGTGCGGCCCGGAACCCGTCGGAGTGCACCTGCGCGGCCAGCGCCACGGGGCCGTTCTCGTCGATGGAGAGCCGGTGCGAGGGGCGGCCCTGGGTGCCGCCCGCGCCGCCCGGGCGGGAGTCCACGCGGATCAGTCCGAGCGCCTCCAGCTCGGCGGCGACCGCCCCGGCGGTGGCGCGGGTGACGCCCAGCTCCGCGGTCAGGACGGCGCGGGTGGGGGCCCGGCCGGTGTGGACGAGTTCCAGCGCCGGGCCGAGTGCGCCGCGGCCCCGCTCCAGCCTGGCGCGCGCCGAGGACGCGGCCGAGCCGGAGGACGCGGCCGGACCGGAGGACGTGGCCGGACCGGAAGACGCCGCGGACACCGTGGTCGCATCCCCCACCCGCGGCGGGGCCCCGTTGCCGTTCATGACAGCGATCCTCGCATGATCGGCGGGGTGCGCGGCGCCGCCGGTCAGTCGGGGGCCGTCCCGAGGCCGCCGACCCGCAGGGTGATGTTCAGCCGCCCGGTCAGCCCGAGCCCCGGCGGGGCGGTGCCGGGCAGGACCTTCGGCACCCCGTGGTAGGCCTGCCGCGCCGGGCCGCCGAAGACGAACAGGTCCCCGCTGCGCAGCCGGACGTCCTGGTACGGACGGCCGCGCGAGGCGGTGTTGCCGAAGCGGAAGACGCACGTATCGCCGAGGCTGAGGGAGACCACCGGAGCCCCCGATTTCTCCTCGGCGTCCCGGTGCATGCCCATGCGGGAGTCGCCGTCGTAGAAGTTGATCAGCGCGATGTCGTAGGCGTACGGGTACGGGTACGGACCTGGATTCCGGCCAGGGTCCGAGTCCGGGCCCGGGTCCGAGTCCGGGCCCGGGCGCTCCCAGGCTCCGGGCGAGGGCGGGTGCCCGTACGCCGCCATCACCGCCTCCCGCCCCAGCTCGGCGAGCCAGCCGGGCATCGGCTTGACCGGTGCCCCGTCGCCGTCCACGGCGGTGCGGGCGTACCCGTACGGGTACCAGTGCAGCCCGAGGCACACCTGGCGGGCGGTCATCGTCCCGCCGCCCGGTGTCCGTACGGTGCGCAGTCCCGCGGGCGGGCGCGCCCAGTCACGGCAGGCGTCGAGCAGCTCCCGCTGGCGCTCGGGTCCGAGCCAGTCGGGCACGTGCACGGCGCCGGGGGTGATCTCGGTCCGCTCGCGCGGGAAGAGTTCCCCGTCCATGGCTCCATTCTCACCGGCATTGTCGGCGGCCGGTGCGACACTGCCCGCATGAAGATCTCGGAGTACGTGGAGACCCTTGCGCGGGAAGGCGAGTTGCTCGCCGAGACGGCCGAGCGGACGGGTACGGAGGCCCCCGTGCCCACCTGTCCGGGGTGGCGGGTATCCGACCTGCTGCGGCACACGGGGGCGGTGCACCGCTGGGCCGCCGGATACGTCGGGGACGCCGTCCTGGAGCCGGGCCCGTTCCCGGACGCCCCGGAGCTGGCCGGCGCCGAGCTGCTGGCCTGGTACCGGGAGGGTCACGAGGCCCTGGTCCGGGTACTGACAGAGGCTCCGGCCGACGTGCAGTGCTGGACCTTCCTGCCGACGGCGGCGCCGTCTCCACTGGCGTTCTGGGCCCGCCGGCAGGCCCACGAGACGGCCGTGCACCGGATGGACGCGGAGGCGGCGCTCGGCGCGGTCTATTCGCCGGTGGCACCGGAGTTCGCTGAGGACGGGGTGGACGAGCTGCTGACCGGCTTCCACGCGCGGCCGCGCAGCCGGATGCGGACCGAGGAGCCGCGGGTGCTGCGGGTCCGCGCGGCCGACACGGGCGCGGTGTGGACCGTGCACCTGTCGGCGGAGCCGCCCCGCACGGTGTCGGGGGACACGGGCGACCCGGCGGACTGCGAGGTGATCGGGACGGCTTCGTGGCTGTACGAGGCCCTGTGGAACCGACTTCCGCTGATGGGCCCGGGGGTGAGCGGGGACGAGTCGCTGGCGCGCCGGTGGGTGGAGACGGCCGGCGTGGGCTGACGGGCGGCGTCCACCGACGGGCGCCCTCCGCGGGCGGGCGGGATCGGCGGGCGGGACCGGCGGGCGGGGGTGCGCGCCCGCCCGCGGAGGGCGCCGTGGGTCGGCCTGGGCCGGCTCCCGGCACGCTTGTGACAGCGCGGTACGGACTGTGACAATGCGTGCATGGGGAGACGCACGCAGGCGGACCGGGACGCGATCACGCTGGAGATCGGCTACGCGTTCGTCAGCGGAGGCTTCGCGGCCGCGCTGGTCTTCGGAGCGGTGTACGGACCCGCCCTGGTGTTCGACGTCTCTCCCACCGCCGATGCCGCGTTGAGGCTGGCGGCCGGAGTCCTGGCGGGGGCCGTGTTCCTGCTCCGGATCACGCACGTCCTGTGGCGCTTCGCCCACCGCCCGGAGAACGGCGGCCCCTGACGGCCGTGCCCCGGCCCCACCAGCCGCCGGCGGTCGGCGGCCGTCGGCTGCCCTCGGTGGTCGGCTGCCCTCGGTGGTCGGCTGCCCTCGGTGGTCGGCTGCCCTCGGCCGACCCTCCGACCGCCGCGCCCGTCAGCCCAGGGTGGCGGCGTACAGCGTCTGACTGCGGTACTTCCAACTCGGTGACTCATCCCATGGGTTGGGCATCCGCGTGCCGGTCGCATAGGCGTACCCCGCGCCGCGCCCGAAGGCCGTACGGAGCGTGGCGCGCATGGCGGTCGCGTTCGGGACGGCGTGGACGAGGTGCCAGAACGCGGTGCCGCTCGGGTCGAGTTCCGTACCGGTGCGATAGCCGCCCGAGTCTGCGAAAACGTTCCCTCCGAGCCAGCCGCCTCCCGTGTACGCGGCGTACGTGTCCTCGAAGGTGACGAAGACGTCCGCCGTGCGGTGGCCGGGCTCCAGGTAGCAGTCCGCGATGGCGGTGCCGGGGTTGTCGACCACGAGGTCGGCGGCGGTGGGGTCCACGGCGCTCATGGCCTCCTGTACGTACTCGCGCAGTCGGGCGTAGTGGTCGCGGGTGGCGTTGCCGGGGCCGCAGTCGCGGCTGACGACGTCGAAGAAGATGCCGTCCACGTGCAGGCGGCCGTCACGGGTCTTGAGGTAGTTGTCGACGGAGGCCTTGACGGCGGCGATGTCGCGGTCGCCGTGGTCGGTGTGGACGTAGCCGAGGACCTTTGTCTTCTCCCCGGTGGCGGTGGTTGCGGACCGCAGCTCATCGGCGCGGGCCTGCCAGCGGCCGTCGAAGGGGGCGTCACCGTTTCCCGGGTTGAGGACGACCACGGAGGCGGCGGGCGTGGTGGCGACGAGGTCGCCGAGCATGTCGTCCCCGGCCCAGGCGTAGGCGGGGACGCCGATCTCCAGACCCCGTACGCCGGCTGCCCGGGGTCTCGGGGCCGGGGCCGCCTCCTCGGCGGCGGTGCCGGCCGAGGCGGTCACGGCGGGCGCCGGTGCGGCCAGTAAGGAGGTGACCAGGACGGCGTACAGGGCCTTCACGGCGCGGGCCACGGCTGTTCCTCCGGCGAGGGGCGGGGCGGGGGCGGGAGCACGACCCGACGAACACTAGACGGGCGCCCGTTCGGTGAAAGCCGAACCACTCGGATTGATGCGAGGAACAGACAAGCGATCCGTCACCTCATCATGTGAATCACGCGCGCCGTGAGACCGCGGACAGTCACGCGGGCCGTCATGCGCACGGCGGCACGGGCCGTCATACGCACGGCGGCGCGAGCCGTCATACGGCGGGCAGCCCGACCCCGTGGGCCAGTTGGCCCGCAGCATGCGTGAAGAAGGCGGCGCGGTCCTCGACGACCCGGTTGAACTGGCCGAACAGCTCGAAGGAGATGAGACCGACCAGCTGCGCCCAGGCGGCGACCAGGGCCGCGGTGACCTCGGGCGGCAACCCCTCGGCGAAGTCCTCGGTCATCCGGACGGCTTCGGGGCGCAGGACGGCGGGCAGCGGCGGCAGCGCGAGGCCTCGACCGGCGTGGGCGGCGCGCACGATGCCGATGAACGTGTTGCCGACGCGGGATGCGGGGCCGACGGTGTCCATGGGAGCGCTGTAGCCGGGAACCGGGGAGCCGTAGATGAGGGAGTACTCGTGCGGGTGGTCCAGCGCCCAGGCGCGCACTGCTTCAGAGACGGCCGTCCAGCGCTCGCGGGGCGCGGCGCCGGCGGCGAGGGCGCGGGCGTCGGCCTGCTCGGCCGCGGCGCCGACGCTGTCGTAGGCGTCGACGATGAGGGCGGTGAGGAGCTCGTCGCGGCTCGGGAAGTAGCGGTAGAGGGCGGAGGAGACCATGCCCAGCTCGCGGGCCACGGCGCGCAGCGAGAGCTTGGCGGCGCCCTCGGCGGCGAGCATGCGGCGCGCCTCGTCCTTGATGGCGGCGGTGACCTCGATACGGGCCCGCTCCCGGGCCCCGCGCACGGTACTCATACGAGCAGTGTGCCAGAAGGTAGAGCACCGCCCCAAAATCAGAGCGCCGCACCATTTAGAGAGCACTGCTCTTGTTTTGGAGCAGCAATGCGTGCACACTGATCTCAAGCGAGAGCACCGCTCTCCCAACCACCCGGAGCAAGTCATGAACGCGCCCGCCCCGTACTACGTGCAGGCCAGCCCGCTCGCCACCCGCTTCAACTCGCTCTTCGGGAAGCTGGCCCGCCTCGGCATCAGCCTGGCCGGCTCGGCCGAGCTGTCGGTGCGCGGCCGCAAGTCCGGCCAGATGCAGCGGATCCCGGTCAACCCGCACACGTACGAGGGCGAGCAGTACCTGGTGTCGGCCCGCGGCCACTCCCAGTGGGTCCGCAACATGCGGGTGGCGGGCGGCGGCGAGCTGCGCGTGGGCCGCAAGGTGCGCACCTTCACGGTCACCGAGATCACCGACCCGGTGATGAAGGCCGCCCTCCTGCGCACCTACCTGGAGAAGTGGGGCTGGGAGGTCAACCGGTTCTTCCAGGGCGTCACGGCCCAGTCCTCCGACGCTGAGCTCCAGGCCACCGCCGGCGACCACCCGGTCTTCCGCATCACGGTGTCGAACTGACGCGCACGGCCGCACCCGGCGCAGGCAGCACCCCACGACCGGCTCGCACCGCGTCGCATCGCGCCACCGGCCGAGTCCGTCCGGCCGTCCGGCCGTCCACCCGCGGGCGGCATCCCGTGCCGTGCCCGATCGATCCACGCCCGCCCGGCCCCGCCCCGACCCCGGCCCCCACTGCGGACCGCCCCGGCTCCGGCTCCCGGCCGGCCAGTACGACCCGCTCCGCCCCGTGCGAAAGCAGCGGCGGCCTTGCCCGTACGCCCGGCAAGACCGCCCCTTGCACCGGTACGCCGGCCAGGGAGAACCCCCCGCCGCCGCACCCCGCACCCCGGCCCGGGCCCTACCCGCCCGGCCCGCGCCCCTGCCGTTCTCCCGGCTTCGGCTTCGACCCCGGCCCCGGCTTCGACCCCGGCCCCGACCCCGGCCCGGCCAGGAACCGCAGACCCCGGATGCCGTTACTCCTTCTCGGGCTCCTACCCCTACCCCTGCCCCTGCCCCTGCCCCTGCTCGGGCTCCTGACCCTCGGTCCGGTTCCGCGCCTGCTTCCCGTCCAGGACGTGCAGCGCCTTGCGGGCGAGCGGGTACGTCCGCACCAGGTCGGGCAGCGTGGTCGCACCCCGCGTGATGCGGGCGAAGGCCAGCCACGCCGGGCGGAAGCCGGTGATCGCCGCGTGCATCAGCCCCGGCCGGGCCTCGAAGGCGGTCAGCATCCGCTTGCCGACGCTCATTTCCACGCCCAGTCCGGCCTTGACCGCGAACGCGTAGTTCAGGGCCTGGCGGCGCGCGTCCACCGCGTCCTGCGCCTCGGAGATCTTCACGGCCCACTCCCCGGCCAGCCGGCCCGAGCGCAGTGCGAAGGAGATGCCCTCCCGGGTCCACGGCTCCAGCAGTCCGGCCGCGTCACCCGCGACCAGGACCCGGCCCCGCGACAGCGGAGACTCGGGCTTGCGGCAGCGGGTCAGATGCCCGGAGGAGATGGCCGGTTCGAAGCCGGCGAGGCCGAGTCGGGCGATGAAGTCCTCCAGGTACCGCTTGGTCGCGGCCCCGTCGCCCTTCGCCGAGATGACCCCGACGGTCAGGGTGTCCCCCTTGGGGAAGACCCAGCCGTAACTGCCGGGCAGCGGGCCCCAGTCGAGAAGCACCCGCCCCTTCCAGTCCTCCGCGACCGTTCGCGGAACCGGGATCTCCGCCTCCAGACCGAGGTCCACCTGGTCCATCTCGACGCCCACGTGCGCCCCGATCCGGCTCGCGCTGCCGTCCGCGCCGACCACCGCGCGCGCCAGGACGGTCTCGCCGTCGGCGAGCACCACGGCGACCGTGCGCCGGTCGGGCACCGCCGTCCCGTGCTGCTCGACCCGCGAGACGGCCGTGCCCGTACGGACGGTGGCTCCGGCCTTCTCGGCCTCGGCGACCAGCCCGGCGTCGAACTCGGGCCGGTTGACGAGCCCGAACAGCATCTGCCGCGAACGGCGGGTCCGGGTCAGCTTCCCGCCCAGCGAGAAGGTGACCGCGTGGATGCGGTCCTGGAGGGGCAGGACGAACCCGGGCGGGAGGGCGTCGCGCGAGGGACCGATGATCCCGCCGCCACACGTCTTGTACCGGGGCAGCTCGGCCTTCTCCAGCAGCAGTACGCGCCGCCCCGCCGTCGCCGCCGCGAACGCGGCCGAGGCACCGGCCGGCCCGGCCCCGACCACCACCACGTCCCACACGTCACCGGTGCTCCCGGACACCTCGGCCATCCCGTCCTCCGCCCCCTGAGCGGCCTGCCCTGCTGCTGAGTCGGGTCCCCCGACGGTGCTGTCGTCGCTGCTCACGATGTGCTGCTGCTCCTGATCATGCGGTTGCTCCGATGCAGGCAAATCCTACGGCGCGAGTCCGGCCCGTTCTGCTGTGCGAGGATCGGGACTGTCTTTCGCCGTACCCGGCATGCGCCCACCACGCGGATGCGGGCGGCGTACACGTACCGCCGAGTACACATACACGGCGTAGGCGTACACGGCGTACACCTACACAACGTCGCACCCAAGAGGAGCGTGCCCATGTCCCAGAATCCGATCGCCGAGACCATCGCCTCGCTGATGCCCCGCGCCAAGCAGGAGCTGACCGAGTTGGTGGCCTTCCAGTCGGTGGCGGACTGGGCACAGTTCCCGCAGAGCGAGAGCCACGGCGCGGCGAACTGGGTGGCCGACGCGCTGCGCGCCGAGGGCTTCCAGGACGTGGCGCTCCTCGACACCCCCGACGGCACGCAGTCGGTGTACGGCCTCCTGCCGGGGCCCGAGGGTGCGCCGACCGTCCTCCTGTACGCGCACTACGACGTGCAGCCGCCGCTGGACGACGCGGCCTGGATCTCCCCCGCCTTCGAACTGACCGAGCGCGACGGACGCTGGTACGGGCGCGGGGCCGCGGACTGCAAGGGCGGGTTCATCATGCACCTGCTGGCGCTGCGCGCGCTGAAGGCCAACGGCGGGGTGCCGGTGAGCGTGAAGGTGATCGTCGAGGGCTCGGAGGAGCAGGGCACCGGCGGCCTCCAGCAGTACGCCGAGGCGCACCCGGAGCTGCTGACCGCCGACACGATCGTCATCGGCGACACGGGCAACTTCCGGCTCGGCCTGCCGACGGTGACGGCGACCCTGCGCGGCATGTGCCTGATCAAGGTGAAGATCGACACCCTGGGCGGCAACCTGCACTCCGGCATGTTCGGCGGCGCGGCCCCCGACGCGCTGGCCGCGCTGATCCGGCTGCTGGACTCGCTGCGCGCGGCGGACGGTTCGACGACCGTCGACGGCCTGGTCTCGGACGCCGTGTGGGAGGGCCTGCAGTACCCGGAGGCGGATTTCCGCGCCGACGCGAGGGTCCTGGACGGGGTCGAGCTGATCGGCGAGGGCACGGTCGCGGACCGGCTCTGGGCCCGCCCGGCCGTCACCGTGCTCGGCATCGACTGCCCGCCGGTGGTCGGCGCCACCCCTTCGGTGCACGCGAGCGCCGGCGCGCTGATCAGCCTGCGCGTGCCGCCGGGCGTGGACACGGCCGAGGCCGTCAAGCTGCTGGAGGCGCACCTGGTGGCGCACACCCCGTGGCAGGCACGTCTCGGCCTGGAGGTCGTGGGCCAGGGCCAGCCGTTCCGTGCGGACACGGACAGCCCGGCGTACGCGTCGATGGCGGCGGCGCTGCAGGCGGCGTACCCGGGCGAGGACATGCAGATCAGTGGCATGGGCGGATCGATTCCGCTGTGCAACACGCTGAACTCGCTGTATCCGGAGGCGGAGATGCTGCTCATCGGGCTGAGCGAGCCCGAGGCGCAGATCCACGCGGTGAACGAGAGCGTCTCTCCGCAGGAGCTGGAGCGGCTGTCGATCGCGGAGGCCCTGTTCCTGGTCAACTACGCGGAGTCCAAGCGCCGCTGAGCGGCGGACCGGCCGGCCTGCGGGCGGGCGGGCCCGAAGTCGGGGCCGGGCGGCCGGGGCGGGGTCTCCCCGCCGCCGGCCCCGGGCGACCCCCGCGCGGGCCGTCCCCCCGCCCCGGCCGCCCGGCCCCGCCCCGCCCGGTCAAGGCGTCGGGCGGCCCGCCTCCAGGTAGAGGGGGCGGCCCCGTTCCCGGGCTCGCAGGGCCCAGCGCAGGCGTTCGTATCGGACCGGCGGGAGGAGGTGCGCCGCCTCCTCCTCCGTGACGAACCGCCACGCCCGCAGCTCCGGACCGGGCAGCCGCAGCCCCGCCTCGGCGGCGGGCGAGAGCCGGCCCCCGTCGAACAGCAGCCGCAGCCCCCCGTACGCCGGAGGCACCGGCGGCTCCCAGTCCACGACGAGCAGCCCCGGTACGGCCTCCAGTTCCAGGCCCAGTTCCTCCGCGACCTCTCGCACCCCCGCGCAGCCCGGTGCCTCACCCGCCTCCACGACCCCGCCCGGGAACTCCCAGCCGGGCTTGTACGTAGGATCGACCAGCAGCACCCGGTCCTCGTCATCGAAGAGCAGCACCCCGGCCGCGACCGTCTCGCGCGTCGGCTCCGGGGTCTGCACGATGTCGCAGACCCGGGCCGCGTCCGTGCGTACGGCTTCGGCGATCCGCTCCGCCGTCTCCCGTACGGTCAGGGCGCCGTTGTCGATGACGTGCGCGTCCGCCGCGAGCCAGCCGCCCAGCGCCTGCTGGAAGACGGGGATGTGGTCGTACGCCCACTGCCGCACCCGCACGTCCGCGTCGGCCGGGTCTCCCGGCTCCTGCCGGGCCGCGATCCGCTCGCGCAGGATCGTTTCCTCCGGGGCGAGCAGCACATGCCGCACCGGAATCCGGCGGGCCGCCAGCCCGCCGAACATCTCGTCCCGGTACTCCTGCCGCAGCAGCGTCATCGGCACCACCAGCACCCCGCCCAGCTCCGCGAGCATCGCGGCGGCCGTGTCCACCACCAGGCGCCGCCAGCTCGGCAGGTCCTGGTAGTCGCAGACCTCCGCGAGGCGTTTGCGCGGCAGCAGTTGGCGTAGTGAGTCGCCCACGAGCTCCGGGTCGTACAGGGTGCTGTCCGGCAGGATCCCGGTCAGTTCGCGGGCCGTGCTGGTCTTCCCGGCGCCGAATGTGCCGTTGATCCAGACAATCACGTCTACCCCTCTCCCCATGGCTCGTCCGGAGCCCCCAGTGGCTTGCCCGCATCACCCTGCCACGGAAACCCGCCGCCCGGCCCAGTGCTTATCCTCAAGGTCGGAAAGGTCAGCCCAGCCCCGCCCACCACCACATCCGGAGGTTTCCGTCCCGTGCCGCAGACCCGCCGCCCGTCCGACCCCCGCTACGGCAACCGGCCGACCATGAAGGACGTGGCGGCCCACGCGGGCGTGGGCCTCAAGACGGTCTCGCGCGTGGTCAACGGAGAGGCCGGGGTCACCCCCGACACCGTCCGGCGGGTCCAGGAGGCCATCGAGGCGCTGGGCTTCCGCCGCAACGACAGCGCCCGCGTGCTGCGCAAGGGCCGTACGGCCACCGTCGGGCTGGTCCTGGAGGACCTCGCCGACCCCTTCTACGGGCCGCTGAACCGCGCCGTGGAGGAGGTGGCCAGGGCCCACGGGGCGCTGCTCATCAACGGGTCCAGTGCCGAGGACCCCGACCGCGAGCGGGAGTTGGCGCTGGCGCTGTGCGCGCGCCGGGTCGACGGGCTGATCGTGATCCCGGCAGGGGACGACCACCGGTACCTGGAGCCGGAGATCCGGGCGGGCGTGGCCACGGTGTTCGTGGACCGCCCGGCGGGCCGGATCGACGCGGACGTGGTGCTGTCGGACAGCTTCGGCGGCGCCCGAGCGGGCGTGGCGCACCTCATCGGCGGCGGCCACCGCAGGATCGGCTTCATCGGGGACCAGCCGCACATCCACACGGCGACGGAGCGTCTGCGCGGCTATCGGGCGGCGATGGCGGACGCGGGGATTGCGGTGGCCGAGCCCTGGGTCTCCCTCGGCACGACCACCCCGGACCGCGTCGGGGAGGCGGCCCGGGCGATGCTGGCGGGCCCCGACCCCGTCACCGCGGTCTTCGCGGGGAACAACCGGGTGACGGTGACGCTCGTACGGGTGCTGGCGGAACACCCGCGGCCGGTGGCCCTGGTCGGCTTCGACGACTTCGAGCTGGCCGACCTGCTGCGGCCCGGGGTGACGGTGGTGGCCCAAGACGCGGCGGCCCTGGGCCGGGTGGCCACGGACCGCCTGTTCCAGCGCCTGGCGGGCGCCGCCCTCCCCCCGGCCCGCATCGAGCTCCCGACGCGGCTGATCCCCCGCGGCTCGGGCGAACTCCCGCCGGCCGCATAGGGGTCCGGCTTCAGAGGATCAGCCCGCGCAGTACGGGCACGGCCCCGCCGGCGGCGGTGAGCCCGGCGAGTACGGACAGGGCGAGGGGGACCCCGCCCAGGAAGCTCAGCCCGCCGACCACGCCGCCGATCAACAGGGCGATGACGAGCACGACGGCGGTGTGCAGGGACAGGAACGGCTGCTGCGTTTCGCGTGGAGTGGTCATGGCTCGATTGCACCCCCGCCCGGGCCGCCGACCAGCACGTACGGAACGGATCCGGTCCGGGCGGATCGCCCCGGAATTCCCTTGAACGACAGGGTTGTTCGGCCGAACGCCGCGCCTGTTCCCGCTTGTTCGGGAAAGTTCGGGACTGTTCCGCCCGCGGCGTTCTAACCTGGGCGGCCACGCATGGCCGAGGGGGGACATGGGGGATATGGAGCCGCAGCCGCGCGCCGCCTTCGAGGAGGCGCTCACCGCGCTCGCCGGTGACCTGACGCGATTACGGATCGAGCGGGGCATGCCCTCGTACCGCGATCTGGGGGCGCGCGCGGCAGGATCCATGACGCAGATCCGGCTGGCCGTGGCCACCCAGAGCGACATCTTCAACGGCAAGCGACTCGTCCGTCTGGACACGTTCATGGCGCTGGTCCGGGTCCTGCTGTCGTACGACGAGTACGGCCGCCCGACCGCCGTCCCCGCCCACACCGCGCCCGAACTCGACGTCTGGCGGCGGCGCTGGCGGGAACTGGCCGCGCTCCAGTCCTCCGGGCAGTCGCGTGCCCGCGCGGCCCGCGTCGCCCGGAGCGCCACCGCCGGCGGGGAAGCGGCACGACAGGCCCCCGGGGAAGCGGCCACCGGCCACCGGGCCCCCGCCGAGCCCCACCGACCCGCGGACTTCCCCGGCCCGGCCGACCGGGCCCGCACGCCCCGGCATCCTGAACCGACGGCCGAAGCCACGGCCGAACCGACGGCCGGTACGGCTCCCGAACCCACTCCCGAGCCCGCCCCCGAACCCACTGTCGAACCCGCTCCCGGTCCGGCTCCCCGGACCACCTCCGGACCCGGTGCCGGACCCGATGCCGGACCGGACCCCGCGCAGCCCGCCGGACCACCCGCCGGCCGGGCCCCGTACGCCCTCCGGCGCCGCCTCGTCGGGCACCTCGCCCCCGTCCGGGACGTGGCCTTCTCCCCCGACGGCCGCCTGCTGGCCTCCGCCGGCGGCGACACCGTCCAGCTGTGGGACACCGCGACGGGCCTCGGCACCATCACCCCCTTCACCGCGACGCACCCCCTCGCCTTCACCCCCGGGGGGCAGCTGCTGGCCGCGGACGCCAGGGACCCGTGCGTGCTCCACCGGATCGAACCGGCGACCGGCCGCCCCGAAGGTCCGCCCCTCACCGGGCACGCCTCCCCCGTCACCGAGATCACCTGCTCCCCGACCGGTGGCATGGCCGCCACCCTGGAACGCGGCGGCACCGTACGGCTCTGCGACCTGTCCAACGGCGGCCTCCCGTTCGTCCTCACGCACGGCGGCGGCACCGACCCGATCGACGCGGTGGCCTTCGCCCGGGACGGCCGGCTGCTCGCCGCCGCTCGCAGCTCACGGGTCTGGGACCTGCTCGACAGGGGCGTCCCCGGCGCGCCCCGCGCCGCGGCCGACGGCGCTGCGGAGGCCGTCGCCCTCTCCCCCGACGGGCTGGTGCTCGCCCTCGGCCACCGCGACGGCCGTACGTGTCTGTACGAGGCGGCCGGCGGCCGTGAGGCGCTGACCCTGCGGGCCCACTCCGGCCCGGTCCGCACACTGGCCTTCTCTCCCGACGGCCGGCTGCTCGCCACGGGCTCGGACGACGCGACCGTACGGCTGTGGGACACGGCCACCGGCGTGCCCGTCGGTCCACCGCTGAGCGACCACGCCGGACGGATCGAGGACATCGCGTTCTCCGCGACCGGACGGCTCCTCGCCACCTCGTCCGCCGACGAGACGGTCCTGCTGTACGAGCGGTCCGGGACGCGCCGTACGACGCTGCTCGCCGCCGAGGCCCTGGCCGTCGCCCTGCGGGAACGTCAGCCGGTCCGGCTGCCGCCCGTCCTGGCCGAAGCCCCCCTCATCCGGATGGCCCTCTCCCCCGACGGCCGCCTGGTCGCGGCGACCACCGGTGCGGGGTCCGTACAGGTGTGGGACCCGGTCACCCGACGGGCCGTCGGTCCGCCCCCGACCGAACTCGCCACCCAGCCCTGGTGCCTGGCCTTCTCTCCCGACGGGACCGTGCTCGCCACGGCATCCGCCGACCGGACCGTGTACCTGCGGGATCCGGCGACCGGCGCGAGGGTCCGGGAGCTGGCGACCGACCACCGCGGCCCCCTGAAGCGGCTCGCGTTCTCCCCTGACGGGCAACTGCTGGCCACGGGAGGCACGGACGGCACCGTGGAGCTGTGGAATCCGGCCACCGGCACACGTTTCCGTGAGCCCCTCGGTGGTCACACCAACGAGGTCGTCGGGCTCGCCTTCGCCCCGGACGGCCGGCGCCTGGTCAGCTCCGGCGCCGACGGCCGGGTGCTGTGGCGGGATCCCGGCAGGCCGCTGCTGCTCGACGGCGCCTCGCTCGGCCACCGGGGCGCGGTGTGGTCGGCGGTGTTCTCACCGGACGGGACCCTGCTGGCCACGGCGGGCGGTGACGCCACGGTACGGATGTGGGATCCGGTCAGCGGCCTGCCGGCGGGCAACCCGCTGACCGGCCACCGCTCGGCGGTGTACGACGTGGCGTTCTCGCCGGACGGGCGACTACTGGCCTCGGCGGGCGAGGACGGCCTCGTCCTGCTGTGGCACCCGGCCACCGGCCGGTCCGTGGGCGCTCCGCTCGCCGGCCACGACGACGCCGTCACCGCCGTGGCCTTCTCCCCGGACGGGAGCCTGCTCCTCACCGCGGGCCGGGACGGAACCCTGAACCGGTGGGTGATCGGCCCGCTCTGAAGAGGGCGCCCCGACACGTGGCGTGACACGCGCCGTAACACGCGGCGAGGCCCGGCCGGGGGCGTTCCCGGGCGGGCCTCGCCGGCGCGAGAGCGGTCAGGCGGTCGCGGTCAGCGTCGCCGAGCGGCGCGGGATCGCGAACGCGTCCAGCTCGGCGCGGGTCAGGCCGGTCAGGGCGGTGACCTCCTCGGCGCCCACCGCGCCGCAGTCCAGGCCACGGACCAGGTAGCCGGCCAGGGCCTTGGCCGTGGCGGGCTCGTCCATCACGTCGCCCTCGATCTTCGCGACGTACGCCTTCAGCCGCGCGGCAGCGGCTTCGAGGCCCTCGCGGTAGAACGTGAAGACCGCCGCGTAGCGGGTCGGCAGGTGGGCGGGGTGCATGTCCCAGCCCTGGTAGTACGCGCGGGCCAGGGCCCGCCGGGTGAGGCCGTAGTGCAGCTTCCAGGCCTCGTGGACCTGCTCGGTGGTGCCGACCGGCTTGACGTTGGTCGAGCCGTCGGAGACCCGTACGCCGGTGCCGGCGGCCGCGACCTGCATGATCGCCTTGGCGTGGTCGGCGGCGGGGTGGTCGCTCGACTGGTACGCGGCGGAGACCCCCACGCAGGCGCTGTAGTCGAAGGTGCCGTAGTGCAGGCCGGTGGCGCGGCCCTTGGCGGCCTCGATCATCCGGGCCACGGTGGCGGTGCCGTCGGAGGCGAGGATCGACTGGCTGGTCTCGATCTGGATCTCGAAGCCGATGCGGCCCGGGCGCAGGCCGCGGGCGGCCTCGAAGGCCTCCAGCAGCTTGACGAAAGCGCTGACCTGCTCGGCGTAGGTGACCTTCGGGAGGGTCAGGACGAGGCCCTCGGGCAGGCCGCCGTGCTCCAGCAGCCCGGAGAGGAAGATGTCGGTGGTGCGGATGCCGCGGTCGCGGACGTTGGACTCCATGCACTTCATGCGGATGCCCATGTACGGGGCGTTCGTGCCGTTGGCGAAGGCCGCGGAGACGAGGCGGGCGGCGCGGGCCGCGGCCTGGTCCTCCTCCGCGTCGGAGCGGACGCCGAAGCCGTCCTCGAAGTCGACGCGGAGGTCCTCGACGGGCTCGCGCAGCAGTTTGGCGCGGACCCGGTCGTAGACGGGTACGGCGAGTTCGTCGCAGATGCCGAGGACCTTGGCGAAGGTGGCGGCGTCCGGGGCGTGCTCGTCCAGCGCGGCGAGGGCCTGGTCGCCCCACGAGCGGATGGTGTCGGCGGCGAACACGTCACCGGGGACGTAGACCGTGTGGATGGGCTGGCGGGTGCCGGGGTCGCCCGGGTAGTGGCGCGCGAGCTCCGCGTCCACCGGCGCGAGGGAGGCGCTGATGCCCTCGCTGACCGCGCCGGCGAGGCTCGTCGCCACCTTCTCCTGCTGACCCATCGTGCACTCTCCTCTTTTTCCGCTTCACGGAAGCTTAGATCCGCATAGCAGAATTTAATGAGGGGTTCTTGTCTAGTCAATGGTTGCAGGAAACACCTCGGGGCCGCGTGGTGAGTGTCACCACGCGGCCCCGAGTCACAGCATCGAAGCAGGTCAGCCCTTGCGGGCCTTGATCTCGTCGGTCAGCTGCGGGACGACCGCGAAGAGGTCGCCGACCACGCCGTAGTCGACCAGGTCGAAGATCGGGGCCTCGGCGTCCTTGTTGATGGCCACGATGGTCTTCGAGGTCTGCATGCCGGCCCGGTGCTGGATCGCGCCCGAGATGCCGGAGGCGATGTACAGCTGCGGGGAGACCGACTTGCCGGTCTGGCCGACCTGGTTGGAGTGCGGGTACCAGCCGGCGTCGACGGCGGCGCGCGAGGCGCCGACGGCGGCACCGAGCGAGTCCGCGAGGGCCTCGATGATGCCGAAGTTCTCGGCACCGTTGACGCCGCGGCCGCCGGAGACCACGATCGCGGCCTCGGTCAGCTCGGGGCGGCCGGTCGACTCGCGCGGGGTGCGGGAGACGACCTTGGTGCCGGTGGCCAGGGCGCCGAAGGTGACGGCGAGCGCCTCGACGGCGCCGGCGGCCGGGGCGGCCTCGACCGGAGCCGAGTTCGGCTTGACGGTGATGACCGGGGTGCCCTTGGAGACGCGGGACTTGGTGGTGAAGGAGGCGGCGAACGCGGCCTGCGTCGCGACCGGACCCTCGTCACCGGCCTCCAGGTCCACGGCGTCGGTGATGATGCCGGAGCCGATGCGGACCGCGAGGCGTGCGGCGATCTCCTTGCCCTCGGCGGAGGACGGGACGAGCACGGCGGCCGGGGAGACGGCCTCGTACGCGGCCTGGAGCGCGTCCACCTTCGGTACGACGAGGTACTCGGTGAACTCGGGGGCGTCGGCGGTCAGAACCTTGACCGCGCCGTGCTCGGCGAGCACGGCGGCGGTGTCGGCCGCACCGGCGCCGAGGGCGACGGCGACGGGCTCGCCGATGCGGCGGGCCAGGGTCAGCAGCTCAAGGGTGGGCTTGCGGACGGCACCGTCCGCGTGGTCGACGTAGACGAGGACTTCAGCCATGGGAATGCTCCTGCGAATGCGAAGTAGTCAGGGGGCGATCGGGAGGGTTTCGGCCGAGGTTCTTAGATGAACTTCTGGCCGGCCAGGCCCCTCTTAGATGAATTTCTGCTCCGCAAGGAAGGCGGCCAGCGCCTTGCCGCCCTCGCCCTCGTCCTTGACGATCGTGCCGGCGGTGCGGGCCGGGCGCTGGGTCGCGGAGTCGACCGCGGTCCAGGAGCCCTCAAGGCCGACCTCGTCCGACTCGATCTCCAGCTCCTCCAGGTCCCAGGACTCCACCGGCTTCTTCTTGGCGGCCATGATGCCCTTGAAGGAGGGGTAGCGGGCCTCGCCCGACTGGTCCGTCACGGAGACGAGCGCCGGAAGGGAGGCCTCCAGCTGCTCGCTCGCGGAGTCGCCGTCGCGGCGGCCCGTCACGGTGCCGTCCTCGACCTTGACCTCGGAGAGCAGGGTGACCTGCGGGACGCCCAGGCGCTCGGCCAGGATCGCCGGGAGGACGCCCATGGTGCCGTCGGTCGAGGCCATGCCGGTGATGACCAGGTCGTAGCCGGCCTTCTCGATGGCCTTGGCGAGCACCAGCGAGGTGCCCATGACGTCGCTGCCGTGCAGGTCGTCGTCCTCGACGTGGATGGCCTTGTCGGCACCCATGGACAGCGCCTTGCGCAGCGCGTCCTTGGCGTCCTCGGGACCCACCGTCAGGACGGTGATCTCGGCGTCGTCGGCGTCTTCGGCGATCTGCAGCGCCTGCTCGACGGCGTACTCGTCGAGCTCCGACAGCAGACCGTCGACGTCGTCGCGGTCGACCGTCAGGTCATCGGCGAAGTGCCGGTCGCCGGTGGCGTCGGGCACGTACTTCACACAGACAACGATCCTCAGGCTCACGCCGGCTCTCCTACCGCATCGTCTTTTTTCTGATACCGCCTTGTGCAGGCAGCATAGGCGCCTTGTCGGGCGGATCCCGGTCGGGGCGGCCCGCGCTCCGAAGGGAATGTTACTCGTCAGTACATCGCGGGTGCTCCACGGTGGCAAGGCCGGTGAACTGTGATCTGTCCAACGCCGCACGAACCCGCCCCAGCAGGGACGATTCAGTCGCGCAGCGCGTTGAAGCGACCCTGGTGGTAAAGGAGCGGCCGGCCTTCCCCGGCCGGGTCACCCGCCACCGCCTCAGCGATGATCACCCGGTGCGCCCCCGCGGGCACGCGCGCCACGACACGGCACACCAGCCAGGCCAGTACGCCGTCCAGCACCGGAACCCCGTACGGGCCCTCGGCCCAGCCCGTGCCGGGCCCGAACCGGTCGGCTCCGCTGCGGGCGAACAGGCCCGCGAGGTCCTGCTGGTGCTCGCCGAGTATGTGGACGCCGAGGTGCTCGGAGTCGCGTATCGCGGGCCAGCTGGAGGCCCCCGTGGCGATGGTGAAGGACAGCAGCGGGGGATCGGCGGAAACCGAGTTGAGCGAGGTCGCGGTGAATCCGACCGGGCGGCCGCCCTCTTCGGCGGTGATCACGGCCACACCCGCGGCGTGCCGGCGGAACACGGAGCGCAGCAGCTCGGGCGAGCCGGGCAGGCCGGAGGCGGCCGTGGGGGTGATGGAGGCGGTCGGGGCCGTCATGGAGGTGCTTCCTTCTGCCGCGGAGGCGGCGGGCACGGGCGCGGAGGGATCGGGTCGGGAACCGGGTTCGTTCAGTCGTTCCGACAACGCGCGCTCGCGTAGCGGACGAGGTCCACGTGGACCCGCCCGTAAAGCAGGAGTTCGTACCGCATGCCGCCAGCCTGGCGATCTCCCGTGTACACAGTCAAGCCGCTCCGGGCAGATGCGAGGCGCGTCACGCTGCGTGCGGGCGCGTGCACCGGCGTGGCGGACGTCCCGCCGGACGTCCTGCGGGACGTCCCGCAGGACTTCGCACCCGTCATATCGCGGCGCCCAGCGCGGCGATCACGTCCGCCTTGCGCGGCATCCCCGCCGCGCGCCGCACGATCCGCCCCCGCGCGTCGAGGACGAGCACGGTCGGGGTCTTCTCGATACCCAGGGCGCGCACGAGCTCAAGGCGGGCTTCAGCATCGATCTCGATGTGCTCGACGCCCTCCACCAGGCCGGCCACATCGGCGAGGATCCGCCGGGTGGCCCGGCAGGGCTGGCAGAACGCGCTGGAGAACTGCACCAGGCTGGCCCGCCGCCCGGGCTCCGCGCCCAGTTCGGCCGCGCCCAGCCGCGTCAGGCCCGTGGCCTGCGGGTCCTCTTCCCCGTGCACCCCTGCTCCCGTCGCCGCCGACCTGGTTGTCGCATCATTGAATTGCGTTCGTACGGTGATCCGAGCGCCCCGGCCACGCGCCGCATTCCCGGCGTGACGAGAATCTCCTCGGGCACGGTCGTCTGGGCTGGCCAGCAGCCCGCGTATGGGGCACGATCCCCAAGGGCAGCGTACCTACGCAGCCGTAACTTCCGGCCGGGAGCACCTCCCCAGGCAGAAAGCGGGGTCTCCCCCTCATGGCTGAGCTCGTCTACCCTCCGGTGATCGGCGCCGCCCACACCCTCTTCAAGGCGCTGGACATCCGCATCGACATGAAGGGCACGGAGAACATCCCGCGCAAGGGCGGGGCGGTCCTCGTGTCGAACCACATCGGCTATCTCGACTTCATCTTCGCCGGCCTGACCGCGCGGCCGCAGAAGCGCCTCGTCCGCTTCATGGCGAAGGAGTCGGTCTTCCGCCACAAGGTGTCCGGTCCGCTGATGCGCGCGATGAAGCACATCCCGGTGGACCGCAAGCAGGGTGAGACGGCCTACCAGCACGCCCTCGACTCGCTGCGCTCCGGCGAGATCATCGGCGTGTTCCCGGAGGCGACGATCTCCCAGTCGTTCACCCTCAAGAGCTTCAAGTCGGGCGCCGCGCGCATGGCCCAGGAGGCCGGCGTCCCGCTGATCCCGGTGGCGCTGTGGGGCACCCAGCGCCTGTGGACCAAGGGCCGCCCGAAGAACCTCAAGCGCAGCCACATCCCGGTGACGATGCGGGTCGGCGAGCCCATCGAGGCCCCCGCCGACCAGTACGCCGGGGCGATCACCCGCCGCCTGCGCGAGCGGGTGCAGGAGCTGCTGGACGCCGCGCAGAGCGCCTACCCGGGCAAGCCCAAGGGCCCCGAGGACACCTGGTGGCTGCCGGCGCACCTGGGCGGAACCGCGCCGACGGCCGCCCAGGTCAAGGAAGCGGGCTGATCCGCCGCCACCGGACCGGGTGATCGTGCGGCCGCGCCGTTCACGGCGGGGCCGCACTGTCGTACGACCGGTCGTCAGTTGGGGTTCTCGGCGTGGGTCAGCGTCTCCCACGCCTCGAAGTGGTTCTCGGTGCCCGCCGGGCGTTGCCCCTCGGTCAGCTTGCGGGTGTTCTCCATGCTGATGCCCAGGCGCGTGTGCAGGGCGTTGTAGCCGACCTCGGTGGACGGGCCGATGCCCTTCGTCAGGCTCCCGCCGCACAGCCAGGACGGCACCTTCGCCCCGAGCTCGTACTGGGCGTGGAAGCCGAGCGCGTACCGGAAGCGGTCCTTGAACTGCGGGTACAGGTCGCGCCCTTGGATGCGCGAGGTCTCGGCGACGTGCATGGTCGCGGCGATCGCCATGCCGGTGTGGCCGAAGTCCCGGCAGGTCTCCTGGGCCAGGCCGTCCACGAAGGTGCTCTGGCCGTGCCAGTACTCGACCAGCTCGCTCCTGGTGTCGATGGTCGAGCGCGGCGGGTACTTCGGCTGCGGCCCGTCGGAGGCGAGGTAGAAGTACGCCGGGACCCGGCCGAGGTAGATCGCCATCGCCTTGTCGTAGCTCGCGCGGTCGTCGAGATGGACCGAGATGCCGATGGCGGCGTCCATCATGATCAGTTCCCAGTTGCCGTTGCTGTTCGGCTTCCCGTTGACGACCTCGGGCAGGTAGACGTCGCGCAGCATGGTGGCGAAGCGCCCCTGGCCGGGCCAGCCGCCGGTGTAGGTGTGCTTGATGATCTCGGCGGCGCGCGGCCAGGTGGAGCCCGCCCAGCCGCTCTGCAGCGGGGCGTTGGAGTTGGTGTGGTCCTTGATCTTCGCGGACCAGGCGTCCATCAGCTCGATCGACTTCTCGGCGTACCCGGCGTCGCGGGTGACGTACCAGGCGAGGGCGTCGGTGTAGGCGGCGATGGCGTCCTCGCGCTCGTCGCCGCAGCCGATGTCCGGGTTGGAGTACGAGCCGCACTCGACGACGGCGCGGGGCTTGGGAGTGCGCGACAGCGAGCCGTAGGAGCTGGCGAGCATCGCGTCGAACGCGCCCTTCCACGGCTGCTCCCCCGCCTGCACCTTCGTGCGTACGAAGTCCAGCTGGGCGCGGCTGTCGAGCACTCCGGGGTGGGCGAACCGCGCGGGGGCCGCGGCTCCCGCCGCGGCCCGGGTGGCGGCGGGGGCCGGCGGCGGCCCGGCCTGGGCGGCGGGGGTGGGGGTCAGGGCCGCGGCCAGGCCGAGTGCGAGGGCGGCCAGTCCCGCGGGAACTCCGTGGCGCATGGAGCACCTTCCGTTCGGAGGTGGGGGAACGGGGATTCTCTGCCGCCGAAAGTACCCATGGGCATGCCAAGTTGACAACGTTATCCGACAGGAAACTTTCCTATCCCCGTCGGCAGGTTGCGCCACAGCTCCTGCCGGTCGGCCGCACCCCGGAGGGCCGCCAGCACGGCCGGGTGCGGGGCGGCGTGCAGCTCGGGGTAGTCCACCTCGCCGAGCTCGGGGCGTACGGGGAAGGCGAGCCGCTCGGCGTCCAGGGCGAACCGCGCGTCCACGCCGGGCTTGTTGCCCCGCGCGTCCAGGCGGGCCCAGTCGGGCGCCCCCGGCAGCCGGAGCGCGATCAGCCCGTGCACGGCGGGGTTCGAGCCGTCGTCGTCGGCGAGCAGCTGGTAGCAGAGGCCTACCGGGATGCCCCGGGCCCGCAGCAGGGCCGCCAGCGCGTGGGACTTGGCGTAGCAGACGCCGTTGCGGGTGCGCAGCACGTCCGAGGCGCGCCAGGAGACGCGCGGATCGCCGGAGTCGGCGGAGTGCGGGATGGTGTCGCGGACGAACTCGAAGGCCGCTTCGGCGTATGAATATGCATCGCCAGTGGCGCCCCAGAGGGCATCGGCCGTCTCCCGAACGAGCGGGTGATCGTGGTCAACGGCTTCGTCTGCCGCCAGATAAGCATGGATGTCAGGGCTTTGCGGGATCAGCTGCATGGCCCGGAGCATAGGCATACCCCCGACCGCAAATCAATGAATTTGCGGTCGGGGGTATATCTATTCAGAACTTCAGCGGGACAGCTCTTCCTTCAGCGCCTGCAGGAAGCCGTCCACGTCCTCTTCCTGGGTGTCGAAGCCGCACATCCAGCGGACGTGGCCGGCGGCCTCGTCCCAGAAGTAGAAGCGGTAGCGCTGCTGGAGCCGGCGCGTGACCTCCTGCGGCAGCTTCGCGAACACCGCGTTGGCCTGCACCGGGTAGAGGATCTCCACCCCGTCGGTCTCGCGCACGCCCGCCGCGAGCCGCTGCGCCATCGCGTTGGAGTGCCGGGCGTTGCGCAGCCACAGGTCCTTGGCGAGCAGCGCCTCCAACTGCACCGACACGAACCGCATCTTGGACGCGAGCTGCATCGACATCTTGCGGATGTGCTTCATCTGCCGGACCGCGTCCGGATTGACGACCACCACGGCTTCGCCGAACATCATGCCGTTCTTGGTGCCGCCGTACGACAGCACGTCCACGCCCACCGTGTTGGTGAACGTGCGCATCGGCACGTCGAGCGAGGCCGCGGCGTTGGCTATGCGGGCCCCGTCGAGGTGCACCTTCATGCCGTGCGCGTGCGCGTGCTCGCAGATCGCCTTGATCTCGTCCGGCGTGTAGACCGTGCCGAGCTCGGTGTTCTGGGTGATCGAGACGACCTGCGGCATCGCCCGGTGCTCGTCCTCCCAGCCCCAGGCCTGCCGGTCGATGAGCTCGGGGGTGAGCTTGCCGTCCGGGGTCGGGACGGTGAGCAGCTTGAGCCCGGCCATCCGCTCCGGGGCGCCGCCCTCGTCGACGTTGATGTGCGCCGACTCGGCGCAGATCACCGCACCCCAGCGGTCCGTCAGGGCCTGGAGGGCCGTGACGTTCGCGCCGGTGCCGTTGAAGACCGGGAAGGCCTCCGCGTACGGGCCGAAGTGGCTGCGGATGATCTTCTGCAGGTGCTCGGTGTAGTCGTCCTCGCCGTAGGCGACCTGGTGGCCGCCGTTGGCCAGGGCGAGGGCCTCCAGGATCTCCGGATGGACCCCCGCGTAGTTGTCGCTCGCGAATCCGCGCACCGCCGGGTCGTGGTGGCGATGGGCATCGGTCTTCACGGTTGCGGAGTGAGCCACAGACGCTGTCCGTTCACATCGATGGCGGGCCGCTCCCAGACGCCGGCGATGGCCTCGGCCAGCTCCTTGACGTCGGTGAAGCCCGCGAACTTCGCATTGGGGCGCTCGGCGCGCATCGCGTCGTGCACCAGTGCCTTGATCACCAGGATCGCAGCAGCGGCGCCCGGGCCGTCCTCGCCCCCCGCCTTGCGGAAGGAGTCGGCGAGGGAGAGGGTCCAGGCCTCGGCCGCCGCCTTGCCCGCGTTGTACGCGGCGTTGTTGGCGACCGGCTTGTGCGCGCCGGACTGGCTGACCAGGACGTAGCGACCGCGGTCACTGCGCAGCAGCCCGTCGTGGAACGCGAGCGAGGTGTGCTGGACGGTGCGGATCAGGAGCTTCTCCAGGAAGTCCCAGTCCGCGAGGTCCACATCGGTGAAGGTCTTGCTGCCGCGCCAGCCGCCGACGAGGTGGACGACCCCGTCGATCCGGCCGAACTCCTTCTCCGTGCGCTCGGCCCAGGCCCTGGTGGCCTCCAGGTCGAGCAGGTCCACGGTGTCACCGGTGACGGTGGCGCCGCCGTGGGCGTAGCGGGCCGCGTCCACGGACTCGGCGAGGCGCGTCGCGTCCGCGTCCGCGGCCACGACGACCGCACCGGCCTCGGCGAGGCGGAGCAGGGCGGCGCGACCGGCGGGGCCGCCGGCCCCGGCGACCGCGACCACGGCACCCTGCAGCTTGCCGTTCCCGGACTTCCCAGCGCTGTTCATCTGTGCAGCCTCCTGTGGGCGAGCGCTCACGCGGCGACCCGCTCGGCCGAATCGGCGTTCACCGCAGTGATGCCCTTCGTGGAGGCGATCACTCCCTTGAGCTTCTTGGCGAGCGCCTCATAGAACATGCTCAGCGGAAACTCGTCGGGAAGCACGTCGTCGACGAGCTTGCGCGGCGGCTGCGTGAGGTCGAGGGCGTCGGGGCCCTTGGCCCACTTGGAGCCCGGGTGGGGAGCGAGGTAGGTGGAGACGAGTTCGTACGCCTTGAACCAGTGGACGAGCTTCGGGCGGTCGATGCCGGCCCGGTAGAGGTCCTCGATCTCGGCGCACAGCTCGTTGGTGACCTGCGGGGCACGCATCCAGTCGATCTTCAGCTTGTTGTCCGTCCAGCGCACGACGTCGTGCTTGTGGAGGTACGCGAAGAGCAGCTGGCCGCCGAGGCCGTCGTAGTTGCGGTTGCGGTCGCCCGAGACCGGGAAGCGGAACATCCGGTCGAAGAGGACGGCGTACTGCACGTCACGGCCGTGCTCGTTGCCCTCGGACTCCAGCTTCACGGCCTCCTTGAAGGCGGTGAGGTCGCAGCGCAGCTCTTCGAGGCCGTACATCCAGAACGGCTGGCGCTGCTTGATCATGAAGGGGTCGAACGGCAGGTCGCCGTGGCTGTGGGTGCGGTCGTGGACCATGTCCCACAGGACGAAGGCCTTCTCGCAGCGCTCCTGGTCCTCGACCATGCGGGCGATGTCCTCGGGCAGCTCGATGCCCAGGATGTCGACGGCGGCCTCGGTGACCTTGCGGTAGCGGGCCGCCTCGCGGTCGCAGAAGATGCCGCCCCAGGTGAAGCGCTCGGGGGCCTCGCGCACGGCGATGGTCTCGGGGAAGAGCACGGCGGAGTGCGTGTCGTAGCCCGGGGTGAAGTCCTCGAAGGTGATGCCGAGGAAGAGCGGGTTGTCGTACCGGGTGCGCTCCAGCTCGGAGAGCCACTCGGGCCACACCATCTTCAGGACGACGGCCTCGAAGTTGCGGTCGAGGTTGCCGTTCTGCGTGTACATGGGGAAGACGACCAGGTGCTGGAGCCCGTCGGCGCGCTCGGCGGCCGGGTGGAAGGCCAGCAGGGAGTCGAGGAAGTCCGGCACCTCGAAGCCGTCCGCGACCCACTTGCGCAGGTCGCGGACGAGCGCGCGGTGGTACGCGGCGGCGTGCGGCAGCAGCGGCGACAGCGTCTCCACCGCGGCGACCGCCCGCTCGACTGCGGCGGCGACCTCGGCCGGCGCCGGGGCGTCCGCGGCCTCGAAGTCGATGGAGCCGTCCTTGGCCTGCCAGGGGCGGATCTCCTCCACGGCGGCCTTGAGCTCGGGCCACGCAGGGTGGTCGACCACCCGCGCACCGGCGGCTATCACCGCACCGCCAGAACCCGGCACAAGAATTTCCGTCATGTCACTTCCTCCACAGGAGAACCTCGCGTCAACACAGCGTATGGGTGCGAGCCTGTCCTGCTCAAGGGGCCGTGCGGGAAATTGTCCTGCCCGACCCCCATGGACACCGTAATTCTTCCCGCCGTCCACGCTCCGGGCGAGCGCTTCGCCCCTTTCGCGCACCGCCACCGGCTCCCGGCGACCCCTCGGGCAGCTGCCTGCGGGGCCGCCGGGTGATGTCGGTCACTCAGGCGGTACGGAAGTGCGGAATGACCTTTTCGCCCCACTGCCGGAGGGTCTCCAGACAGGCCGCCTGCGGCACCGTGCCCATCTGGATCAGGCACATGATCTCGTCCGCCCCCGCCTCCTTGAGCCGCCGCACGTACGCGATGGCGTCGTCGGCGCTCCCGTACGCGTGGTCGGCACGGAAGGTGGCCGTCGACGCGGGCCGCACCGGGATGGCCTGCTCGTGCAGCCTGGCCACCACCTGCTCGGCCGCACTGCGCATCTCGGCCGCCTCGTCGGCGCCCGCGACCACGGCCTCGTCGGGGACGCCGGCCCCGCCGTACCAGTGGCCGATGGACTGGGCGAAGAACCGCTGGCCGCGGATGCCGACGCGGCGCGCCTCGTCCGGGTCGTCGAGCACGATGGTCGGGCAGAGCACCGAGAAGTGGTCGTTGACCGCGGTGGAGACGAGGCGCGCGCCGTCCCGGCCGGCCACCGCCCCGTCGTACACGGCCCGCATCGTGGCGATGGACTCCGGCCCGGCGAAGCCCATCACCAGGGCCCCGACACCCAGTTCGGCGGCCTGTACGAGGGTTTCGGCGCGGCTGCACGCCAGGAACAGCGGCGGGTGCGGGGTCTGCCGCGGCCGCGGCAGGATCGGGTGCGGGTCGATGTCGATCAGCTCGCCGTGGTACTCCAGCTCCTCCTCCCGCCAGGCCTTGCCGATGATCCGCAGGGCCTCCTCCACCTCCTGCGTGGTGCGCTCCCGGTCGACCCCGCACAGCGAGGTCTCCTGCTCGGTGCCGCCTCGTCCGGCACCCAGGTCGAGGCGGCCCCCGGAGAGCAGGTCGAGCATGGCGGCCCGCTCGGCGACGCGGACCGGGTGGTTGAAGTTGAAGGGCATGCAGACCACGCCGTGGCCGATGCGTATGGTGTTCGTCCGGGCCGCGACCCAGGTCAGGAAGACCTCGGGGGCGGACATGTGTGCGTACCACTTCAGCGAGTGGTGCTCGACGGCCCAGATCCGGTCGAATCCCATCTCCTCGGCGAGCACGGCCTGCTCCACGCAGTCGTGGATGACCTGGTGCTCCCGCTCCACGGTCGGGTCGGCGAGCTGAGCTTCGAAGATCACGGAGAATTTCACGATGCCTCCAGGGTTGCGTCCCGTGCCCGGCCTTACTTCAATTCGGAATATGACTAGTAGTCAGACGTCGAAGAAGCAAGACCTGCCGGCGACCGCGTGGGCCGTGCTCGGGCTGCTGTCCTTCCCCGGGGAGCGCACCGGGTACGAGCTGAAGAAGTGGGCGGACTCCTCCCTGCGCTTCTTCTACTGGTCCCCGGCCGTCAGCCAGATCTACGCCGAACTGCGCCGGCTGGAGGAGCTCGGATACGCGGCATCCGCGCGCTCGGGGCCGGAGGAGGCCCGGGCCAAGCGCCGCTACGCCATCACCGGAGCCGGTCGGGCGGCCCTCGCCGGCTGGGCCTCGGACACCGCGGAGGCCGGCCCCCCGGTGCTCAAGCACGGGCTGCTCCTGCGGATCTGGCTCGGCCACCTCGCCGACCCGGCGCTGCTGTGCACGATGGTCGGCGAGCACCTGGAGCGCACCCGGGGCGAACTGGCCGCCGTACGCGAGGCGATGGCGCAGGCGGACGACGTACCGCAGTGGGCCTTCCCCGCGCTCGCGCTGCGCTGGAGCGAGCGGCAGCACCTGGCCGAACTGGAGCTGGGCGAGGCCCTGCTGGCCGATCTCGCCGAGCTCGGCGCGGCCGGTGCGCGGGCCGGTACGCAGGCTGTCGCGCGGGCCGGTACGCCGACCCCGGCGAGGGTTCGTCAAGGCGGCGGGGACGCGCCCACGCCCGGGTGACGCGGCAGGGCCTCCGCGCCCCGCGCGACGGCGTACGACCCTGGCGGGAACCGGCCGAAGGGCGCGTTCCGGGCGCTGCACGAGCGGTCTCATCGCATCCCGGGCGCACTAGCATGCGACCTCACCGCGCGCGGCCGGTAGGGACACCGTGACCGCGCGGGGAGCCGCCGTCGACGGAAGCGAGAGAACCTTGACTTTCCTCACCATCGGTCACCGCGGGGTCATGGGTGTCGAACCGGAGAACACCCTGCGGTCCTTCGTCCGCGCGGAACGTTCCGGGATGGACGTCATCGCGCTGGATCTGCAGCTGAGCAAGGACGGCGTGCTCGTCGTCCTGCACGACGCCGAGGTGGACCGCACCACCGACGGCTCCGGAGCCGTGACCGACCTGACCCTGGCCGCGCTGCGCGAGCTGGATGCCGGACAGGGTGAACGCGTGCCGGTGCTGGAGGAGGTCCTGGACGCGGTCCGGACCCCGCTCCAGGTGTCGGTGCAGGACGGGCCGACCGCCGCGGCGCTGGCGGAGCTGGTCCTGCGCCGCGACCTGAGCGCGCGGCTGGAGGTGGCCTCCTTCGACGATGCGGTGCTGGCCGAGACGGCCCGGCTGCTGCCCGGCGTACGGACCACCCTGTACGCGGACCTGCGCATGGTTCACAGCAGGTCGATCGAGGACCGCGCACTGGCCGTGGGGGCGAACACCGTCGCCCTCGGCATCCGCGACCTCACCCTGGACCTGGTGGAGTCGGTCCACGCCGCCGGGCTCAAGGTGACCGGCTGGACGGTCAACACCCTCCAGCAACTGCGGCTCGCCCGGGCACTCGAACTGGACGGCGCGGCCACCGACTTCCCGGAGATCCGCAGTTCGGGCCGGTTCCTGGCCTGACGGCGGCGCCGGCCCCGCTTCCCGCCCGGCTTCCCGCTCCGCGCGCCGCACCGCGCGTTACAGGGGCTTGACCAGCAGCTCGAAGGCCAGGTCCGCGCGGAGCGGGACGCCGAAGCGCTCGTCGCCGTAGGGGAAGGGGCTCATCTCGCCGGTGCGCCGGTAGCCGCGGCGCACGTAGTAGGCGATGAGCTCCTCCCGTACGTTCACCACCGTCATCCGCATCTCCTTGGCGCCCCACGTCTCGCGGGCGCGGCGCTCCGCCTCGGCGAGGATCTCCTTGCCGAGGCCGCCGCCCTGCAGTCCCGGGCGGACCGCGAACATTCCGAAGTAGGCGTGGTCGCCGCGGTGTTCGAGCTGGCAGCAGGCGACGAGCTCCCCGGCGCGCTCGACGACGAGCAGGACGCCGTCGGTCGCCTCGATGATCGCCCGGACCCCCTGGGGGTCGGTGCGCTGACCCTCCAGGTAGTCCGCCTCGGTGGTCCAGCCGGCGCGGCTGGCGTCGCCGCGGTAGGCGGACTCGACGAGGACCACCAGTTCCGGTACGTCGGCCTCCACGGCACTGCGGAAGTTCAGGGCGGTGGAGTGGGCGGTCGACATCGAAGGCTCCCGTTCTGCTCAGCGGCATATGACATGCCCGGTGCGGCAAGGAGAGCCTAACCCGGGGCGGCGTGCGGGGGTCCTGGCCGGGGCATCTCTTCCCGTGACGCCGACGAACCGGGGGGTTCCGCCGTGCACGGTCCCGCGATGTCCCTGCCCGCTTCCCTCTCCGCCTGGCTGCTCGTCCTGCTCTGCGCCGTGAGCGGCGGCTACTGCCTGCTACGGGCGCGCAGATCGGAGCGGGCGGCGCGCGGCGGGGCGGCGGGCGAGGCGCTGATGGGGTTCGGGATGGCGGTGATGGCCGTGCCCTCCGGCATCGGGCCGTGGGGGCCCGGGATCCTGCTGACGGTCTTCAGCGGAGCGGTGCTGCACGCACTGTGGCTGCTGCGGAGCGGGGTGCACCACGCGCACCACCTGGTCGGCTCGCTGGCGATGGCGTACATGGCGCTGACCATGGCCGACGGGCACGGGCACGGCGGAGGCCCGCCGCTCGTCACCGGGGCGCTGCTTCTGTACTTCGCCGGGTACGTCCTGCTCGGTGGAGCCCGGCTGGCCACGGCGGGCGGGGGCGGGCAGCCGGTGGTCGGCGGAGCGCCCGTGATGCCCGCGGAGCTGACGCGGGCGTGCCGACTCGCCATGGGGATGGGCATGTTGGCGATGTTGCTGAGTCTGTGACGCCCGCGGGCCCGGCGGGCAAACGTGTCCTGCGTCACCAATCACCAAAGGCCGTACCCGCAGGTAGCCCCGCGCTCATAGGCTGGCGGACATGATGGTCCCCGCCGCACTGCTGCTGCTCGGCGCCCTGACCGCGGTGCTCGCTCCCCGTCTGCTGGCCCGGGCCCAATGGCCCGAGCGGGAGCCCGTCGTCGCCCTGTGGGTGTGGCAGTGCGTGGTGGGCGCGGTGCTCCTGTGCTTCGCCCTGTCGATGCTGCTGAGCGCTGCGGCCGCCTGGCTCGCGGTCCGGGGCCGGCTCTTCGCCGCGGCCCCGCACGGGGTGGTCGACGCGTACGGGCTGGGCCCGACCGGCGGCCCGTGGGCCACGGGGACCGCGCTGGCGCTGGCCGGGGGCGGGCTGTGGACCGGGGCGCGGCTGACCCGGGAGGTGCTGCGGGCGCGCGCCCGGCGCCGGGCGCAGGGCGCCGAGCTGCTCGTACGGGCGCCGCTGATGCCCGGGGAGGACCCGGCCGGGGCGAGACTCGTCGTACTGGAGGGGACGCGGCCCGACGCGTGGTGGCTGCCCGGCGCCGCCCCGCAGCTGGTGGTGACGACGGCCGCGCTCGGCCGGCTCAAGGGGAGTCAGCTGGACGCCGTACTGGCGCACGAGCAGGGGCACGCGCAGGCCCGGCACGACTGGCTGCTGCACTGCTCGCGGGCATTGGCGGGGGGATTCCCGCAGGTGCCGGTGTTCGCGGCGTTCGAGGCGGAGATGCACCGGCTCGTCGAACTGGCCGCCGACGACGTGGCCTCGCGGCGGTTCGGGCGGCTGACGATCGCACTGGCGCTGGTCGGGCTCAACGAGGACCGGGGTGTGTTCGGCCCGTACCCGAGCCCGCAGCCGCACGTGTCGGAGCGGGTGCGGCGGCTGCTGTCGGCGGCGCCCCGGCTGTCGGCGGGCCGCAGGCTGCGCCTGACCGCACTGGCCACACTGGTCCCGGTGGTCCCGCTCGTGGTGGCCCTGATGCCGGGTCTGAGCGCGCTCGCCTGAGCGCAACCCCCTGATCCCGTCCTCTCGGACGGACGGACCGAAACCCGTCGTTCTCCCGAGCCGTGGAAGTCCCTGCTCTGGGTGATCCCCCGCGTCACCCAGAGCAGGCGACCCCGCGCGCTGAGTATATTGGCTGGGAGCCAGTCAACGCAGGAGTAAGCATGTCCCCGCGCAGCGCATCGGTCAATGAAGAATTGCGCAGACGTTCCCGGGAGCGGCTGCTCCAGGCCACGGTCGAACTCGTAGCCGAACGCGGCTACGAGGCGACCACGCTCGGCGACATCGCCGATCGGGCGGGCACGGCCCGCGGCCTGGTGTCGTACTACTTCCCGGGCAAACGGCAGCTGCTCCAGTCGGCGGTGCACCGGCTGATGCACCTGACGCTGGAAGCGGCCCTTGAGCGCGAGCCGCGCACCGAGGACGGTCGCGAGCGGCTCGCCCGCGCCGTCGACGCGGTCCTCGGGCTCGCACGGGACGAGCCGCTGCTGATGCGGACGCACATGGCGGGCATCCTCCAGGCCGAGGGGTTCGTGCGGTGCCCGGAGCAGCAGCGGCTGGCGGAGCTGCTCCGGGACACGGTCACGCGGTACGGCTCGGCGGACGTCGACACCGACTACCCGCTGCTGCGGGCGCTGCTGATGGGCTCGGTGGTCGCGGTCCTGCTGCCGGGGGCCCCGATGCCGCTGGCGCGGCTGCGGGCGGAGCTGTTCCAGCGGTACGGACTGGACTGGGAGCTCGGGTTCCCGCCGGACGGCGGACCGCCCGGCGGAACGTTTCCCCTGTCAGCCTGAGCCGGTCAGTGGTACTCGGGCTGCGTCTGGACGTTGAGCCGGTCCATCCACACCCGCTTCGCGCTCTCGGTGCGCCAGTCGTCGATGCGCAGCACGTCGAGGCCCTTGGCGATGTCGTTCGAGTAGACGTACCCGTTGTAGTAGTACGCCGACCAGGACCCGCCGAGTCCGAGCTGGTCCGTGGTGAGCGGGCCGCGCTCGAAGTAGCCGATCTCCTTGGGCCGGGCGGAATCGGTGAAGTCCCACACCGAGACGCCGCCCTGGTACCAGGACTGGACCATGATGTCGCGGCCGCCGCCGACCGGGATCAGCGAGCCGTTGTGGGCCACGCAGTTCTCGGTGTCGGCCTGGAGGCGCGGGATCTTGAAGTAGCTGCGGAAGACCAGCTTGCGCTGGTCGCCGCGGCCGGTGATGTCGTAGATGCCGTCGGCGCCGCGGTCGGGTCCGGTCGCCTCGTTGCAGGTGGCCCCGCCTCCGCCGCCCAGCTCGTCGGTGAACACCACCTTGTCGGCCTTCTCGTTGAAGGTCGCCGAGTGCCAGAACGCGAAGTTCACGTTGTCCTGCACCCGGTCGATGACCCGCGGCTGCTCGGGCTTGCTGATGTCGAAGAGGATGCCGTCGCCCATGCAGGCGCCGGCCGCCAGCTTCTTCGACGGCAGCACGGTGATGTCGTGGCACCCGGTGGTCTTGCTGACGCCGGGGTTGGCGGGCCCGCCGGGATTGCCGCCGTCCGGGAAGAGGACGGGGAAGGCGACGACCGCCGCCCGCGCCGGGTTCTTCTTCGGGACCTTGATCACGGAGATGCCGTCGTGCGGCGGCCGGCAGTCCGGGAACGCCTCGCTCGGGGAGTACGAGGCCACGTAGAGGTAGACGTCGCGCTCGCCCGGCACCAGCGTGTGGGTGTGGGAACCGCAGTTGGTCTCCACCGACTTGATGTACTTCGGGTTCTTCTTGTCCTTGATGTCGAAGATCTTGATGCCCTCCCACGAGGACTTCTCCGTCGCGGGCTGCGAGACGCTGTTGCAGGAGTCGTCGCTGCGCGAGGAGTCGGTGGAGAGGAAGAGCAGGTCGCCCTGGACGGAGACGTCGTTCTGGCCGCCGGGACAGAGCACCTGGCTGACGGTCTTCGGCGCCTTCGGATTGCCGATGTCGTAGATCGTGAAGCCGTTGTAGTTGCCGGCGTAGGCGTACTTGCCCTGGAAGGCCAGGTCGGTGTTGATGACGCCCGGGTACGTGCTCGGGACGTTGGTCAGGTGCTTGACGTTGGCGCTGTGCACGATCTCGTCCTGGCCGGGGATCTCGCCGGGGGCGAGTGCGCGGCCGCCCGCCGCCGGATCCCCTTCCTGCCGGGAGACCCCGGGCGACAAGTCCCCGGGATCGGGGGTGGCGGCCGCGGGGCCGGCCGCTAACAGCGTGGTCAGCAGCCCGGCCGCGGCCACGGCCGCCCCCAGACTCCTGTGCCGCACTCTGCTGGTGTGCTTCGAGGTCACTGTGCCCTCCCATGGGAGTCCGATCGATTCCGACCGTGCCGGGAACGGAACCGGGCCCCCCGCAGTATGTTCCCTTCATGGACATGGCAAAAGGGTCACTCCATCGAACGACCGCGGCGGCCGTGGCCGCCGGGCTCCTGCTCGCCCTGACCGGCTGCGGGGGCGGGGACGACGGCGACCGGGCGAAGGACGCCGGCGCGGCGGTCATCGCCCCCGGCAGACCGGGCGAGAAGGCCCGCACCCTCTCCCCCGGGGAGGCCGCGAAACGGCAGCCGGACGACTCCCCCAACGCCGCCGACCGGGCCTACGTACGGCACATGGTGGAACACCACCGCCAAGCCCTCACCATGAGCGCGCTCGCCCCGGAGCGGGCCTCGGCGGAGGGGGTCAAACGGCTCGCCGAGCGGATCTCGGCCGCCCAGAAGCCCGAAATCGGCGCGATGGAGAAGTGGTTGGCCGGCCACCCGGCTCCCTCCGGCGCCCCGGCGGCCGGCCACGACCACGGCGCGATGCCCGGCATGGCGACCGAGCAGCAGCTGCGGCAGCTGACGGAGGCGAGGGGCGCCGGCTTCGACAGGCTCTTCCTCACCCTGATGACCGCCCACCACGAGGGCGCCGTGAAGATGGCGGGCGAGGCGCTGGCTGGCGGGAACAACGGCGCGGTGGAGGAGATGGCCAACGAGGTGGTGGCCACCCAGACCGCCGAGATCCACCGGATGCGCGCGATGGGCTGACGGCCGCCGGGCCCGGTGGCATGCTGGGAGCACCTGCGGGAGGAGCTCCGCCGTGCTTCGTGTAGCCGTCGTCGGTTCGGGCCCCAGCGGGGTCTACGCCGCCCAGACCCTCGTACAGCAGCGTGAGGTGCCGGGCGTCCGCGTCGACGTGCTGGACCGGCTGCCCGCGCCGTACGGGCTGGTGCGCTACGGGGTGGCCCCCGACCACGAGAAGATCAAATCGCTCCAGGGCAGCCTGCGCACCGTGCTGGAGGACGAGCGGATCCGCTTCCTCGGCAACGTCGAGGTCGGCGGCGCTCAGCTGTCCACCGCACGGCTGCTGGAGCTGTACCACGCGGTGGTGTACTGCGTGGGCGCCGCCCGCGACCGGCTGCTCGGCATCCCCGGCGAGGAGCTGGCCGGGGTGCACTCCGCCACCGCCTTCGTCGCCTGGTACAGCGGGCATCCGGACGCCGTGGCCGAGTCCTTCGACCTGTCCGGGGTGAGCTCGGCGGTGGTCGTCGGGGCCGGCAACGTCGCCGTCGACGTGACCCGGATGCTGGCCCGGGGCGAGCCGGAGCTGGCTCCCACCGACATGCCGCAGCCGGCCCTGGGCGCCCTCGCGGACAGCCGGGTGGAGTCGGTGTCGATGGTGGCCCGACGCGGGCCCTCGCAGGGCAAGTTCACCACCAAGGAGCTGCGGGAGCTGGGCACGCTCCCCGGCGTTGCCGCCGTCGTGGACCCCGCGGAGCTGGCGCTCGACCCCGCGTACGCGGACCAGGACGCGGCCGCCGCACTGCCCGCGGTGTTCCGGCGCAACCTGGAGGTGCTGCGGGGCTGGGCCGGGCAGGAGCCGGGCGGTGCGCGGCGCCGGATCGCCCTGCGGTTCTACCTGCGCCCGGTGGAGGTGCTGGCCGGCCCCGGCGGCCGGGTCGCCGGGATGCGCTTCGAGCGGACCGCCCCCGACGGCCGGGGCGGGGTCACCGCAACGGGCGCGTACGAGGACGTCGAGGCGCAGCTGGTGCTGCGCTCGGTGGGGTACCAGGGCGTTCCGCTGCCGGGTCTGCCGTTCGACCCGGCGAGGGCCACGGTCCCGCACGCCGCGGGCCGGGTGCTGCGCGAGGGCCGGGCGTCGGTCGGCGAGTACGTGGCGGGGTGGATCAAGCGCGGCCCGACCGGGGTGATCGGCACCAACCGGCCCTGCGCCAAGGAGACGGCGTCCTCGCTGCTCCAGGACGCGGCGGCGCTGGCGCGGCGGGAGCTGCCGGGCGACCCGCTGGACGCGCTGCGGGCGGCGGGGCTGCACCCGGTGGAGTGGCCGGGCTGGCTGGCGATCGAGACGGCGGAGGCCGAACTCGGGCGCTCGCTGGGCCGCCGCTCGGTGAAGATCCCGGACTGGCGCGGCCTGCTGGCCGCGGCCGACGCCGGCGCGGGCACCTGAGCCCGGGGCGGAGCCGCCGGACCGGAACCGCGGTCCGGACCGGTCCGGCCCGTGCCCGATCCGCCCGATCCGCCGGCTAGGACCTGTCCGGCCGATCATGTACGGAGCCAGATGGTGAGGGCTGCGGCGGTGGCGGTGCCGAGGTAGACGTAACGGCGCTTGTCGTAGCG
>NZ_JBFAZJ010000037.1:0-75690 GCF_040681715.1 Streptomyces sp. NPDC051582
ATGCATCGTGTCCATGGCCTTGACCCTAGGCGCGCTCGAAGCCCCGATCGAGGCTTCCGGCGCTCCAGCGATCAACATTCCAAACAGGCCCTAGGGGTGTCCGCAAAGTGGCGGCGTCCGCCCGTAGGGCGGGCGCGTGCCGGGCGCCGCGGGACAGGCGGGACTTTGCGGACACCCCCTAGCAGTAGCCGTCCACCCTGGCGCCGGCTGGAGCGAGGTTGGGCCAGGGATGCCCTGCTCTGTCGGAGGCAGCGGACCGTAGGAGGTCGAGGAGAGTGCACCCGGGGTAGCCCCGAAAACTCGCGTAGGTACCCCGGTAGTAGCAGCTCCAGTAGCTCACGACCTGGCGTTGTACGCGCGCGAAGAAGGCCGGGTTGTCCACGATGAACTGTCCGTAAGCGAGGTAGCCGCCGGTGCCTGGGGTGGCGAGATCACGGAGCTCATCGCAGATGACGACCAGGATCTCCAAGACGTACTCGCCGACCAGCTGCACGACGAAGGGAACAACCCAGGGGTTCGTGGAATCAACGACCTTCTCCAAGTGCCGTTGTCTGACCAATCCGTCGCAGTGCCTTGAGTACAGGCAGTGCAGAAGCTGTCGTTGGCGCGACGAAAGCGATGCCACCGCGTCCGTCGGCGGCTCGTCGTTGTAGAGGCGGTAAGGGATCAGAATTTTTTGGCCCTCTACAACGACCGAGAACGAGGCATGCGGCTGGAGCCGAGAACCAGGCATCACCGCCAGGACTGCCTCGGCATCGCTTGCAAGCTCGGCTGGGAACGCCGTGAGCAACGGATCGCTGCTGTTGGAACGTGGTTGCACGAGCCGAGCATAGGCGGATGCCTCGGCCAGGTAGCTGGCATTAATGGCCCCACTAGCCGCTCAACCTGCCGAAGGTATGCGGTCAGAGCACTAGGTGGCGGTGAAGAACCGCCACTGCTGGCTGTTGTTGTCCTGGTTGCGGCAGCTCCACTGGTGGATCTGCGCCCCGTCGTTCACCGACGGGCCCTCCACGTCCGTGCACTTCCCGCTGTACGCGCTGACCAGCTTGAAGTACTCGGTGGTGGTGTACTGGAGCTCCCACTTCTGGCTGCCGTAGCCCGAGCAGGTCCACTGGTGGAGACGGGCTCCGTCGGCGTACGAAGGGCCCTGGATGTCCAGGCACTTGCCGCTGTTCTCGTTGACGACGTTCCAGTAGCCGTCTGCCGTGCGGCGGAACGTCCACTTCTGGTTCAGGTCGTTGTCCAGACGGCAGCTCCACTGGTGGACGTTGCCGCCGTTGACCTTGGACCACTCCTCGACATCGGCGCACTTCGAGGAGTTCCTGTTCACCAACTTGGTCGGACCGCCCGGCGGCAGCGCCGCCGCCTGAGCGCCGTGGGCCGGCGCGGAGGTCATGAGCAGGGGCAGCACGGCCGCGGCGAGGGCGGCCAAGGCGCGGTTCTTCAGGTTCGAGGTCACGGCACGGGTTTGTAGCGGTCCCCTTCGTCCCGCCGGAAGGGGGCTCCGCCGCACCTCACCCGATCGGGCGGCCCGGTTCACCGCAGAAACGGCACGTCCGCGCCCGCCGGGAACCTCGTTCCCCCGGCCGCAGCCCCCTCTGATGCATGCTCAAAGATGCTTGATTGGAGACGATTTCGAGCAGCATCCTTCAAGTGATCTCCGTGGGCCGCTATCTTGCCAGGCGCATGCCAAAGCGGTGTGTCCGCAATCCGGACCGCACGAGGAGCTGCCCCATGAGACTCATCCGCATCCCCAGGCGCACGCACAGCACGCGCAGCACGCACAGCACGCACAGCCGTATCCCCACCCGCATGCGCAAGAAGCCCGAGCGCCGGCGCGCCCCTCTCGCCGCGCTGCTCGCCGGGGCCCTCGCCGTCGCCGGGCTGGCCGCCGCGGGGCCCATGACCTCACCCGCCGCCGCGGCTCCCGCTCCCGCGACGGCCGGGGACGCCACCGGCCTCACCCGCTCCGGAAACACCTTCACCGTCAGCACCTCCGCCGGAGCGAAGGCCCGCGTCGTCATCGCCCGCGCCGACATCTTCCGGCTCTGGCTCTCGCCCGACGGTGCCTTCACCAACGACCCGGCCGGCTCCGACCTCGCCCCCACCACCGACTTCGGCCCCGTCGACGCCTCCTCCACCGATGCGGGCGCCTACTACCGCATCACCACCGGCGCCCTGAACATCCGCGTCAACAAGGCGCCCCTGCAGTTCTCCGTCTACCGCGCCGACAACGCCACCCTCGTCTGGCAGGAGACCCGGCCCACCTCCTGGACCGGAACCCAGACCACCCAGTACCTGGCCCGCGGCGCCGAAGAGCAGTTCTACGGAACCGGCCTGCGCCTCGGCGAATGGGCGCTGCGCGACAAGACCGTTCCCATCGCCGTCGACAACAAATGGCGCGAGAACGACAACGCCAGCCCGGCCCCCTTCTACATGTCCACCAACGGCTACGGCGTCATGCGCAACACCTGGGCCCCCGGCTCCTATGGTTTCAATGCCCCCACCACCCTCACCCACGACGAGAAGCGCTTCGACGCCTGGTACTTCACCGGCGATTCGCTGAAATCCGTACTCGATGCCTACACCGATGTGAGCGGCAAGCCGTTCATGGCGCCGATGTGGGGCATGGAACTGGGCAACGCCGACTGTTTCAACGCCTCCAACCCCGCGTACCAGGGCGACCACAACCGCCTGCGCCACCAGACCACCCCCGACGTGGTCGGTTACGCCACCGACGCCCGCGCCGCCGACATGCCCTCGGGGTGGTTCCTGCCCAACGACGGTTACGGCTGCGGCTACACCGCCCCGCTCAAATCGACGGTCGACGCCCTCAAGGCCAAGGGCTTCCAGACCGGACTGTGGACCTCCACCGGTCTCGGCTCCATCGCCGACGAGGTGGGCACGGCCGGCACCCGCGGTGTGAAGACGGACGTGGCCTGGATCGGCGGCGGCTACAAGAGCGCTTTCAACGGCGTGCAGCAGGCCGTCGACGGCATCGAGAAGAACTCCGACGCCCGCCGCTACGTCTGGACCGTGGACGGATGGGCAGGCACCCAGCGCAACGCCGTCGTCTGGACCGGGGACACCAACGGCACCTGGGACGACATGCGCTGGCACGTCCCCGCCATCGCCGGCGCGGGCCTGTCCGCCCTCAACTACGCCTCCGGCGACGTCGACGGCATCTTCGGCGGCAGCCCCAAGACCTACGCCCGCGACCTCCAGTGGAAGGCCTTCACCCCCGCCTTCATGACCATGTCGGGCTGGGGCGCCACCAACCCGGCCGCCGGCTACCAGGACAAGCAGCCCTGGCGCTTCGCCGAGCCGTACCTCTCCATCAACCGCAAGTACCTCCAGCTCAAGATGCGGCTGATGCCGTACCTGTACACGATGAGCCGCACCGCGCACGAGAGCGGTGTGCCGAGCACCCGCGCCATGGTCCTGGAGTACCCGGACGACCCGGTGGCCCGCTCCAACCTCACCAGCGGCCAGTTCATGGCCGGTGATTCCTTCCTCGTCGCGCCGGTCGTCTCCGACACCTCCGTCCGCGACGGCATCTACCTGCCCGCCGGAACCTGGACGGACTACTGGAGCGGGAAGACGTACGCGGGACCCGGATGGCTGAACGGCTACCGGGCGCCGCTCGACACCCTGCCGCTGTTCGTCAAGGGCGGGGCGATCGTCCCGATGTGGCCGCAGATGAACCACACCGGCGAGAAGCCCGTCTCCACCCTCACCTACGACATCCACCCGCGCGGGAACTCCTCGTTCAGCCTGTACGAGGACGACGGGCTCACCCGCGCCTACCAGTCCGGTGCGTACGCCCGCCAACAGGTGGACGTCGCGGCCCCGGCCGCCGGCTCCGGCACGGTCACCGTCTCCGTCGGCGCCCCCACCGGCGGCTACACCGGCAAACCGGCCGCCCGCGGCTACGAGTTCAGCCTCCACCTGGCCTCCTCTCCGGACGCCGTAGCCGCCGACGGCGCCGCCCTGGGCCGCCAGACCTCCAAGGCCGCCTACGACGCGGCCGCGACCGGCTGGTTCTTCGACCCCGCCGACCGCGGCGGCATCCTGTGGGTCAAGTCCGGTACGAAGTCGGGCGCGTTCGGCGTCACGGTCACCGGCGCCTCCGTCCCGGCGGCCGACCCCCTCCCGGTGACCTCCGCCCCCGTCCCGCAGTCGGCGTGGACCCTGGTCTCCGCCGACAGCCAGGAGACCGCCGCCGAGAACGGCGCGGCCAGGAACGCCTTCGACGGCGATCCGGCCACGCTCTGGCACACCGCCTGGTCCGCGGGCACCCCGGCGGCGCTTCCGCACGAGATCCGCATCGACCTGGGAGCCCGCTACGCGGTCGACGGCCTCGGCTACCTGCCCCGCCAGGACGGCGGTGTCAACGGCCGGATCGGCGGCTACGAGGTGTACGTCTCCGACAGCACCACCGACTGGGGCCCACCCGTGGCCACCGGCACCTTCGCCGACACCGCGGCAGCCAAGTCCGTCTCCCCGGCCCCGAAGACGGGCCGCTACCTGCGCCTGCGCGCCCTGACCGAAGCCGGCGGCCGCGGCCCCTGGACCAGCGCCGCCGAGATCAGCCTGACCGGGCGAGCCGCGCCGCTCCCGGCCGACGCCACCCTCGTCCAGGCCGCGTCCGCCCGCTGCGCGGACCTGCCGCACAGTGCCACCACACCCGGCACCGAACCCACCCTGTACACCTGCCACGGCGGCCCCAACCAGCGCTGGAGCCTGACGGCCGACGGTCGGGTCACGGGCCTCGGCGGGGTCTGCCTCGACGGTACGGATGCGACCTCGGTCACCGTCCAGGCCTGCGGCGCGGCCGCCGGGCAGCGCTGGCAGCAGGGTCCGGACGGCAGCCTCCGTACGCTCGGGCAGTGCCTGGCACCCGTCGGCGCGGCCACCGCCAACGGCACCAGGCTCACCCGCGCGGCCTGCGACGGCAGCCCCGCGCAGCGCTGGGGCTTCACGCCCTGAGGGCGGCCGCCGTCAGGGCGGGCGGCCTCAGGGCGGGCGGCCTCCGAGCACGGCCTGGCAGTCCCGCCGGGCCGGCTCGGTGAGCAGCCCGCGCAGCCGGGTGAACAGGGCGAGCAGGCCCGGCCCGTGGGCCGCGCGGAAGGCCGGGTCGATCACGGCGAGGTCGAGCTCGTTCGCCGCGGTCAGCTCGGCGAAGTCCCGCCGGGACTGCCGGTCGGGGGAGTGGACGCGACCGGTGAACCGGTCGCGGAACGCCACCGCCACCGCCGCCTCGTTGCCGGTGGCGGTGGCCGGGTCATCGGCGGCGAGCGTCGGATAGGAGGCCGCGCGATCACAGCCGGCGTATAAGTGGACGATCTCCTCGGCCTCCGCGCCGATCACCGCCGCCAGTTCGGCCCGTCGCCCGACCGGCAGCAGGGCGGTGGCGAAGCCGTCCGTCCCGTAGCAGGCATGGCACAGGCCCGCGAGCCGCAGTGCGGGCCGGGCCCCCCACGCCCCGAGGCGTGCGTGCACGCGTTCCAGATGCGTCAGCAGGGTGCCGCCGGGGTGGTCCAGGTCCCCGGCGCCGAGTTCCCGAAGCAGCGCGAGGGCGCGCGCCTCCCGGCGCTCGGCCCGTGTCGGTGCCGGCATGGGCGTGGTCCTCTCCGCGTGCCTGGATTCCGTTGCCCGAACGAGGCGGGTGGGTCGACACCCGTCCACGCCCGCGCCGGGTCCGGACCGTGGCGCGGGCGCGGACGGGTTGCCGCCCTGGGCCCTGGATTGATCGTTGTCCACCCCCAGACCCAAGTCAATCCTCTGATTCCCTATCAAGAGCCAAGCTCTGACTTGGAGCAGCCGGTAGCCTGCACCCGTGACCCTCGACGATCTCCGCGTGTTCGTGGCCGTCTGCCGGGCCGGCAGCCTCAGTGCCGTCGCCCGCGACCTCGGCTGTACGCAGTCCGCGGTCAGCCAGCACGTGCGCCGCCTCGAAAAGGAGACGGGCACGGAGCTGTTGGAGCGGCACGCCCGCGGCGTCGTCCCCACCGAGGCCGGGCGCATCCTCCAGGCGGCCGCCGCCGACGGCATCGCCGGACTGGACGGCGCCCTGCGCCGCGTCGACGAACTCGTCCGCGGGGACAGCGGATCGGTGCGCATCACCACGGGCGCGACGACCGTACGGCACTTCATGTCCGAGGCCGTCGTCGATTTCCGGCGCCGCCACCCGCAGGTCAGCCTGGAGTTCCAGACCGAGAACTCCAGCCGCAGCTGCTTCGACGCCCTCGCCGCCGACGACCTGGACCTCGCCTGGATCACCATCGGCCGGCCCGTGCGCGGCATCGAGCAGCGCCCGGTGCTGGAGCTGCCCTGGGTGCTCGCGGTCTGCGCCGACGACGCCCTGGCCGCCCGGCCCCGCATCGAACCGGCCGACCTCACCGGCATCCGCCACATCCGGCTGCCGGAGAACTCCGCGTCCCGCGCCCACCTCGACGCCGCCTTCGCGCAGTCCGGCATCCGGATACGGTCCGACACCAGCGTGGCGGACTGGGACACCGCCCTGCTGCTGGCCGAACTGGGCCTCGGCCACGCCGTCGTGCCCGCCCTGCCCGGCTGGCGGGTCCCCGGATCAGAGGGCCCGCTGCGCCTCGTCCCGGTCCCCGCCCTGCCACCGCTCCCGGTCGGCTGGGCCGTCCGCCGCTGGTCGGCCCTGTCCCCGCTGGCCCGGGTCTTCGCCGACGACGTCGCCCGCAGCTGCACGGCCCGCGCCGCGCGGCAGCAGTGAGGCGGGCAGCAGCCCCACGGCCGCCAGCGCGGCCAGGGCGAACAGCGCGCCCGGCGCGGCCCCGGCCCCCGCGCCCCAGCCCGCCGCGACGGCGATGCCCAGGGTCGGACCGACGTTCACCGACGTCTGCTTGAGCCCTCCGACGACCCCCGCGTACCCGGCCGGGGCGTCCCCGACCACCGTGCCGGTGGCGGTCACCATGACCGCGGCGAACCCGGCGCCGAGCATCGCGAAGGCCGCCATGACCGCCGGGCCCGCCGCCACGGCGAGCCCGCCGATCCCGAGGACGACCAGCCCCGTGCCGGCGAGCGCGGTCCGGCGCGGCCCGTGCCGGCGCAGCGCCAGGCCCGACAGTGGCGCGCCCGCGATCATGCAGCCGGTCAGCGGGAGCACCAGCAGGCCGGTGGCGAGCGGGTCGAGCCCCCTTACGTCCTGGAGCAGGAAGGTCGCCGCGAACAGCGCCCCGAACATACCGGCGGAGACCGCCAGCAGCAGCGCCATCGAGGCCGCCACCGGCCGGGACCGGGCCACGGCTGCCGGTACCAGGGGCTGCGCGGCCCGCCGTTCGTACCGTACGAGCGCCCCCGCGAGGGCGGCTGCCCCGCCGAGCCCGAGCAGCGTCGGCGGCGCGGTCCAGCCGTGGGCCGGTACACCGGCCAGCGCGTGCACGAGTACGGCGAGGGCCGCGGCCAGCAGCGCCGCGCCGGTCAGCGCGGGCCGGTCCGGTCCGGGGCCGTCCGGCCCGGTCCGGTCCGGCGCGGGCACCCGTACGGCGAGGGCGAGCGCGGCGATCGCGAGGGCGATGGGCACGTTCAGCACGAACACGGAGCGCCAGCCCGCGTGCGCGACCAGCACGCCCCCGAGCAGAGGACCGGCCGCGGCGGCCGCGCCGATGGCACTGGTGCGCACCGCCACCGGGGTGGAGAGCCGGTCGGCCGGGTACGCGAGGCGCAGCAGCGCGAGGGTCGCCGGTTGCAGCAGGGCCCCGAACACCCCTTGGGCCGCGCGCAGGGCGATGACCCAGCCGACCCCGGGCGCCAGCGCGATCCCGGCGGAGGCCGCGGCGAAGCCGAGCACGCCGATGAGGAGGAGCCGCCGGTGCCCGTACCGGTCACCGAGGCGGCCGGCGGTGACGAGGAGGGCGGCCACGGCGAGGAGGTAGGCGGTGCTGGTCCACTGGACCTGGGCCACGCTCGCCCCGAGTTCGTGGCGCAGACTGGGCTGCGCCACGCTGAGGACCGTGCCGTCGAGCGCGACGAGCATCGCGCCGCCGACGCTGACGAGCAGCGCGATCCGCTGCCGCGTGCCGGTCACGGGCGGTCCTGCCCGAGGTGGGCGTCGAGGGCGGCGTCGACGAGCCGTTCGACGCTGGCTCCGGGGGCGGCCGCGTCGCCGAGGACCAGGGGCAGACTGCCCCAGGCCCACAGCTGGGCCACGCCGTGCAGGTTGGCCCACAGGGCGGCGGCGACGATCTCGGGATCCCCGGAGGGCCGGCAGCGGGACACGAGGCCGACGAGGAGGCGGAAGAGGGGCACCGTGGACTCGCGCAGTCGCGGCTGCTGCGCCGGGGCCTGTTCCCGGGCGGCCTGCTCCGGGGTGCCCTTCTCCCCGACGCCCTTCTCCCCGGTGCCCTCCCCTGCGGCGCCTTCCTTCCCGGTGCCTTCCCGGCCCTCGCTGTCGAGCAGGTCGTGGCGGAACATCAGCTCGAACATCCCGCGGCTCTCCAGTGCGTAGCCGACGTACGCGCACCCGAGCGCCCGCACCTGCTCGCGGGGCGAGGAGGCGGGGGCGGTCGCCGCCGCGAAGCGGTCGCCGAGGTCGGCGAATCCGCGCCGGGCGATCGCCGAGAGCAGGCAGTGGTGGGTGGGGAAGTGGCGCCGGGGCGCGCCGTGCGACACCCCGGCGCGGCGGGCGATCTCGCGCAGGCCGAGGGCGGCGGTGCCTTCGGTCAGCACGAGGTCGACGCCGACGTCGATCAGGCGTTCCCGGAGCGGCAGCGGGCTGTGGGGGTCCATGGACAGTGTCTACCAGGCTCGGTAGACACTGTCTACTCAGTGCTGCGCGTCCGCGTGCGCGTCCCGGATCGCCCGCACCAGTCCGGCGACGAGGTTCGCCCGCTCGGCCATGGCCCCGACGACCACGTACTCGTGGTCGGCGTGCGCGCCGCCGCCGACCGCGCCCAGCCCGTCGAGGGTCGGCACTCCCAGCGCCGCCGTGAAGTTGCCGTCGCTGCCGCCGCCGACCGAGCGGCCTTCGAGGCCGGGGAGCAGCTGCTGGGCGACGGCGAAGAGGTCGGCGGACGCCGACTCCGGCATCGGGGGCCGGCCGATGGACCCGTGGACCGAGATCTCCGCGTCTTCGAGGTGCGGGGCGAGCGCGGCGAACGCGGACTCGATGCGCGCCTGTTCGCGGGCCGATTCGACCCGCACGTCGGCGGTGACGGTCGCCTCGGCGGGCACGACGTTGTCCACGCCTCCCGCGGACGCGACGGTCGGGGTCACGGTCGTGCCGATCTCGGGCCGGCCGAGCGCGGCGATGTCCAGCACGAGGTGTGCCGCCTCGATCAGGGCGTTGACCCCGGCCTCGGGCTCCAGGCCCGCGTGCGAGGCCCGGCCCGCGACGGAGACGTGGAACGAGCCGCAGCCCTTGCGTCCGGTCTTCAGGGCCCCGCCGTCGGCGGCTCCTTCGAACACCAGGACCGCGCCGCAGGCCAGGGCGCGTTCCTCGATGAGGGCCCGGGAAGAGGGGGAGCCGATCTCCTCGTCGGCCGTCACCAGGATCTCGACGCCCGACAGGTCGTCGAGCAGTGCGAGCCCGTGGACGGCCTGGACCAGGCCGCCGAGCATGTCGAAGACCCCGGGACCGGTCACCCGCCCGTCCTCGACGGCGAACGGCCGGCGTTCGAGGGTGCCGAGCGGGAACACCGTGTCGTGGTGGCCGAGGATCAACACCCTCGGTTCGCCGCCGCCCGACCAGTGGACGTGCGGTCCGGTCGCGCTCTCGATGATGACGGCCTCCCCGCCGAGGCGGTTCTCGATGATGGCGGCGACGGTCTTGGCCGATACCCCCAGGGCGTCGAGGTCCCGCGAAGGGGACTCGATCTCGACGAGTGTCCTGAGGTCCTCGATCATCGCGTCCACATTCACCTGGACAACCGCACGCATCGTCATGGCGCAAGGGTAGCCGCAGCGCCACGGCGCAAAGTGCGCGGGAAGGATGGCTGAATCAAGTGCGGCCGGGACGAAAAGGGCATCCGAGGGGATGATGGAGGGGAGGAGGTGTCGGGCCATGGCGGAGCATGACGGCGGTCCCTCGGCGGCGAACCTGGAGGACGGCAAGCTGCTCAAGGAGCTGGAGGCCATCCACCGGACCCGCCACGAGACCCTGCTCTACGGGTCGGACGAGGCGCTGGTCACCCACACGCAGCGGATGAACGAGCTGGAGCACGAGTACGTGCGCCGGCATCCGCAGCGCGCCCAGACGCCGGGGCGGACCCGGTCCGGTGCCCGCGCCCGGACCGGCGAGGGCTGAGCGGCGCCACCCGCCGTGCTCGGCCTCGCGGGCTCCCGGTACGGGTGTACCCACAGAGGTACGGGTGTACCCACAGACTGAGCCTCCTTCGCCTCGAATGAGACGTTGATGTATCATTCGAGGCGAAGGAGGCTCACTGCGGTGCGAAGCGGTGGGCCTCCCCGCCCGCTCACCCGAACGGAACCCCATGCACGCCCGCCGCCCCACCGCTCCACTCGACCCGCGCCGCTGGATCGTCCTCGCGATCCTCTCCGGCAGCCTGCTGCTGATCTCCATGGACACCACGATCCTCAACGTGGCCTTCCCCTCCCTCGTCGGCGATCTCCAGCCCGGCGCCGTGCAGCAGCTGTGGATCATCGACGTCTACGCGCTCGCCCTCTCCGGCCTGCTCGTCACCGCAGGCGCCCTCGGTGACCGCTGGGGCCGCAAGCGGCTGCTCATGGCCGGCTTCGTGATCTTCTCCGTCGCCTCCCTCATCGCCGTCTTCTCCACCGAGGCCTGGCACGTGATCGCGGCCCGCGCCCTCCTCGGCGTCGGCGGCGCGGCGATCATGCCGTCCACCCTGTCGATCCTGCGCACCGTGTTCACCGACGCCAAGGAGCGGGCCTTCGCGCTCGCCGTCTGGGCCGCCGTCTTCGGCGGCGGCATGGCCTTCGGCCCGGTCATCGGCGGACTCCTCGTCCAGGACTACGGCTGGCACTCCGCCTTCCTCCTGAACCTCCCCGTCGCCGCCGTCATCGTCGCGGCCGGCCTGCGCTACCTCCCCGAATCCCGCTCCCCGCGCGGCGACGGCCGCTGGGACTGGTGGGGCGTCGGCCAGTCGATCGTCGGCATGCTCGCCCTCGCGGGCGGCATCAAGCAGCTCGGGAAGAGCGGGATCGCCGACCCCCTCCCGTGGGCCCTGCTGGCCCTCGCCGCCCTCGCGCTGACCGTCTTCGTACGCCGTCAGCTGCGCCTGGACAACCCCCTGCTCCAGGTCCGGCTGTTCGCGAAGCCCGCCTTCAGCGTCGCCGCCACCGCGATCTTCCTGCCCATGGTGGGCATGGGCGCGATCCTCTTCCTCGTCACCCAGTGGTTCCAGTACGGCCAGGGCTACACCCCGCTCGAAGCGGGGCTGCGCCTGCTGCCCGCCCCGCTCGCCCTGATCTGTGCGTCGATGGTGGCCCCCACCTTGATGCAGCGCTTCGCGATCCGGCACGTACTGGGCGCCGGACTGGTGCTCCTGGCCGCCGGCATGGCGCTGCCCTGGACGCTCCAGCAGTTCGCCGAGCTCGGCTACCCGGCGTTCGCCGTCGCCCTCACCGTCATGGGCCTGGGCGCCGGCATCGCCACCACCGTCGCCTCGGTGACGCTGATCTCGACCGCGCCCGCGGAGGAGGTCTCCAGCGCGGCCGCCATCGAGGAGACCTGCTACGAACTGGGCTCGGCCATGGGCGTCGCCATCCTCGGCAGCACCGCGGCCGTCCTGTACCGCGGCAACCTGCCGGTCCTCGATCTGGACGGCGCCACCGCCGCGGCGGTCCGCGAGTCCGTGGGCGAAGCCGCCCACATCGCCGAACGGCTGGGCGGCACCGTGGGCAAGGGCCTGATCGAGGCGGCCTCCCAGGCCTACACCCTCGCCATCACCCCGGCCTTCCTCATCGCGGGCCTCCTCGCGGTCGCCGCGGCGGCCACCACCTGGACGATGATCCCGCGCGACCTCCGGCCCACCGAGAACCACTGACCTCCCCGGGCCCGGCCGCCCGCGTCACCGCATCACGGCGTCACCGCCGCAGCGGCGACGCGGGCGCCGGGCCCAGCGTGGTGGTGCCCGGCGCCGCGCGGTGGCCGAGCCCCGTCCGGTACGCGTCCAGCGCGGCCTCGGTCCGCCCCGTACGCCGCAGCAGGTCACCCAGCAGCCGGCACAGATCCGCCAGATCCCCGCCGGCCCCGCTGCGTTCCAGCAGGGTCAGTGCCTGGACGTAGTGCTCCTCGGCGGACTCGGTCTCCCCCCGCTCCTCCGCCATCAGCCCGAGCAGCCGGTGGGCCCCGCCCGCGTGCACGGCGCCATGGCTGTCGCCCAGCTCCAGCAGCCCCGACAGCAGCTCGGCGGCCTCCTCGCAGCGGCCCAGCCGGCGCAGCACGTCGGCGAGCTCCACCTCGACCTGCGCCGTGTACAGGGCGGCCCGCCGGGCCGCGAGCATGTCCCGGGCCGTGCGCAACTCCGCCTCCGCCGCCACCAGATCGCCGCTCTGCGCCTGGACGTAGCCGCGCATCCAGTGGCAGTGCGCCAGATCCGTCCGCAGCCGCAGCTGCCGGTAGATCGCCTGTGCCTTGGCGAGGGAGGCGTCCGCGTCCGCGGGCCGCCCCGCGGCGAGGAACGTACGCGCGACCTGCCGGTGCATCCCCGCCACCAGCGCCGGATCGGCCACCTGCGGAGCCAGCGCCAGCGCCAGCTCGGCGGCGTGCGCGGCCCGCGCGTGGGCGCCCATGTCGATGTACGGGCTGATCACGGCGGCGTACAGCAGCACCAGAGCCTCCGGATCGGCCAGCCCTCCCGCGTTCAGCTCGTCGATGGCCGATTCGAGCAGGTAGCAGGCGTAGCGGAGTTCCCCGGCGAGCAGGTGCGCGACGGCCCGGCCCCGGATCGGGCGGGCCCGGCGGGGCAGCGGTTCGTCGGCCAGCAGTCGCTCCGCCGCCTCGAAGTGCCCGATGGCGTCCGGTAGTTCGCCCGCCTCCAGCGCGCAGTCGCCGAGGCCCAGCAGGGCCTCGGCCCGCTCGGCGTCGAGACCGAGCCGTTCCGCCTCCGCCAGCAGCTGCCGGTACCGGACGGCCGCCTCGGCGGCGGCCCCCGCGGCCAGCGTCCGCTGGGCGTCGGTGAGGGCCAGGCGCAGTTCGGTGGCCAGATGGGCGGGGCGCCCGGTGGTCAGCTCCTCGTACGAGGTGCCGAGCCGCTCGGCGAGGAAGCGCAGCGCCGTCTCGGAGGGGCGGACCTTGCCCGACTCCAGGGTCGAGATGTAGGCGGAGGTGTACGAGGGCTCCGCCAACGCCCGCTGTGTCAGCCCGCGTTCGGCGCGCATGCGCGCAACCCTGCGGCCGATCTCGGCCGGTTCGTCCATGTAGACCCCCTGGTCGTTCCAACTCCCCATGGTGCAGGGGCGGCAGGCCATTGCGCACCTCCCGTGCGCCCTCTAGTTTAAGCAACCGATTCAGCGCACTTATTGCACCGTTTAACTTCCGGTGACTTCCGGCTTCCCGGGGAGAACTCCATGGACGCGTCCCTCCGATTGACGCTGCGCGCCGCCCTGGCCGCGGCGTGTACGACAGCCCTGCTGCTGGCCGCGGGCCCGCTCGGCACGGCAGCCGCGGCGCCGCCGCCGATACCGGCGACGGGCGGGACCGGGACACAGGTGGAGATTCCCGGCCCCGAGGACGGCACGGTCGCCGGCTCCGGCCACGTCCGCGTCCCCGCCGCCGGCAAGGCGAAGAAGGCCCCGCAGCTCTCGGAAGCCGAGCGGGCCGCCGACGGCGAGGTCGCCAAGATGGTCGACAGCGGTCCGACGTCCGACCGGCTCGACATCGTCGTCGTCGGCGACGGCTACACCGCCGCCGAGCAGGACCGCTTCCACGCCGACGCCCGGGCCAAATGGGCCGAGATCACCGCCGTCGAGCCGTACTCCACGTACCGGAACCTCTTCAACGTCTGGACGGTCGACGCCGTCTCCCACGACTCCGGAGTCTCCGGCGACCCCACCCCGGCCACCGTCCGCGACACCGCCCTCGGCTCGTACTTCTGGTGCGAGGACATCGAGCGGCTGCTCTGCGTCGACCAGCCGAAGGTGGACGCCTACGTGGCGAAGGCGCCGGCGGCCGACCTGGTCCTGGTCCTGTCCAACAGCGCCAAGTACGGCGGGGCCGGGTACAACGAGCCGAGCGCCACCCTCGGCTACGAGGGGATATCGACTGCCTCCGCGGGCAACGCGAAATCCGGGCAGGTCGCCATCCACGAGACCGGCCACTCGCTGGGCAAGCTGGCGGACGAGTACTTCTACCCCGACACCCCCGGCTACGAGAAGTACGAGGGCGCGGAGCCCGCCGACTCCAACACCTCCACGCTGCCCGCCGACCGGATGGCCGCCGAACGGGCCAAGTGGTACCGCTGGCTCGGCGCCGAGTCGCCCGACGGCGGCACGGTCGGCGCGTACGAGGGCGGCGGCTACTACGTCACCGGCCTCTACCGGCCGACCGACAACTCGATCATGCGCGTGCTCGGCAAGCCCTTCAACCTGCCCGGCACCGAGGCGATGATCGCGGGCTTCTACCAGCACGCGAAGCCCGCCGCCCCGATCACCCCCACCGGCCGCACGCTGCGGCTGCGCAACACGGCGAAGGTCTCCGTACCCCGGCTGGCCGGCGCGCAGAGCCGGCAGCTCGACGTCCGCTGGTACCTCGACGGCCGTGAGCTGAAGCGGTTCGCGGGCCGCACCGAGGTCGCCGTCGCCGAGCTGTGGCTCTTCGACCTGCGCACGCACAAGCTGTCGGTCACCGCCGAGGAGCGCACCCCCTCGGTCCGCGACCCGAAGATCGCCCGCACCCTGAGGTCCACCGTCGACTGGACGGTCCGCCTGTAGCGCACGAGGCGCACGAGGCGCCCGAGGCGCACGGCGAACACGGTGACCCCGAATCCGCGGGTTCGCAGGGGCCCCGCCGTTCAGGCGGCCGGCGCTTCGAGGAGGATGCCGCGGGCGGCGTAGAAGCGGGGGAGCGCCGCCCAGGGCACGGGGGCGTGTTGTTGGGAGTGGGCGGGGAAGCCGGACGGGTTGTTGATCATGATGTGGTCGTCGTCGGCGGCGACGGCCAGGACCAGGTGGCCGCCCCTTGCGGCCGGGTCGGGGTCGAGGGTGCGGATGGTCTTGTGGACCGAGAGCACGGCCAGACCGCCGGCGGCCAGCGTGGCCCGGATCCGGTCGGCCGACAGGTCGGGGACGGCCTCGGCGCGGATGCCGTACCGGGCGCGCGCGTACGCGGCGAAGGGACGGTGGATCAGGCCGTGCACGGCGTCTCCTTCGCGTACGTAGGCCCCGGCGTCGCACAGCTCCCGCAGCAGCGGGAGGGAGGGCGGGACGGGAAATCCCCAGTGATCGAGGGCCATCCGCAGGCAGGCGACGCCGCACATGCGGGGCGCCCAGAAGGCGTACTCCTCCGCGGTGCCGGCCCCCGACCTGCGCCACAGCGGATCGGTGACCGCGCTTCGGCCGGCGATGAACTCGGGGACGAGATCGGCGGACTCCCACTGGGAGTGGTACGGGACGGGGCGCAGGTGCGTGGGGCGGATCATGCTGCCCCAGTCTGGACCATGCCGGGAATTCGAGTGCGGCGTGCCGGTGCGCTTCAGGCCTCGGCCGCGTACGTCCACACGTCGCGCACCGGGGCGGGCGGCGTCGGGCTGTTCATCGCCACCTGCGTGAGCAGGATGGACACGGCGCCGGTGGCCGGAGTGACGTGGCCCGCGGTTCCGGTGCCGCCGACCCAGCCGTACCGACCCGGCACGTTCCACGGATCGCGGACCGTGACGTCCACCGAGCCGCCGAACCCCCAGCCCTGGCCCTCCAGGAACAGTTCGCCGGCGGCCCGCTGGGCCGGGGTCAGCCAGTCGGTGGTCATCTTCCGTACGGACACGGCCGACAGGAGCCGGCCCCGACCCCCTTCCAGCGCCCCCTGCGCGAGCAGCATCCGTCCGAACGCGCACCAGTCGTCGGCGGTCGAGACCAGGCCGCCGGCGCCGGAGGGGAAGGCCGGGAGGCTGCTCCACTGTCCGTGGGGGGCGTCGGTCAGCACGAGTCCGCCGTCGCCCTCGCGGTAGAAACTCGTGAACCGGCCCAGGTCGGCGGGCGGAACGCAGAACCCGGTGTCGGCCATGCCCAGCGGCTCGAAGATCCGCTCGGCCATGAACTCGGGCAGGGACTGCCCCGAGACCCGGGAGATCAGCACCCCCAGGATGTCGGAACAGGTGTTGTAGAGGAACGCCTCGCCCGGCTGGCACAGCATCGGAACGCCCGACAGCGTCTTCAGCCATTCGTCCGGTCCCACGACGTGCTGCGGCTGCGGCGACCCCTGCTTGAGCTCGCTGACGAGCGCGCCCACCGCCGGCAGCGAGAAGTCCGACGGGAACCCGTACCCGGCGCGCGACGTGAGCAGGTCGAACACGGTGATCGGGCGCTCGGCGGGCACCAGGTCGTCGAGCGCGCTCCCGGGGGTACGGGCGACCAGCGGCGAGGCCAGCTCCGGCAGCCACGGCGCGATCTCGTCCTCCAGGGCCAGCAGGCCCTCCTCGACCAGCGTCATCACGGCCGCGGCCGTCACCGGTTTGGTCATCGAGGCGATCCGGAAGATCGAGTCCCGGACCATCGGAGCCGTGCCGTCGAGGTCGGCCGAACCGACGGCCGCCACCTCCACCCGGTCGCCGCGGGCCACCAGGCCCACCGCCCCGGGCAGCGATCCGCTGCTCACGTGCCGTTCCAGGATGTCGCGCAGGCCGCTCATCACTCCACCTCTCCCGATCCCGCTGCGGATGCCTCCTCCCACAGACTCCCGCAGCGCCGCCCATTCATCGGCCGGACGCGCGGCGGACGACCGGACGGGTCACCACCAGTAGGCGGGGTACCGCGGCGCCTTGCGCCGGATGCGCGACGCGGCGTACCCGGTCAGGACGAGCAGCACCGTCGCGCCGAACAGCAGCGGGACGAACCGGGCGGGGGCCGGGCTCTGGAGCACGATCACCACGGAGGTGGCGCACGCGGGCGAGTGCGGGGTGCGGGCGGCCATCAGCAGCGCGAGCGTGACACCGGCCGCGAGGGCCGCGACCCAGGCGCTGCCGCCGGCCGTGGCGAGGGCGAGGTAGCCGACGGCGGTGGCCAGCAGATGGCCGATGACCACACTGCGCGGCTGGGCCAGCGGCAGGGCGGGCGCACTGTGCACGAGGGCGGCGCTGGCGGCCAGCGGCGGGATGAGCACCGGCTCGTGCAGCAGCGCGCCGATCCCGACGAGCCCCAGCAGGACCGCGGTCACCGCGCTGGTGCTGTGGAAGGCGGCCGCGGTGGTGGGGCGGGCGGGCGCCCGGCCGGCCGCGATCCGGGACCGGGCGGACCCGGCGGCGGATTCGGGGGCGGGGGTGGCGGCGGACGGAGCGGTGGTGGCGGACGGGGAGGGCAGGACGGTGCTCATGTACGGATTCCGGGGCAGGACGACGGGGGAACGCGGTCGAGGCGGCACGGGGGCAGGGTGATCAACCGCCGCCCCGGCCTCGCGCCCGTCCCTGGTACGGCCGGCGCAGACCGGCTACGACCATATCCGTCAGGTGTGCGGGGCACGTATCCGGGGAGGGATACGGGTACGGGTACGGGTACGGGTACGGGAAGGACGGAACATGACGACGAACGCCCGAGACGCACAGCTGCCCCCGCCCGCCGCCGACCGGGCCCCCGAGCCCGCGGAGGAGGGCGGGGAGCCTGCCTGCCTGCTCCACCTGGTCTGTCCCGACTGCGGACGGCTCGCCGAGGAACGCGGAGCCCGGTCCTGCTCCCGCTGCGGCGCCCCGCTCCCGGACTCCGGACCGTGACGCCTTCGCGACCGCCCCTGATATCCACTGGCCCCGACGGGGGCGGCGGTCCTAGGGTGCGGGCCATGACGATCATGAACTCAGAATCCGTGAACCGGTCCGTGTCCCTCACCGCACAGGCCCTGCGGAAGGTGGCGCACCTCGACTGGTCCGTCCCCGCCGCCGGCCTGGAGTGGAGCTGTCACGACACCGCCGTGCACGTGGCGAGCGATTTCATCGGGTACGCCACCCAGCTCACCGGGCGCTCCACCAGCGGATACGCCCCCTTCGACATCAGCGCCGACCCCGGCACCACCCCCGACGGCCTGATCCAGGTCATAGAGGCCACCGGGGGACTGCTGTCCGCCGCCGTGGCCGTGACCGACCCCGCGGTCCGGGCCTGGCATCCGTACGGCTTCGCGGGTCCGGACGGATTCGCCGCGATGGGCGTCGTCGAGACGCTGGCGCACACCCACGACATCCTGAACGGTCTCGGCGTCCACGACTGGGAGCCCGACGCGGACCTCTGCGAGCAGGTCCTCGACCGGCTCTTCCCGCAGGTGCCGCGCGATGTCGCGGCCCCGTGGCCGACCCTGCTGTGGGCGACCGGCCGCGGCGCCCTCCCGGGCCTGCCCCGGCGCACGGCATGGCGCTGGTACGCCGAGCCCGTCGCCGCGGAACGCGTCGTGCTCTGCGAGATCTCCCCGCTCGTCGCCGCAGACCTCCGCGACGGCGGCACCGGCGGCTTCGCCTGGGCGGAGGACGGCCCCGGCGAGGGCACCCGGGTCGCCTCCGGGATGGTGGCCAAGGCGCGCGAGGAGGGTGCGTTCCGCCCGGGATGGGGCGCGTACGCCATCGTCCGCGAGCAGGACCGGCGCGCGATCGGCGGGATCGGCTTCCACGGGGCCCCGGACGCCGAGGGGAACGCGGAGGTCGGCTACGACCTCGTGCCGTCGGCCCGCGGCAACGGGTACGTCACCGACGCGCTGAAGGGCCTGGTCGTCTGGGCCTTCGCGCAGCCCGGCGTGACCGCGCTGCACGCCGAGGTGGACGCCGACAACGCGCCGTCCCACGCCGTGCTGGGCCGGGTGGGGTTCGAGCGGACGGGCTCCACCGAGGACGGTGGAGCCCGTTACACCCTGCGGGCGGCCGCTCAGTAGCCGCCGCCGCTCAGAAACCGCAGTTGGTGACCCACTTGTGGGAGGAGATGCGGTCGTTCCACTCCCACGGGACGTTGCCGGAGCCGCCGTTCGGGGCGCAGGTGGACGCACCGCCGTAGCCGATGTTCTCGTAGACGCGCACGTCCCCGAAGGAACCGGCGTACCCGTTGTTCCACCAGGACGAGGCCCGGTCGTTCATGTTGAAGTTGCCGCCGGCCCCACAGGTGCGCCAGTCGGCGTCGTCGCCGCTCCAGCCGCACGAGTGGCCGCCGCGGTTGGTGTCCTCCCAGACCCAGTAGTTGCCGTCCGCGGCCGCGCCCGAGGCCTCGGCCGTCGCGGCGGTGCCGGCCGTGGCGGCGCCGGCGGCGGTCATGGTCGAGGGGACGGCCAGCAGCGGTACGGCGAGCGCGCCGGCGAGCAGCAGGGTGCGGAACTTACGCATGGGATCCTCCGGAAGGTCGTGGGTGCGGTGTCTGGTCTTGTTCTGCGGAGCCGTGTTCCTCGGAGCCGTGTTCTTCACCTACCTGGCGCGCCATCGGCAGCGCGCCGTTCTGGAGCCGCCACCTGAGCGCGATCTCTTCCCGGTGCCGGGCACGGAGTTGTTCGCCGTAGGTGTGGTCCAGAGCCTTGGAGACCCGGGCCAGCGGAGTGCCGGACGCGCAGGTCGCTTCGATGACCGCCAGTTCCGCCTCGGCCGCGTCCGCCTCGGCCGGCGGCATGCTCTCGCCGAACCGGGCCGCGGCCTGCCGGGAGGCGTCGGGGCCCGCGTACGGGCGCCCGGCGGCCCGCATGCACGCGGCCCACTGCCCGACGGCGTCCGCGTACTGCCGGTCCTCGTGTACGCGCGTCTCGCGCACCGGCCGCAGGTTCATCGTGACGACCTTGACGCGGAACCAGGTCGCCAGATCTCCGTAGAGGGTGCGTTCGGCGTCGGCGATGCAGCCCTCGGGGGAAGCGGTGATGGTCATCCCGGTGGGCGCGGTGGCGGAGAGCCCCACGGGGGCTGAACCCATGAGCGCGGTACGGGCGGCCGCCCGCCCGGACGCCGACAGCCCGCGGAAGTACCGCTGGTTGGGATCGGCCTCCCGGGCCTGCGCCGCGGCGCGCTCGTCCCGGCCGCCGTAACCGTGGGCCCGCGCCCACTCCACGTCGTCCACCCCGTACGGGAAGGACCGCGCGTCGGCGTCCGGGGCCTCGGTGACGGCGTACGGGAAGCCCCGCCCGTCCATGCACCGGCTGATCAGGATCTGCTCGGCCCGCTCCAGCAGCCGGGTTTCGGCCGCGCTCGGCTCACGGGCGGGGGCGAGCGGTGCGGTCCGGCCGGCCGCGGCCTTGGGCGAAGGCCCACCGGGGGACCCGGCGGCCGGTCCGCAGCCTCCCAGGAGCAGGAAGGCCGCCACGGCCGCGGCCGTGGCCCGGACGGGGTGGTGTCGTTGCATCGGTGTGCTCCTTCCTCTCGCGGCGACGGCGCCGGCGACGGCAGTGCCGGGGCGCCGGTGCTGCGGCGAACTCAGGTCTAGCGGCGATCCGTTGTTCGGCGTCGGCGTGGTGGCAGTGAACAAACAATTGCTGAACAATCCATCCCAGAGGGCAGCAAACTCACCAGGTGGGAAAGGGGAGGGCATGGCCCGCAAGGAGCGTCCGCTGGAGGGTGAGGACGGACCGCTGAGGCGGTTCGCCGCCGCCTTGCGCCGCCTGCGCCACGAGGCCGGATCCCCGCCGTACCGGGACCTGGCCTCCCGCGCCCACTACTCCGTGGCGACCCTGTCCGGTGCCGCGTCCGGCCGGCGGCTGCCCAGCCTCGACGTGACGCTGTCCTACGTCCGCGCCTGCGGCGGCGACGTGGGGGAGTGGGAGCGCCGCTGGCACTCCGTCGCCGCGCAGCTGTCGGCGGCCGAAACGCCGGAGCCCGAGGAGGAACCGGCCGAGAGCGGGGCGCACGGGACTCCGTACGTCGGTCTCGCGGCCTTCCGCACCGAGGACGCGGGCCTGTTCTTCGGCCGCGAGCGGCTCGTCGAGGACCTCCTCGCAAGCCTCTCCCGGCAGCCCGTCGTGGCCCTCGTCGGCGCCTCCGGAGCCGGCAAGTCCTCGCTCCTGCACGCCGGGCTGCTGCCCCGGCTGAGCGCGCAGACCCCGCCCGCCGCGGTCCACGTCCTGACCCCCGGGCCGCACCCGCTCGACCGGGTGCGCCGAGCCCTGGACGCGCACGCGGCCGGCGGCGGCGAACTCGTGCTGATCGTCGACCAGTTCGAGGAGGTCTTCACGGTCTGCGCCGACCCCGAGGAGCGAGCCGGCTGCATCGACGCCCTCGTCGCGCAGGCCCGGCGGCCCCGGTCGGGCTGCCGCGTCGTCCTCGGCGTACGCGCCGACTTCTACGCCCACTGCACCCGGTACGCCGCCCTCGTCGAGGTGCTGCGCGACGCCCAGGTCCTCGTCGGACCGATGAGCGCGGCCGAACTGCGCCGCGCCGTCGTCGAACCGGCCCGACGGGCCGGCCTCACCGTGGAAGGCGCCCTCCAGGCCACGCTGGTCGCCCACGCCCACGGGCAGGTCGGGGTCCTGCCCCTGCTCTCCCACGCGCTCCTGGAGACCTGGCGGCGCCGCCGCGGCGCCGCCCTGACCCTGGACGGATTCCACGCGGCGGGCGGGTTCGAGGGTGCGCTCGCCCAGTCCGCGGAAACCCTCCACGCCTCCCTCTCCGCACGTCAGCAGCGGCTCGCCCAGCAGATCTTCGTCCACCTCATCGCCCTCGGCGAGGGCACGGAGGACACCAAACGCCCCGTGGCCCGCGAAGAGCTGAACCAGGACGCCGACACCGCGACCGTCCTCGCCCGGGCCGCTCGGCTGCGCCTGCTCACACTCGACGACGGGCGGGTCGAACTCACCCACGAGGCCCTCATCCGCGCCTGGCCCCGGCTGCGCGGCTGGCTGACCGACGACCGCGAACGCTTACGCCTCCACCGCCGCCTCACCGACGCCGCCCGGGCCTGGGAGGCCCTCGGCCGGGACTCCGGAGCCCTCTACCGCGGCACCCGGCTCGACCTCGCCCGTGATCTGGCCGCCACCCGCCCCATCGGACTCACCGCCGCGGAACGGGCCTTCCTCGACGCGAGCACGGCGGCCGAGGCCGCCGCCGGCAACACCGCCCGCCGCCGCGCCCGCCGCCTGCGCACCCTCGTCACCCTGCTCGCCGCCCTCGTCGTGGTGGCCGGGGTCGCCACCGCCAACGCCGTGCGCGCCGAGGACGAGGTCACCCGCCAGCGCAACGACGCCATCGCGCAGAACCTCGCCGACAGCGCCACCGACCTCGCCAACACCGAGCCGGGGCTGGCCGTGCAGCTGAGCCTGACCGCGTACCGCCTCGCGCCCACCACCAAGACGCGCGACAGCCTGGCCAGCACGCTGATGACGGCCACGCCCGTGCACGCCAAAGAGGTCCTCGCGCTCGCCTACCGCCCGGACGGCGGGCAGTTGGCGACCGCGAGCGGCGACCACACCGCCCGGCTGTGGCGGATGCACGGCACCGACCCCCCCGTCGCCGAGGCCACGCTCGGCGGTCACGGCGACGACGTGCGCTCCGTGTCCTACCGGCCGGACGGCCGCGCGCTCGCCACCGGATCCGCCGACGGGAGCGTGCGGCTGTGGGACACGGCGGACCCGTCCCGGCCGGCCCTGCTCGCCTCGCTCACCGGCCAGGGGGGCGACGTGCGCTCCCTGGCCTACGGCCCGGACGGCCGTACGCTCGCCACCTCCGGGACCGACGGCAGCGTGGGGCTGTGGGACGTGGCCGACACCTCCCGCCCCGCCCTGCTCGCCCGGCTCGCCGGGCACCGGGACGCCGTCCGCTCCGTCGCCTTCAGCCCGGACGGCCGTACGCTCGCCAGCGCGGGCGAGGACCGCGCCGTACGGCTCACCGACGTGGCGGACCCGCGGCGGCCGCAACCGCTGGCCGTCCTGGAGGGCCACGACAACGCCGTGTTCTCGGTGGCCTTCGCCCCCGACGGGCACACGCTCGCCGCCGGCAGCGGCGGACGTACCTCGATCCGCCTGTGGAACGTCACCGATCCGCGCCGCCCCGCCCCGCTCGCCGTCCTCGCGGGCCACACCGACGTCGTCGGCTCGGTGGTGTTCAGCCCCGACGGGCGCACCCTCGCCAGCGCGAGCGACGACCGCACGGTGCGCGTGTGGACCGTGGCCCGCCCCGCCCACCCCGGGCTGCTGAGCACGCTGACCGGCCATGTCACCGCCGTCAGCTCGGTCGCCTTCAGCCCGGACGGGGCGGTACTGGCCTCCGGCGGCTTCGACGCCACGGTCCGGCTGGCGGGGACCGACGAGGCGCGCGTCATCGCGGGGGCGTGCGCGCACACCGGACCGCGGATCACCCGCGCCCAGTGGTCCGCGCACCTCCCGTACGTCGACTATTCCCCGCCGTGCAGCGGCATGGAGCAGCGTCCCCGCGAGGAGACCGGACGATAGCCTCGGAGGCGGACGCCCGACACCGGCTCGGAAGGCAGGCCCTGATGGCGAGTTCCCCGATTCCCTCTTCCTCCGCCCGTTCCCGGGTTCCCGTGATCGACCTCGGACCGTGGCGCTCCGGCGATGCCGGGGCGCGGGAGCGGATCGCCGTCCGCGTCGACGAGGCGCTCCAGGCCGCGGGGTTCCTGCTGATCACCGGGCACGGAGTGGATCCGGGGCTGCCCGCGCGGATCCGGGAGGCGGCCAAGGAGTTCTTCCGCAAGCCCGCCGAGGCCAAGGAGCCGTACGCGGTCGCGGTCGGGGGACGCGGCTGGCTCGGTCCGGGCGCCGAGGCCAACAGCTACGCGGAAGGGGCCGCCTCGCCGCCCGACCTCAAGGAGTCCTGGTCCTGCGCGGCGGACGAGCCCACCGGGAACCCGTCCGTGGACGCCGAGTGGTTCCGGCCGAACGCCTGGCCGGCCGAGGTGCCGGCGCTGCAACCGCCGGTCGTCGAGTACATCGCCCGGATGCGGGCCCTGTCGGACGAGCTGCTGGAGCTCCTCGCCACCGCGCTCGGCCTCGATGTCGACCACTTCACCCGCCATACCGGCCACCCCACCTGGGGGTTCAACCTCAACTGGTACCCGGGCACGGAGGTGCTCGGCGAGCCGCTGCCCGGCCAGTTCCGCATCGGGGCGCACACGGACTTCGGGACGGTCACGGTCCTCGACCGCGAGCCGGGCTCGGGCGGGCTCCAGATCCACACCGACGCCGACGGCTGGCAGGACGCCCCGTACGACCCGGCCGCGCTCACCGTGAACATCGGCGACCTGATGGCCCGCTGGACGGGCGACCGCTGGCGCGCGGGACGCCACCGGGTGCTGCCGCCGCCCGTCGACGCCCCCACCGAGGAGCTCGTCTCACTGGTCTACTTCTACGAATGCGATCCGCACACCCGGGTCGAGTCCCTGCCCGCGCCGGTGGGCCGGGTGGTGCACGAACCCGTGGACTCCCACACGTACCTGAGGGCGAAGCTGGACGCGATCACCGTGTCCTGACGCTCCTCCCGGAGGGTGAGCCGGGTGCCTCGCAGGGGGAGGCCCGGCTCCTCCTGTGAGGTGACGATCACGTACGGCTTCCTGCGTAGGTTCGAGGTCATGAACCGACGCCGAACCACCGCATCCCTCGCGTTACTCGCCCTCCTGCTGCCGCTGCCGCTCGCGGCCGCGGGCACCGCGGCGGCCGCCGGGCCTCCGGCCGCCGCCGCATCGCCGGACACCCGGGTGGTGCTGCCCGAACTGCCGCGTCCCACCGGCGGGTTCGCGGTCGGCCAGGAGACCCTGCACCTGGTGGACCGCAGCCGGACCGACCCCTGGGCGGGGTCCGGGCCGCGGGAGCTGATGGTGACCATGCGCTACCCGGCCCAGCGCGGCACCGGAGGGCCGGTGCGGCCCTGGCTCACGTACGAGGAGGCCCGGCTGCTGCTGGCCGACCGGAAGCTGGACGGGGCCGTCGCGGTCGAGAGCCTGGTGGGGACCAAGTCGCACGCCCGCTCGGAGGCCCGTCCCGTGGCCGGCCGGTACCCGCTGATCGTCCTGTCGCCCGGGTTCACCGTCCCTCGCGCCACCCTCACCTCCCTCGCGGAGGAGCTCGCCTCCCGCGGGTACGTGGTCGCCGCCGTGGACCACGCGTACGAGACCTCCGGGACGGCCTTCCCCGGCGGGCGCGTCCTGACCTGCCTGGCCTGCGAGAAGGCCGACAGCGAGGAGGGCGCCAAGGCGGTCGCCGAGAACCGGGCCCGTGACGTGTCCTTCCTGCTCGACCGGCTCACCGGCCGCCACCCCGCCTGGCGGAACGCCGGCCTCATCGACCCGGGCCGGATCGCGATGGCCGGGCACTCCATCGGCGGCTCCGCCGCGGTCGCCGCCATGGCGGCCGATCCGCGGATCCGCGCCGGGATCGACATGGACGGCGGGGTGTTCTCGCCGGTGCCGGCGGGCGGGCTCGGCGGCCGGCCCTTCCTGATGCTCGGCTCGGAGGAGTCCCGGCCCGGCAACACCGGGACCGGGGAGGCGAGCTGGGACCCCAACTGGAAGCGGCTCGACGGCTGGAAGCGCTGGATCACCTTCGACGCCTCGAACCACTTCACCTTCACCGACTGGCCCACCATGAGCGACCAGCTGGGGCTGCCCCCGCTGTCGCCGCTGCCCGGTGCCCGCTCGGTCGACCTGACCCGCCGCTACGTCGGCGCCTTCTTCGACCGCCATCTGAAGGGCATCCCGCAGCCGCTGCTCGACGGTCCGGGCCCCGAGGCGCCGGAGGTCCGCTTCCACACCCCGTGACCCGTGGCCGGGAGCGGTGAGCGGGTCCGCGGCGGCCGCCCGGGCGGACCCGATTACCGCTGGTCGGCGCTGTTCGGCAGGATGGGGGCATGACCGAGATCCGCACCCCCCGCCTGCTGCTGCGCCGCTGGACCGACGACGACCTCGTCCCCCTGTCGGAGATCAACGCCGATCCCGACGTGATGCGCTGGATCGGCGACGGCTCCACCCTCGACCTGGACGAGACCGCCGAGGAGATCGAGCGCTGGGAGGAGGAGTGGGACGAGGAGGGCTTCGGCCTGTTCGCCGTCGAGCTGCTGGCCTCGGGTGAGCTGATCGGCGCGGTCGGCCTGAGCGTGGCGCAGTCCCCGGCGGAGGTACGGGACTTCGTGGCGATCAGCTGGCGGCTCGGCCGGTCGTACTGGGGCCAGGGCTATGCCTCCGAGGCCGCGCAGGCCACCTTGGAGTTCGCCCTTCAGGACCGCGGCCTCGACCGGGTGATCGCGGTCAACCGGTCGGGCCACGAGGAGTCCGAGAACGTGATCCGCAAGCTGGGCATGGTGGCGGACCTCGACACGACGGACCCGGAGCACGGCCACCTCCTCCAGGTCCACAGCATCGACCTGACGGAATACGAGGCCTGACCCCGGGGAACCGCCCCCGGGGAACCGCCCGGGGGGACCGTCGGCGGCCGAAGGGTCAGGCCCGCCGGAACCACGGGCGTCGGGGGGCGGCCGGCGGGCCGAACGGCGGGAGGGCCTTGAAGCGCTCGTCGAGGACCACCGTCGGGGCGATCCGCCGCAGCGCGCCGCGGACCAGGGTCAGCGGGTGCCCGGGGAACTCCGCGTCCCATTCCTCCAGGTCGGCGACGTGGTAGGGCAGACCGCCCGACACGTCCGGCCCGTACGGATGCGGGCGGAAGTAGTTCTCGTGGCCCACCCGGGCGCCGACGAGGGCCTCCCGCATCCCGCTCGTGCCCTGTTCGGCCGCCTGCACCTTGATCACCGTGCTGCAGGCCGCCTTGGGGAGGGTCCAGGAGGCGAGGAACGCCAGCCCGTGCTCGGTGTTCGGCCGCCGGATCTTGACCAGTTGCCGTACGGCCGGGACGGAGTCCACCTCGCCGGGGACGGCCTCGATCAGCCCTCCGCCCGCCCGGGCCACGGACCGGGCGAGGCCGTGCCGGAGCCGGTCGCCGTCGTGCAGCGGCGCCGGCAGGTCCGGGACCAGCGGGAAGAAGTGGACCGAGAGGATCAGGCCCTGCTCGTCGGTCCAGAGCCCCTGCTCGCGCTCGGTGAAACCGGTGAGGTCCATGCCGGTGATCGGTGTCGGTGCGGATATCGGTGTCATGGGGATCATGATGCTGATCACCGCCCGGGCCCGTCGCGGCGGGTCGGGGCCGGAACCCGGCCGGGCCCGCCGCGGCCGCTCAGGACGTGGCCGCGCCCGGGGCTTCGGCGGCGTGACCGGTGCGGACGGCGGCGAGGGCGGCCGCGTGGACGGCCGCCGGGTCGCCGCGGTCGGGGACCGGGCTGCCCGTCAGGGTGTACCACTCCTCCGCGTCGTTGTACTGGACCTCGATCCGGACCAGGCCGTCGTCCGGGAGCGTCGTCGTACGCAGGGTCAGCGGGCCGGTGATCACCCCGACCTCGTCCGTCATGGCCCCGCCGGGCCCGGCGAGGACCTCGCCGCACCACTGCCGTCGTCCGGCCGTGTGCCCTCGTCCCGTCATGCCGCGCAACCGTCCAGCATCGTCGTGAGCATCTTCTTCTCCGCTTCCGTCACGGTCAGGCCGTACGTCGACTTCACGGTGGTCCAGGCCCGCCCGTACTGGCACCAGCTCGACTTGTCCGGCGGCTGCCACAGGTCGGGGCTCTGGTCGCCCTTGGAGCGGTTCGTGGCCGCCGTCACCGACAGCAGCTGAGGGTGGGTCAGATCGTTCGCGAAGGCCTTGCGCCGCGCGGCGTCCCAGCCGGCCGCGCCCGAGCGCCAGCCCTCGGCGAGCGGCACGATGTGGTCGATGTCCATCTTCGAGGCCTCGGTGACCACGGCCCCGTCGTACAGGCTCTTCCAGGTGCCGGAGACGGCCTTGCACTCGGAGTCCTGCCTGACGTCCGCGCCGTCGCGCTTGAGGACGACCTCGCGGGTGTCGCACTTGTTGCCCTGCTCGGCCCAGTGCGTGAACTTGGCCCGGCTGTAGCCGGCCATGGTCCCGGGCGGTGCGACCTTCAGCGCGGCCAGCTGCGTACGGGCCACCTCGACGCCGACCATGCCGGGCAGCACGTCCCCCGCGGCCGGTTTGCCGTCCGAGCCGCCCGGAACGGAAGGCGACGAACCGGCCGCCGACGGCTTCGCGTCCTTGCCCGGCGCGGTGCCGGTGCCCGAGCACCCGGCCACGGCCAGCACCGCCGCCGCCGTCAGGGCCGCACCCCGCACACGTATCTGACGTCCCATGAACCCACCCCGAGCCGGCTCCGCCTCGCACACTGTCCCGGAAAGACTACCCAGAACCGGACATTCAACCGGACGACCCGCCCGCCGGGCCCCGCCGCCGTCGAGCCGTGCGCTCCCCGGGGCGTCTTGCGGGGCCCCTCGGCGGGCGTTGTCAGTGACCCTCGCTAGTCTCCCGACATACCGCAGCTCAAAGGGGCTTCGTCCCCTTGGTCGACGCTGCGCGCATCCGGGTTTCGGGCAGGCGGAGGGGCACGTACTGATGGCATGGCTGGCGGCGGGCGAGGGGTACGAGATCGCCCTGGTGGAAGGGAAGGTGGCGGCACGGTCCGCCACCGGGCGCACGGCGGGACGGCAGTTGAAGACGCTGCCCAAGGCCCTGCGCGACCACCCCGAGGTGGACCGGCTGCGCCGGCTCGCCGAATGGCTGGACCGGCACGAGGCCGCCTGCCTCGCCCAGGTGGACACCTGGATGGTGTCCTCGCTGCCCGTGCCGACGGCGCTGCTCTCCCGGGTCTGGCCGGACGAGGCCTGGCAGAGCGCGCTGCGCGACATCGCCGTCGTCGGCGAGGATCCGGACGAGGTGGGCTTCCTGCGGGACGCCACCGCCGGCGGTGAGCTCAAGGTGGTCAACCTCGACGGCGAGACCGTACGGCTCTCCCCGCTCACGGTGACCCTGCCGCACCCGGTGCTGCTGCCCGACCTCGACGACGTGCGGGACTTCGCGGCCGAACTCGGCATCGTGCAGCGCGTCGAGCAGATCCACCGGCCGACCTGGGAGAAGCCCGAAGGGCTGGCCGCCACCGCCACCGAGGTGCGGGACTACGCGGGCGGGGTCTTCGCGAGCCGGTTCGGCCTGGCCGCGAGGGCGACCGGCCTCGGGTACCGGGTCTCCGGCGGCTACGCGACCTGCAAGGTCCGCGACACCGGCCGGGGCACGGAGGCGGCCGTCTGGATCGGCGAGCCGTACTACGAGGACGAGACGAGCACCGGCGCGCTGAGCTGGCACGACGAGAACGGCCGGGCGGTGCGGCTGACGGAGGTCGGACCGGTCGCCTGGTCCGAGGGAATGCGGATGGCCGCGGCACTGTACGCGGGGCGCAAGATCGAAGAGGGCGGGGACGCGCGATGAGCACCACCACCAACACGACGGGCACGGCGGACACGGCGGACACGGTGGCGGAAACCGCCGAACTGCTGCTCAAGTCGGGCGCCGTGCTGCCGAACGGCACCGAGGGCGCGGGTCCCTCGGCGGTCGACCTGACCGCGCGCACCTACCGCCACCCCGCCCTGCCCGACGACCGCGTCGTCGTCCGGCTCGCCGCCGCCGAACTGGGTCCGGCCGAGGACCTCGCCGCCGGATTCCTCGGGCTCGTGCCCGACGAGGCCGAGGGCGCGCCGCCCGTGGTCGGCCTCGGCCAGCGCCAGGCCCTCGGCTTCCCCGAATGGGTCCTCGTCCACCACCCGCAGGACGGACACCACGCCCTCGCCGTGGTCCCCGAGCTCGACCGGCTCGCCCGTACGGCCAAGACCAAGCCCAAGGCCGCCCTCGACGCCTGCCACGAACTGGCCGGCCGGCTCGGCGCCGCCGTCCCGCACTTCCTGCCCGTCTTCTACGAGCAGGCCGCCCGCGTCTTCCTCGCCGTCGAGAACACCACGTACGCCGCCCAGCTGTTCGGCCGCGCCCGCACCAGCGAGGCACAGCACGGCCTGGCCGTCGACGAGGACCGCCTCGACGCGGTGTTCCTCGAATTCGCCCTGGTCGGCGCCCTCCCGGTGAAGGTGCTCACCGGCTACGCCAAGGAACTGTCCGCCCGCGTCGGCCCCGCCGAGGCCCTGATGCGCTTCCGCCGCCTGTGCGTGCGCCGCACGGCGGGCGGACTGCCGCCCTCCGCACAGGCCGCGACCGAACTGCGCCGCCTCGCCCGCGCCGCCGGACTGACCGGCACCGAGGCCGAGCAGGAGTACCTGGCCGAACTGCTCCCGCTGCCCGCCACGCTGCGCGCCGCGTACGGCTGGTGGAAGGCCCACCGCACCGCGCTCGTCGCGCTGGCCCGCCGGGTGCCGGCCGTACGGGGCACCCTGCTCGGCCTGATGCCGCCCGGCGGCGGGGACGGCGAGCTCCCCGAGCTGTGGCTCGGCCTGCTGGAGGAATCCGGCGCCACCGCCGGGCTGGTCAGCGCCGACCTGCCCGCCGAGCAGCGCTGCTCCGACGGCGCCGCCGGCTGGCTGGAGCGCTTCCACGCCGCCCGGCACACCGGCTGGGGCCTGCGCCCCACGCTGCCCGCGCTGCTCGACCTCGTCACCCGCGCCGCCGACCGGCTGCGGGCCGAACTGGCCGCGCGGGCCGAGCTCGCCGGGCCCGGCCGCGAGGCGGGCCTGAAGGTGGGCGTCGAGGACGCCGACCTGCTGGACCTGCTGCTCTCCCTGGACGTCCCGGTCACCGACCCCGAGCCCGATTCCGACTCCCGCCGACGCCGCGATCAGCTGAACCTGGTCGACTGGGCGCGCTGCGACCAGCGGCGCGACCTCCTCGCCATCGCCGCCGACCAGCGCTTCCGGCCCGCCTTCCGGCGCGCCGCGTACGCCTTGGGCGGTGATGCCCACGCGGTGGAGGTCGTGCGCCTGCTCGCCGCCGCGCCCGGAGGCCGCCCGATGCTCACCGAATGGATGCACGAGGTGGCCGCGGCCTCCACCGCCGCCGGGCTGCCCGGACTGCCCGACGCCATCCGCCGGCTGACCTGGCTGCCCGCCGAAGCGCTCGAACTCGCCCGTGCGGAGGTGGCCGCCGCGGCCGCCGCAGACCTCGGCGAAACCCTCGCCCGCACCCTGCGCACCGGGCTCTTCGAGGAACTCTCCTGGCCCGCGTGGGAGAGCGCCGTCGCCGAGATGACGCCGGCCGGCCGGAGCGGGAGCGACCTGACCGTCTTCGAGGCCTGGCCCCACCTGATCGTCGCCAACGCCCAGCAGGTTCGCGTCATCGACGCCGACGCCACCGTGCTCACCCACGACCTGCGGGCGGCGAGCAGCAACGCGCGCCGGTACGGATTCCACTACGTCGACGGCGAACTGCTCGTCTTCTGGGGCCAGTACGGCACCGGGGACATCAAGGGCTACTGGCACACCGACCCCGGCAACGTCTTCACCGTCGACATCGCCGGCGGCTACTGGAACCTGCGCTCCGAGGACATCAGCCTGCCCCTGCCGGGCGGCGGCCGCGCCACCGGCGGCGGGGTCCTGCACGCCGGGGACACCAAACTGCCCGGCGAGCGGCGGCTGCTGTCCGACGGGACCTCGTACTGGGTGTGGCAGCACCGCGACCAGGAGCACGAGGGCGGCTGGCGCGAGTACGACCCGGCCGGCGGATCCCTCGGCCGGTTCTCCGTGCCCGGCTTCCTCGCCGACGCACTGACCGCGCACCCCGGCAACGGCAACACCGTCCCCACCCAGTCCTGCTGGCTGCGGCCCGCGCCCGCCGTCGAGGGCTCCGTCCTCGGCGCTCCCGCGGACGGCCTGCTCGGCTGGCGGATCGTGCGCGTCCCCGGGCAGGGCTGGGAGGCCTCCGACACCGGCGGCCGCCGGGTCGGCGTGCCCGAGGGCTCCGAGATGCCCGTCGCCGCGCTCACCTTCCCCGGCGACGAGCGGCCGCGCACGCTCAGCCACCGCTGGCGCGAGCTGAGCATCAGCGATCCGGAAGGCGTGGTCACCGCCCGGTCGCGCAGCGACCACCGCACCGCCGCCTTCTCCACCGGCGGCGTCGAACTCCCGCCGCTGCCCTTCTGGTACGCACTGCGCCCGCGCGACCCGCAGGCCTCGGCCGCCCTGCGCGCCGCCGACGGCGCCTCGATCGGCGTCCTGCTCAAGGCGGCCGCCGCCGCCGAAGCGGCCACCGACCTGCCCGGACTGGTCCGCGCGGCGCTGCCGCAGATCACCGCCCCGCAGCTGATCGGGGGCATCGTCGAGGCGCTGCGCTTCGCCCTCACCCAGCAGGAGGCGCTGGACGGGGTCGCCGCCCGGCTGGACCCCGACTCGGGCGCCGGTGACCGGGAGCCGCAAGGCCCCACCGACGAACTGATCGCCGAGGCGCTGCGGGGGCTCGTCGGCACCGGGTACTACCGCTGGGGCGCCCAGAGCGACGTCGCCCACCGCTACCTGGACGGGCTGGTCCGGGCGGCCGCCGAAACCGAAGCCGCCGCCGTGCCCGGCAGGCTCCACTTCGACGTCCCCGGACTGCCGTACTCCGCCCTCCCGTTCACACAGCTGCTGGACCAGCCCGCGGCGATCGCGTACCGGGCCGTCGCCGCCGGTACCACCGAGGAGCACCGGACCGCCCTGTGCGCCCTGCTCGGCCGGGTGGACGCGCTCGGGCTGGACTCGGCCGAGGGCTCCGCGGACCGCTGGCGCCGGGTCCTGGTCCACCTCGACCAGCGCCACCTGCGCACCTCCGACGGCATCGAGCGCGACACCTCGCACCGCAGCCTGCTCCCGCTGGGCGGCGGAGCCGTCCTCGGCCTCACCGAGCACAACGCGTCCGTGCCCGACGGACACGAGTTCGGTGCACTGCTGTACGACCCGGCCGGCCGCTTCACCGTGCCCGGCCCCTACACCGTGCGCGGAGACGCCCCGCTCGGCGACCGGGAGCGCGGCCCCGGCTGGCTGGCGGCCTTCCTGACCGAGGCCGCGGAGCGCGGTCCGGTGCCGTTCTTCCCGGAAGCGGCCGAGGAGTTCGCCCGGCTCACGGGCGTGTCCGCTACCCTCGCGCGGCTGCTGCTGGCCGGCCTGCCCAACATCGACAGCTACCAGCACCATTTCCTGCCGGCCGAACTGCGCACCGCGCTGGGCGTCAAGGCGGCCGACGCGAAGCACGCCCGGTCCGAGCTCAGGAGCCTCCAGATCGAGGTGCGGCGCGAGGCCGTCGCCGCGCTGCTGCCCGCCGACCCGGCGCGGCTGTGGACCGAGGGCCCGGACGTGGCCGCCGCCGCGCAGGTGTGGAACGCTCGCGTGGGCCGGCGTACGCCCGTGCCCGAGTGGCTGCTCGCCGAGGCCACCCGTGCCGTGAACACCGGCTGGTCCACGCACCGGGCGCTGGCCGCGATCTTCGGCCCGGCCCAGTCGCCCGCCCTGAGCGTCGACGTCGCCTGGGAGGTCAAGGGGGACCACGTCGAGCCCACCGAGCCGGCCGCCGAGCCGTTCACCCCGATCGTCCTGACCGGCGCCCTGACCCTGACGGCCTGGACGGCCCACCGGCTGCCCGCCGGTGACCCCCTGCGCGCCGCGCTGCCGCCCGCCCTGACCGCCGTACGACAGCGGCTGGCCGCGCCCGGACTGATGCTCAGCATCGGGCACTTCACCGACCTGCCCGACTTCCGCAAGGCCGCGGGCACGCCGACCGAGACGGGCGAGGGGTACGAGCGGTACGGCGCGGTGGTCATGGCCACCCACGACGACCGGCCCAAGCCCGCCCTGCGCACGGCCCTGCTCGACTCGACCGGCTCCGACCCGTACCTGCCCGCACTGCGCGGCGACGACCAGCAGCCCTCCTCGGTGGAGACGGCGCTGAGGGCCGTACACGAGCCGCGCTTCGCCGGCCTGCTGGCGGACCCGGGCGCGCCGGCGGCGGGGGCCGTCGACAAGGACGGCACGTGGTGGCCGCAGGACCCGAGCCGCTCGGTGCCCGAGCTGGTGGCGGAGGTGTCCGAGGCGCACGGGCTGGGCGCGGACGCGGCCGCCGTGTACCTGGCGCTCCTCGCCATGCCCGACCCGACCGACCGCAACGTGGCCCGCTGGACGGGCTGGAAGCCGGCCCGGCTGAAGGCCGCCCGCGCCGAACTGGCCGCCACCGAGCTCGTGGTGACGGCCTCGCGCACCCGGGCCGGGCGCTCGCTGTTCCTGCCGGGCGGCTGGGCGGAGATGTCCTCGCCGGTGCTGCCGGTGGAGACGTGGAAACTGCCGATGTACGGGCTGGCCCCGGGCGGGCGGCCGGTGCTGGGAGTGCTGGTGCCGGACGAGCCGGCCGCGGACCTCTACCGACGGGCCTGGCAGCGGGTCCGCGAGGGCGACGTACCGCGCTTCGAGGCCCTGAAGGTCAAGCGGACGCGCGCACGCCGCCGCTGACGCCCGAGCCGGCCGCGGCGCCCCCCGCCTCCCGGGGGGCGCCGCGCGGCCCGGCACCCGTACCGCCGTAGCCGACCTGCACATCTCGCGAAGGAAACACCACGCCATGACCGTGACCGACACACCCGTCCAGAGCTCCCCGGCCCGGCAGTCGCTGCCCGCCGAGGAGCGGTACGCCGACGAACTCGCCTTCCTCGCCGCCCAGGACACCGGCCCCCGCCCGCCCGGCTGGGCGCTCACCCCGCGCGCCGTCGTCACCTTCGTGTGCGGCAGCGAGGGCGCGGAACTGGCCATCGCGGGCCGCCGCCGCGCCGGGCTCCCGGCCAAGCTCGTGATCGCCCCCAAGTTCGTCGGCGAAAGGGCGCTGGTCGAGCGCTGCGTCGTCACCCTCGCCGGGGAGCGCGGCCTGCTCCTCACCGGCGAACCCGGCACCGCGAAGTCGATGCTGTCCGAGCTGCTGGCCGCCGCCGTCTGCGGCACCAGCGCGCTCACCGTGCAGGGCACGGCCGGCACCACGGAGGACGCCTTCCGGTACGGCTGGAACTACGCCCTGCTGCTCGCCCAGGGTCCGACCTCCCAGGCGCTCGTCGACTCCCCGGTGCTGTCCGCCATGCGGACCGGGCGGGTGGTCCGGGTGGAGGAGATCACCCGCTGCCTGCCCGAGGTGCAGGACGCGCTGGTGTCGATCCTGTCCGACCGGCGGGTGAGCGTGCCCGAACTGACCGCCACCGAGGACGCGGTGGTCCCCGCGGCCCCCGGGTTCACGGTCATCGCCACCGCCAACCTGCGGGACCGCGGGGTCTCCGAGATGTCCGCCGCCCTCAAGCGGCGCTTCAACTTCGAGACGGTCGCGCCGATCGCGGACGCGGACGCGGAGGCCACGCTGATCCGCCGACAGGCGGTGGCGGCGGTGCAACGGGCGGGCGCGGCGTTCGCAGTGGACGACGCGGTGCTCGACGCGCTGGTCACGGTCTTCCGGGATCTGCGGTCGGGGCGCTCGGCGGAGGGCTGGGACGTGGAGCGGCCCGGCACGGTCATGTCCACCGCCGAGGCGGTCCAGGTGGCGGCCTCGCTGGGCGTGGCCGCGGCGTACCTGCCGGGCGGTGACGTGCTGGACCTGCTGCCGGGGCACCTGCTGGGCGTGGTCCGCAAGGACGACCCCGCCGACCACGGCCGCCTGCTCGGGTACTGGGACGGCCCGGTCCGCCGTCGCGCTGAGGACGGCTCGGCGATGTGGCGCCGCCTGTGGGACCTCCGCGGGAACCTCCGATGAAGGCGCCCGCCGCCCTCACGGATCCCGTCGGCCCGGCGGCCGGCGCGAAGGCGGATGCCGGCGGTGCGGCGGCCCCGGCCGCGCGGACACCCGGGACCGGGGCCGATCCGCGGATCGCCGTCGAGGCGCTCGCCCGGTCGAGGGCGCCGTACCTGCTGGGCGTACGGCACCACAGCCCGGCGGTGGCGGCGGTGGTGCCGGCGCTCCTGGACGCCTCGGAGGCGGAGGTGGTCTGCATCGAGCTGCCGACCGACTTCCAGCCGTGGCTGGAGCACTTGGCGGACCCCGAGACCCTCGCCCCCGTCGCCCTGGCGGGCACGGGGCGGGAGGGCGGGCTCGCGTTCTACCCGTTCGCGGACTTCTCGCCGGAGCTGGCGGCGATCCGCTGGGCTCGTGAGCGTGGGGCGGAGGTCCGTTGCTGCGACCTCCCGCTGGCCGACGCCGGATGGGCCGCGGCCCGGTCCGGGGACCCGGCTCCGCCCGGCCGCCGTTCGTACGCCCGGGCGCTGGCCGCGTCCGGCACCGGGCGCGACGGCGACGACCTCTGGGACCGGGCCGTGGAGGTACTGGCCCCCGGCTGTGACCCGGAGGCCGTGCGGCGGGCCGCCCTCGGCGTGGGCTGGGCCCTGCGCCAGGACGGTCCGGTCCCGGCGTCCGACCTGGCCCGCGAGGCCCACATGCGGGCGGTCATCGACGCCGCGGCCTCGGACGGCCGACGGGTCGCCGCCCTCATGGGCGCGTTCCACGCCCCGGCCCTCCTCGGCGAGCCCGCCACCGGCCCGGCCGCGGCCGACGGTACCGGGGCGGCCGGGGCCGGCGTTCGTGGCGGGGCCGCGGAGCAGGCGCGGGGCTCCGGGGCTCGTGCCGAATCCGAATCCGAATCCGAATCCGAATCCGAATCCGAATCCGAATCGGCATCCAGCGCCGGTGCCGCATCCGGTGCCGCTGCCTCGGCCGTGTCCGGCCCCGCTTCCGCGGCCGGTGCAGGCGGCCCGGTGACTTCCCTCGTGCCCTACTCGTTCGATCTGCTGGACTCCCGCTCCGGCTACCCCGCCGGGATCCGGGATCCGCTGTGGCAGCAAGCCGTGTTCCGGGCCGGTGGGGATGCCGGGCGCGTGCGTGACGCCGCGTCCGTCGCCCTCACCGGGATCTGCCGCGAGCTGCGCCGCGCCGGCCACACCGCAGGGACCGGCGAGGCCGCCGAGACCCTGCGGCTGGCCTGCGACCTGGCCGTCCTGCGCGGGCTGCCCGCGCCCGGCCGGGGCGAGCTCCTCGAAGCCGTCACCACCGTGCTCGGCCAGGGCGAACCCCTCGGCCGGGGAAGGGCGTTGGCCCGGGCGCTGGAGGCCGTGCTCGTGGGCACCGGCCGCGGCCGGATCACCCCGCACGCCCCGCGCTCCGGACTCGGCCCCTCCGTCGAGGCCGAGCTCGCGGAGCTGCGGCTGCCCGGCCCCGAGGACCCCGCCTCCCGCGAGGTCCGCCTCGACCCGCTCCGCTCCCCGCTCGACGGCCGCCGCGAGGTCCTGCTCCAGCGGCTGGCCGTCTGCGGGGCCGGGTACGGGGAACCCCTCGACGTGGCCGCCACCGGCGACGGCACCGCCCTCGGCGCCAAGTGGCGGCTGACCTGGACGCCTTCCGTCCCGGCCCGCCTCGACCTGGCCGGGGTCCGCGGGGTCACCGCCGCACAGGCCGCCGCCGGGACCCTGCGGGAGACCGCCCGGCGGGCCGCCGCCGAAGGCGGTCCGACCCCGGCCCAGATCCTCACCGGCCTGGCCGCGGCCGCGCGGTGTGATCTGCCCGAACTGGTCGGCGTACGGCTGGAGGAGGCCGCCGAGGTCCTTCCGCAGACCGCCACCCTGCCCGAACTCCTCGCATCGCTGGACCTGTTGGAAGGCCTCGCGCGCGGACACCTGCCCGGCACCTCCGAGGGGTCCCGCGCCGCCGCGGCCGCCCTCACCGGCCGGCTGCTCGAAGCCGCCGTACGGTCCCTGCCCGGGCTCGCGGGCAGCGAGGACCCCGCCGACGCACGCGCCCTCGTGGCCCTCGCCGACCGGGCCGCCACCCTGCACCTGGGCCTGAGGATGGACGCCACCCTGGCGGAACTGGCCGCCACCGCGTCCCCGTTGATGCAAGGCGCCGCATCGGCCGTACGCGTCCTCCTCGATCTCGACCCGGCCGCCGGCCTGGGCGACCGGGCCGCCGGGTGGATCGACGGCGCCACGACCCCGGACGGCCGGCGCTCCCTCGCCCGCCGTCTCGGCGGGGTCCTGGCCGCCGCCGGACCGCTGCTCCAGTCCTCCGCCGCCGCCCTCACCCCGGTCCTGGACCGGATCGACGGCCTCGCCGACAAAGAGTTCCTGGACCGGCTCCCGGCCCTGCGCGGCGGCTTCGACGTACTGGCCCCGGCCGCCCGCGACCGGCTGCTGGACACCGTCACCGAGCGGCTCGGCGACCGCCTCGACCTGTCCCTCGACGCGCCGCCCGCACTGCTCGCCCTGTGGGCCGCCGCGGACGCCGCGGGCGCCGCCGCGCTCAAGGCCCTTGAGGCGCTGCCGCTCGGCGAGGCGCCCCCTGCGGATCCCGAGCCCGGCTCCGACCCCGAGCCCGGCTCCGACCCCGAGCCCGGCCCCGAGCCGGAGCCATCCGTACCGCCCGCCCCCACAACCTCGCCCCTGCGGCGGGACGGTGACCGGCTGGCCCCCGCCGACCGCTGGCGCCTGCTGCTCGGCCGCCGGAGCGACCGGCTCGCCGCCGGGGCGCGGCGCTACGCCCACGCGCTCGACGAGCTGTACGGCCACGGCCGCGGCGAGGGCTCCGGCGACCTCGACGGCGGCCGGGGCGGCGGCGGTGGGCAGGAGGCCTCGTTCCCCACGGCCCGCGAATGGTCGCAGGAGCTCGAATCGCTCTTCGGCGCCGACGTGCGCGAGGAGGTGCTCGCCGACGCGGCCGACGCGGGCCGCGCCGACGTGCTGGGCCAGCTGGACCCGGCGGCCGTCCGCCCCTCCGTGGAACTGCTCAGCTCGGTGCTGTCGCTGGCCGGCGGTATGCCGGAGGCCCAACTGGGACGGCTGCGGCCCCTGGTCAAGCGGCTGGTCGACGAGCTCGCCAAGGAGCTCGCCACCCGGCTGCGCCCGGCGCTCTCGGGCCTCGCCACCCCGCGTCCCACGCGCCGCCCCGGAGGCGGGCTCGACCTGGCCCGGACCCTGCGCGCGAACCTCGCGCACACGCGCCGCCTCGGCGACGGCCGGGTCGTGGTGGTCCCGGAACGGCCTGTGTTCAGCACCCGGGTCAGCCGCGAGGCGGACTGGCGGCTGATCCTGGTGGTCGACGTCTCCGGTTCCATGGAGGCCTCGGTCATCTGGTCGGCCCTCACCGCCGCCGTCCTCGGCGGTGTGCCGACCCTGTCCACCCACTTCCTGGCCTTCTCCACGCAGGTCGTCGACCTCACCGACCGGGTCGAGGACCCGCTCTCGCTGCTGCTGGAGGTTCGCGTCGGAGGCGGTACGCACATCGCCGCGGGTCTGGCGCACGCCCGCTCCCTGATCACCGTGCCGAGCCGCACGCTCGTCGTCGTGGTCAGCGACTTCGAGGAGGGCGCGCCGATCGGCGGGCTCCTCGGGGAGGTCCGCGCGCTGGCCGCGTCCGGCGCCCATCTGCTGGGCTGCGCCGCGCTCGACGACGCGGGCGCGCCGCGGTACTCGGTCCCGGTCGCCCGGCAGCTCGTGGCGGCCGGCATGCCGGTGGCCGCCCTCAGTCCGCTCGCCCTCGCCCGCTGGGTGGGCGACCGCCTCCGTGGAGAATCCCGATGAGCAGTGAGCCGAGTACCGAGTCGAACCTGCCGCCGGTGGCCCCCGAGGTCCTCGCCGAGGCCGTCGAGCACCTCACGGCCCGGCTGCGCAAGAAGCTGGACGCGGCCATTCAGGGCTGCGCGGCGCGAGCGCGCCCGGGGGAGGACGGGGAGGTGGCCGTTCGCTTCGGCGAGGACGCGCTCGTCACGCTGCGGCCGGGTCCGAGCGGCGCGGTGACCGCGGCCGGACAGGCCACGTGTACGTGCCTGTTGGCCCCGCGCTGCCTGCACCGGGCGGCAGTCCTGGGCGCGGCCCCCCTGGCCGACCCGGCGGACTCGGCCGCGCCGCACCCCGAAGCCGTTCCGGCCCCCGGGGTGGGGTCCGGGGCCGCCCCGGAGCTCGGCTCCGGGGCGGCAGCCGAGGCCGGTTCCGCGCCGGGGACCGCGTCCGCGTCCGCGTCCGAGCCCGGATCAGGGTCGGAGGCCGGGTCCGGGTCCGGGTCCGGGGGCTCCCCGGGGGAAGGGGCCGGGCCCGCGCCCGAGGCCCTGACCGTGGCCCAGCGCCGCGCCGCCGCCGCGCTCTGGCGGGCCGCCGCCGAGGCGCTGGCCGCCGGGGTCACGGCCGCTGGTGCGGTGGTCCAGGCCGAGCTGCTGCGGGCCGCGCACACCGCCCGGCTCGCAGGGCTGCCCCGCGCAGAGGCAGCCACCCTGCGCGTCGTACGCGGCCTGCGCGCCGCCCGGGAGCGCAGCGGCGGCCACCGGCTGTCCGACCTCACCGGAGCCTTCCGCGAGCTCCTCCACACCACCGGACAGCTGGCCTCCGGTACGGCCGGACCCGCGCTGACCGGCACCGTCCGCCGCGCCTACCAACCCGGCGGCAGCCTGCGGGTGTACGGCCTGTGCCGGGAGCCGGTCCTCTCGGCCACCGGGTACGGGGGAGTGGTCACCCACCTGCTCGCCGCGGACGGCGCCCGCTACTGCGTCTCCGACGTCCGCCCCGGCGGCCCGGCCCGCGCCCGCGGCGCCGGATCCGCCTCCGTGGCGCTCGGCGGAGCCGCCCTCGACCACGCGGGCCTCGCGCGCGGGGGGCTGCGCATCTCCGGGGCCACGGTCTCCGCCGACGGCCGTCTCGGCTCCGGACGCGGGGTCCAGGCGACCCCGCTGCGCGGCGTCCCGTGGACCGAGGAGCCGGCCGCCGCGCTCTTCGACCGCCCGGCGGCCGAGGCCGTGGCCGCCCGGCTGGCGGACCGGGACGCCGCCCCGGAGGGAGCCGAACCGGCCCTGCTCGGCTGCGAGGTCATGGTCGTCGGCGCGGCCGGGGAGGACCTGCTGGTCCGGGAGGTACGGGCGGACGCGCCCCTGCTGCGGCTGCGCGCCGCCCACCCCCACCCCGAGCTGCCGCACACGGCCAACCTGCGCCGCATCGCCGCCCACCCGGGGCTGCTGCTCCGCGTCCTGGGCCGGCCGGACCTGGACCGCGCCGCGACGCTGCGCCCGCTGGCGGTCGGCCCGGTCCCCGGCGCGGAGTACACCCTGCGCCTGCCCGAGGAATGGCTGGGCCGGGCCGACCTCGGCTACGACGTGCTCCAGGGCAGTCACTTCCCACCCGGTACGGCGGCTGCGCCTTCGGCCGCCGAAGGGCCGGACGTCCTGGCCGACTCACCGTTGTGGCGGGTACGCCGACTGCTCGAAACCGGGGTCGCGGGCGGCCGCCGCGCCGTCGCCGAGGCGGCCCGTACCGCCGCACCCCGCACCGCGTACGCCCCGCTGCGCCGCGCCGGGTTCACCGCGGCGGCGGAACTCGCCACGGCCCTCGCCGCCGAGGCGGACCGCCGTCCCCGCGACGTCTTCGGCCGCCTGACCGACCCTTCGCCCGACGGTTACGCCCGGGCCTGGCTGGCCGCCTCGACCCACCTGGCCGCGGCGGAACGCTCCCTGGTGGCGGCGTCCTGGGCCTGGGGAGAGGGCGGGGCCCTTTAGGCCTGCCGCGCCGCGTACTCGTCGGTGAGGATGTCGCAGGTGCACCAGTCGCCGTCGCACGGGAGGCCGGCCTCGGCTCCGTACGGACCGAGGCCGGCCATGAGGCCGAGCACCTCGGCACGCTCGGACGGGGTGAGCGCGGGAGCTGCGGCGTGGTCCGGCAGGTGCCAGGCGTCCGGGACGTCATCGATGTCGCCGATGACGTGTGCGTCGATGAACAGGGTGTAGAGGGGGTGCTCGGGGAAGTGGTTGAGCCGTAGGACCCACCAGCGTCCGTCGGCCCGGGCCGCCCGGCAGAAGACACGCGAACCCGTCTGGTGCCAGGTGGCGTTCGCGGGCAGGGTGGGGACGGGCGTCATGGGGTGGCCTCCTGGGGGAGCGAGCGGCCACGGAGCCAGGTGGCGAGCGTGGTGAAGTCTGCCGGGGTGAGGCCGAAGCGGGGATCGACGCGGTGGAGCAGGGCCCGGCCCGGGTGGTGTGCGCGGACCCAGGTGCGGTCGGCGGGAGCGATCTCGTCGTCCACCCAGGCGAAGGGGCGGCCGGCGGCGTACTCGACCAGGGGGCGGGTCTTCCAGTGGGTCCCCGTCCGGTCCTCCTCCTCGGACGGGTCCGGCCAGGCCATCACCGGCAGGTCCGGCAGTCCCATCCGCGGCGCGACCCACGCGTTCGCGTCGGCCATCCAGGTCGTGGCCCAGACCAGTTCGCACGGCAGCGCCAGGAGGCGGGGTCCGAGAGCGGGATCGAGCCGTGCGAGGAGGGGGTTCGCGTCGGGTCGTGTGCCGTACGTCGGGTAGCCGTCCGGGAGGTCCCGGGAGGTGGCCCCGAACGGGATGAGCGGTCCGTCGACGTCGAGGAAGAGGAGGGGGAGGGCAAGGGGAAGGGGGCCGGGAACGGGTTGCCGCGTCGGGCTGGTCATGGCGGCACCGTAACCCCCGGGGTGGAACCGCGGGCCCTTCGATTCCCTCTCCCATGGCAAGAGGGGGATGAACATGATCATGACGAGGACGGCCGTGGCGGTGGTGGCCGGGAGAGCGCTGGGGGCGGGGCTCCTGTGCGCCGTGCTGGCGGCCTGCGGTGCGCGGCACGCCGGCGCGGAAGCCGCCGCGCCGCCGCCCGTACCGGCTGCCCCGGCGAAGGAGACCTGCGGCCTCGACCGCACGACGGGCGGCGCCGGTACGGGGCTGCCCGATCCCCCCACGGAGGAGGAGTCGGGTGGCGCCCACGCCGGGCCTCCCACCGATGAGGAGAGCGGCGGGTACGCGGGCCCGCCCACCGATGAGGAGAGGGGCGGGTACGCCGGGCCGCCCACGGACGGGGACGTCACCAACGGCGCCGGGCCCTGCAGTGGCGCCGGGTGGTTCGACATGACCCGGGACTTCAACGCCCACTACGCCCAGCACCGCACCCGGGCCGACCAGTTCCTGCCCGAGCAGGCCGTCCAGGAGGCCCGGGTGCGCAAGGGGCGGGACGCCGGGGAGGCGATCGTCACCTTCTCCACCCGAGCCGTCGGCAAGGGCCTGTGGGAGGACGGGCGACGGGTCGCGGACGTCTTCGTGTCGTGGCGGCGCCAGGTGTACCAGGACCACGGCACCGTGTCCGTCCGCACGGGCGCGGGAGAGGTCATCGCCACCTCGACCTGGTGAGGCGCGGGCGGGCGGGAGCGGGCGGGAGCGGGCGGGAGCGTGGAGGCGGCCTCACGGCCACCGCGCGTCCCAGAGCGCGCAGTGGTGTTCCGCCGGCCCGTTCACCGTGTGGATCCCGCCCGGCCCCGGGGCCAGCGACAGCACCGGTCCGGGCGCGTCGAACCGCGGCCACGCCGGGGGCCTGCCGGTGCGGGCGAACGCCGTCCAGTCGGCGGTCATCCGCTCCGACAGCGCCCGCTGCGGGCCCGTCAGGGCGGCGTCCATCGTGAACAGATAGGGCAGTTCGAGGCCGTGCGAGGCACCGTACGGGAAGCCCGGCACCTCCGGCAGGCCCGTGAAGTCCGGCGCGTCCCGGTCGCTGAACCGGTACGCGTACACCGGCGCGTACCGGGCCATCGCCCGGCCGTCGCGCAGCGCCGGGCAGATGAACGAGGCGTCGGACAGCACGGCGGCGAAGGCCAGCGCCGGGGTCGGGTACGCCGTCGCCGGGTACTGCGCCTCCACGGCCGCGACGGCCTCTGCGCCGAACGACCGCTCCACCCGCGCCCGGTAAGCGCCCGCGTCGGCGATGGGGAACGCCACCAGGCTCTGCGCCAGGAAGATCCGCATCTCGTCCAGGTTGATGCCCTCGACCACCGGCACCCGGTGGAAGCGGCCGGCCTCCAAGGCCCGCCGGGGCTCCTCGGGCAGTACGCGGTTGCCGTCGCCGTAGGAGACGAGCGAGAAGCGCTGCATCAGCTCCGGCGTCGCGAGCACCGCCGCGTCCTTCCCGCGCAGGCAGGCCAGCGCGGCGCCCGGACCGGGCCGGTCGCAGCCGAGCCCGGCCGCCGTCGTGACCCCGGCCGCGACGGTGCGCCGCTCGGGGACGAAGGGCTCGTAGCGCCCCAGCGTGGGCAGCAGCGAGCGGGGCGGCATGGTGGTCGAGCAGGAGCCGCTCTGCAGGACCGCCCGCCCGAACAGGCCGGCCGATGCGGGTGAGGTCAGGTGCGCGCAGATGCCGAGGCCGCCCGCCGATTCGCCGAAGAGGGTCACGTTGGAGGGATCGCCGCCGAAGCGGGCGGCGTTGGACCGCACCCAGCGCAGGGCCGCCTGCTGGTCGGCGATGGCGAAGTCGGGGGCCCCGCCGAGCGCCGGATGCCCGAACAGGCCGAAGATCCCGAGCCGGTAGTTGACCGTGACGACCACGGCGCTGCCTTGGACGGCAAGCCGCTCCGCGCGGTACGGGTCACCCGCTCCGTTGACGAAGCCGCCGCCGTGGAACCAGACCATGACCGGGCGTCCGCTCCCACCCGGCGACGGCGCGGTGACGTTCAGGTACAGGCAGTCCTCGGAGCCGCTCGGCCCACCCGGCCCCACCGCCGGCAGCTGCACGCAGCGCGCCCCGGGCGCCCCGGCGTCGCGTACGCCCGTCCACCGCGCGGCGGGCTGCGGAAGCCGCCAGCGCAGCGGGCCGGTCGGCGGCGCGGCGTACGGGATCCCCTCGAAGGTCCGGTGCGCGCCGTGCGCGCTGCCCCGTACGGGCCCCCGGTCGGTGTCCACCACGGGCCGATCATCGGGGGCCCCGCCCGCCGCGGACGCCGGTCCGGCTCCGGCGGAGAGCAGCAGGAGAGCGCACCACAGGGCGCTCCAGCGTCGTACGAAGCGCCCAGGGGACACCGGCGACCGCCTCTCGTCGTTTGCCCTTGCGTCCCCGCCCTCATCCCCTTCGTCCGGAGATCCCGCTATCGGCGCTGCACGACACCCCGTACGTACGCGGCCTGGCCGGCGTGCTGGAGGTCGTCGGCGAGGATGCTGACCAGTCGTACCCCCAAGGTGACCGGCGGGTCCCAGCCCGTGTCGACCACGCGGTCCAGATCGGTGGCGGAGAGCCCCCGCACGAACTCGGTGGTGCGCTCGTGCACGGCGTCGAAGTATCCGAGCAGCAGCTCGTCCGACTCGACCAGGACCGTCCCGACCTGTTTGGCCGTGTGCCCGTAGCCGGTGGCCTCGGCGGGCAGCGGCAGGGCGAACCGGGCGAACCACTCCTGGGCCGTCCAGACCTGCTCCAGGCCCGAAGCGTCCGCCATGTGGTCGTCCTGCACCCGGGTCAGGTGCCACACCAGCCAGGCGATCGAGTTCGCCTTCGGGTCGATCCGCGCGTTCAACTCCTCGGCCGAGAGCCCCTCGACCGCCTCGTGCACCACCTCGCGGATGCGCCCGTACGCATCGGCCAGTGCCTCCGCAGCCTTCATGTACCGCCTCCTGACGTGGTGTCATGTCACCGGGCGTGCGACATCGGCCGGTGCCCGGGGCGACCGGCCGACGGGTGAAGCCGTGCGGGTCACATGGGATCCATGCCCCGGTCGTCGATCTTGTCTTCCTTCTCGCTCTGCTCCTGGAGCCGGCGGGCCTTCTCCTGGAGCCTGCGGCGCTCTTCCGGGTCGGTGGAGCGTTCGGCCGCCGTCTTCAGCTCCTGCGCCTTCTCGCGCAACTGCCGGACTCGGCCGCGGGATTCGCCTGCGCTCATGATCACTCCTCGGGTGTGGGGGGTAAGGAGACCCGATTCAGCGAAACAGCAGCGCCGCGCGGGCGCATCTCGAACCGCCCGGCGCGACGACCGGCCGGCGGGGGCGGCTCCCCCGTTTGCCCGCCCCGTATGGCGCAGCGGAGCCGGGTGCCGGTGAATGGTGACCGAGCGTGCGCTTCCCATGACGCACGTTGACCGGCGTGCGATGTGTAGACCCGCGCGTCGGCGAACGGAGCTTTCCATGAACGACCCCATCACGCTCGCGGCGATGCAGGACGACGACCCCCGCGAGCTCCACGACCCCGACCCCACCGGTACGACGACCCCGGCGTCCCCGGCGGGCACCGAGCCCATACGCACCCTGCTGGAGACGGCCGGCACCTGTCGGCCCCTGGAGGAGGTGGCCGAACTGGTGACCCTCCTGGAGGAGACCGGCCAGAGCCCCGGCCACGGCCACCAGACGCTGCGCGCGGCCGCCGTCGGCCGCCCGATCCAGGACGTGGCCCTGCTGGTCGGCATCCTCGGGACGGACACGGACGAAGAGCACGAGCCGCCCTCGGACCCCGGCCCGGCCCCCCGGAACGGCGAGCCCGAGCCCCCCGGCTCCGTCTTCCGGTCCCCGCGGCCCGTCCCGGCCGTCCAGCCCGCGCTCCCGGCCCGAGCCGTCCCGGCGGCCCCAGCGGCCCCAGCGGACCCAGCGGACCCGGCGGACCCCGCGGACCCGGCGGCCCCGGCCGTTCCGTCCGTCCCGTCCGTGCACCCGGCCCGTCCGCCGGGGGCCGGCCGCTCCGCCCGGCAGCCCGCGGGCTCCGACGGAGCACCGGCCCGGTACGCGCGACGCCCCGGACGGCGGCCGGCGCCCCCGGACGAGGAGCCGTTCGACGACCCGTACGACGACGAGCGGTACGAGTCCGCGGAGTACCGCCGGAAGTACGGGCGCGGTCCGAACGGCAGCCGGGGCGCGGCCCCCGCTGCCTCCGGCCCGCTGCGCCACGTGCTGCGCTGGCCCGTGGCCGCGGCCCTGCTGCTCTGCGGTGCCCTGCACCTGCCGAGCGACGTGACGGCCCTGTCGTCGCAGACCCCGACCGCGATCGCCGCGCTCCTCGCCACCGTGCTGTGCCTCGGGCTCGGCGCGCTGATCGCGGTGCGCGACTCCGCCGGGGCGTGGCGGGCCGGCGCCGTGGGCGCCGTCGCCGTCGTCGCCCTGCACGTGGTCGGCGGACTCGCGGCGTTCGACCCGCTGGAGAGCGCGGTGAGCGCTTCCCAGGCCTGGGCGGGCGTCACGGCGGTGCTGTGCGCCGCGGCCGCGGCCGTCCTGGCCGGTCTGGCGCTCGTGAAGCGGCCGCCGCGGGCCCGGGCGGGTGCCGGCGGCTGACCCCGCGACGGGGGCGGGACCGGCGGCACCCGCCGCCGGTCCCGCCCCTGTGGCATGCCCGGACGCGTTCTACGCCAGCAGGTTGACCGCGTGCGTGAACACCCGGGGAAGCCGGGCCGCACACGGGACGATCCGCCCCGCGAGCCGGGGTTGCCGGCGTGCCCAGAGCAGGGACGCGGTCAGCGCGCGGTAGCTGCGCGACAGCTCCCGCCAGGCCCGCTCGTACGCCTGCGGCCGGCCCTCCCTCACACAGCGCACCAGTTCCCCCGCCGCCGTCACGGCCAGGGTCAGCCCCTCGCCGGTCAGCGCGTCCACGTACCCCGCCGCGTCCCCGACGAACAGCACCCGCCCCGCGACCCGTACCCGCGCCCGCTGGCGCAGCGGCCCGGCGCCGCGAACCGGCGAACCGGCGGCCCCGGCCAGCCGCGCGCCCAGCAGCGGGAACCGGGCCAGCTGTACGTCGAAGGGGGCGCGCTCGGTGGTGAGGACGGCCACGCCCACCCGGCCGGGCCCCAGCGGGGTCACGTACGCCTCGCAGTGCGCCGACCAGTGCACCTCGACCAGGTCGCTCCAGGGCTCCACCGCGTAGTGGCGGCGCAGCCCGTAGCGCGGCGGCCGGCCCGGGGCCGGCGCCTGCGCCAGGCCCAGACCGCGCCGGACGGGGGAGTGCAGGCCGTCCGCCGCCACGAGGTGGCGGGCCGTCAGGCCGGCGGCGCCGACCCGGTCCGCGTCCTGGCGGACCTCGCCGACGCGCCGCGCGAGCACCCGTACGCCGAGCTCCTCGGCCCGCTGCGCCAGCGCTGCCTGCAGGACGGGCCGGCGGGCGCCGAGCCCCGGCCCGGTGCGGAACCTCCCTTCCGCGTGCAGGCCGCTCACTCCGTCCAGGTAGCGGATCCCGTGGAAGGGCCGGCCCGGTACGGACACGCCGAGTTCCCGCAGGCCCCTTACGGCTCCCGGCATCAGGCCCTCGCCGCAGGCCTTGTCGATGGGGGTGGGGCGCGGCTCCAGGACCACGACCTCCATCCCGGCCAGTGCCCCGTGGATGGCCGTGGCCAGCCCGGCCGGGCCGCCGCCCGCGACGAGCAGGTCGATCACCGGGCCCGGCCCTCCGCAGGTACGGCGCTGCGGTAGACCGGCGCGGCGTGCGCGAGGGCGTCCTCCTCGCAGCGGACGCGCACGCCGAGCAGCAGCAGGTTCAGCAGGGTGAAGGCGGCCGCCGTGACCCAGGCGGTGTGCACCAGCGGCAGCGCAGCGCCCTCGACGACGACGGCGACGTAGTTCGGGTGGCGCAGCAGCCGGTACGGACCGGCCGCCACCAGCGGCAGCCCCGGGACGACCAGCACGCGGGTGTTCCAGCGCGGGCCGAGGGTGGCGATGCACCACCAGCGCAGGCCCTGGGCGCCGATCACCAGGGCGAGGGCCGGCCAGCCCAGTGCCGGCAGGAACGGGCGGTCGGCGAGGAGCGGCTCCACCACACAGCCGACGAGGAGCGCGGTGTGCAGGGCGACCATGGCGGGATAGTGGCCGCGGCCGTATTCGACGGCGCCGCGGGACAGGCTCCAGCGCGTGTTGCGACGGGCCGTGGCGAGTTCGGCGAGCCGCTCGGCCGCGACGAGACCGATGAGGAGCAGGTAGGGGTCCATCGAATAGGGCATCGGGTATGGGTCCATTGAGTACGGGTCCATGGAGGCGAGCGCTGTCACGGACATGGCGTCACCACCGCAGGAGGACGAGTTCGGAGGCGAAGCCCGGCCCGAAGGCGATCATCAGGCCGACCGAGCCCGGTGCGGGCGGCCCGGAGGCCTGGATCGTGTTCAGGATGTGCAGGACCGAGGCCGAGGAGAGGTTGCCCGCTTCCGCGAGCGAGCGCCGGCTCGCCGCGAAGGCGGAGTCGGGCAGGGACAGCGCGTCCGCCAGCGCGTCGAGCACCTTCGGGCCGCCGGGGTGGACGATCCACGCGTCGACGTCCGGCGGCTTGAGGTCGTGCCGGGCGAGGAAGGACTCGACCTCCTCGGCCACGTGCAGCCGGACCAGGGCGGGCAGTTCCCGGCCCAGCACCATCCGGAAGCCCCAGTGGCCGATGTCCCAGCCGAGGAGCCCCTCGGTGCCGGGGTAGAGGCGGCTGCGCGCGGCCACCACCGACGGTCCTGGCCGTGTGCCGTGCAGCGGATGCCCGCGGCCCACCGCGATCAGGGCCCCGGCCCCGTCGCCGAAGAGGGCCCCGGCCACCAGGTTCGCCACCGAGGTGTCCGAGGGCTGGAGGGTGAGCGAGCAGAGCTCCGTGGACAGCAGCAGGGCCGCGTGGTCGGGGCGGCCCGTCAGATGGTCGTGGAGGTGGCCCAGTCCGGCGGCGCCCGCCGCGCAGCCCAGGCCGAAGAGCGGCAGCCGCCGCACGTCGGGGCGCAGGCCCGACCGGGTGGCGAGACGGGCCTCCAGCGAGGGCGTCGCGAGCCCCGTCACCGTGGTCGACATGACCAGGTCGACCTCCCGCGCCGTCAGGTGGGCCGCGGCGAGGGCGGCTTCGACGGCGCGGGCGCCGAGTTCCTCGGCGCCCTTCACGAAGAGCGCGTTCGTGGCGCCGAAGTCGTTCGACGGACCGTAGCGCTCCAGTGGGAGCGCGAGGTGGCGGGAGTCGACGCCCACCGCGGCGTGCAGCCGGTGGAGGAGGGCGGTGTCGGACCCCGGGGGAAGGAAGCGGGCGAGCGCCGTCGCGATCTCGGACTGCCGATAGCGGTGGGGCGGGAACACAGTGCTCACGGCCAGGACACGCGTCATTGCCTCAACATAGGGAACAACTGACACTTCCTGAGGAATGCCGCATACCTGGCGCGGCGCGGCTTAGCGTGGTCGCGTGCCCCGCGCCAGAGCAGAAGCCATGGACCCGACCCTGCCCGAGCCCGCGTCAGCAGCCGCCGCCGGGCGGCCGCCGGGCGCGGTATCGGGCCTGCTCAGGGCCTGTCATCCGGTGCCCGCGGCGGCTGTGACCCTGCTGGCCGCCGCCCTGGCCGCGGCCGTGGGGCGCGGCCTCCCCGGCGCCGCGCTCGTCGCGGCGGCCGTGGGCACGGGCCAGCTGTCGGTGGGCTGGTGCAACGACCGGGTGGACCTCGGCCGAGACCTGGTGACCGGCCGCCCCGACAAACCCCTCGTCTCCGGCGCCGTACGGCCCGCCGCGGTGACGGCCGCCGCGCTCGCGGCCCTGCTGCTCTGCGTTCCGCTGTCACTGGCCGGCGGCCGTCTCGCGGGCTGCGCCCACCTGTGCGGGGTGGCCGCCGCTTGGGCGTACAACCTGCGGCTGAAGAGCACCGCCGCCTCCTGGCTCCCGTACGCCCTGGCCTTCGGGCTGCTCCCCGCCTTCGTCACCCTCGGGCTGCCGGGTGCGCCGTGGCCGCCGTGGTGGCTGACGGCCGCGGCGGCCCTGCTGGGTGCCGGCGCGCACTTCGCCAACGTGCTGCCCGACATCGAGGACGACCTGGCCACGGGCGTGTCGGGCCTGCCGCACCGCATCGGCGCGCGCGCCTCGGCGGTCCTCGGCGGGCTCCTGGTGCTCGGCTCGGCGGTGGCCCTGGCCGCGGGACCTCCGGGGCGGGTGCCGGCGTACGGCTGGGGGCTGCTCGGGGCGACGGCCGCGGCGGTACTCCTCGGGGCCCTGCGGCCGGCCGGCCGGAGCCGGATCCCGTTCCTGGCGACGATGGCGGTCGCCGGGGCCGATGTCGTGCTGCTGGTGGTCCGCGGGGCCGGCCTCGCGGGGCGGGCCTGAAGCCGCCCTGCGGCTCAGGCCGCGGCGGTCCGAGCCGGAGGGCGGCGGGTCCGGGTCCACTCCAGCAGCTGCTCCCGGGGCCAGGTGTTGACGACCCGCTCGCCCGGCACCCCGCACTCCACGGCCCGTTCGCAGCCGGTCGGCTGCCAGTCCAGCTGACCGGGGGCGTGCGCGTCCGTGTCGATCGCGAACAGCGCCCCGGACGCCACGGCCAGCCGCAGCAGCCGGCGCGGCGGGTCCAGCCGCTCGGGCCGGCTGTTGATCTCCACCGCGGTCCCGGACTGCGCGCAGGCGTCGAACACCGCCTGCGCGTCGAAGGTGGACTCGGGGCGCCCCCGGCCCGTCACGAGGCGCCCCGTGCAGTGGCCCAGGACGTCCATCAGGGGATTGCGTACGGCGGCCAGCAGTCGGCGCGTCATCGCGGGCGACTCCATCCGCAGCTTCGAATGGACGGATCCGACCACGAGGTCCAGCCGGTCCAGCAGTTCCGGCTCCTGGTCCAGGGAGCCGTCGAGCAGGATGTCGCACTCGATGCCGGTCAGCAGCCGGAAGGGGGCCCACCCCTCGTTCAGCTCCGCCACCACGTCCAGTTGCTCGCGCAGCCGCTCCGGGGAGAGCCCGCGGGCGACGGTGAGGCTCGGGGAGTGGTCGGTGAGGACGGCCCACTCGTGGCCCAGTTCGGCCGCCGCCCGGCCCATGGCCTCGATCGGGCTGCCGCCGTCGGACCATTCGGAGTGCAGGTGACAGTCCCCGCGCAGGGCCGCGCGCAGTGCCAGGGCGGCGGGGCTCGCCGGCGGGCCCTCGGGGTGCGCCGCGATCTCGTCCTCCAGTTTCCGCAGGTACGCGGGGATCGCCCCGCCGACCGCCTCCCGCACGACCTGGGCGGTCTTCGGGCCGATGCCCTTGACCGCTTCGAGGGTTCCGGCTCCGACGCGCTCGCGCACCTCCGGCTCGCCCATGCGCACCAGGGCGGCGGCCGCCTTCCGGAAGGCCTGCACCCTGTAGGTCGGGGCCTGCCCGCGCTCCAGCAGGAAGGCGATGCGCTCCAGCGCCGCGACCGGATCCATGGAGTACCTCCCGAGTGCCTCCTGCGTGCCTCCCGGACTCCAGTGTGACCGGCACCCCCAAGGATGTCTTGGGAAGGTCATAAGTTCTGTTTATAGGGCCATAAGCGGGGGGCGGGTGCTGGGTTAGGGTTCCCTTAGCTTAGGGTTCCTCCTGATCCAGTGTTTTCGGTCGAAGGGAACCAGTCATGCCTCGCCCCCTCCGGGTAGCAATCGTCGGTGCCGGCCCCGCCGGAATCTACGCCGCCGACGCGCTGCTGAAGTCCGAGGCGGCCGCCGAGCCGGGTGTCTCCATCGACCTGTTCGAGCGGATGCCCGCCCCCTTCGGCCTGATCCGGTACGGCGTCGCCCCCGACCACCCGCGGATCAAGGGCATCATCACCGCCCTCCACCAGGTGCTCGACAAGCCGCAGGTGCGCCTGTTCGGCAACGTGGACTACCCGAACGACATCAGCCTCGACGAGCTGCACTCGTTCTACGACGCGGTGATCTTCTCCACCGGAGCCACGGCCGACCGCGCGCTCGCGATACCCGGCGTCGAGCTCGACGGCTCCTACGGCGCCGCCGACTTCGTCTCCTGGTACGACGGCCACCCCGACGTCCCGCGCACCTGGCCGCTGGAGGCCGAGAAGGTCGCCGTCCTCGGCGTCGGCAACGTCGCCCTCGACGTCGCGCGCATCCTCGCGAAGACCGCAGATGAACTGCTGCCGACCGAGATCCCCGCGAACGTCCACGAAGGACTGGGGGCCAACAAGGCGCTCGAAGTCCACGTCTTCGGCCGCCGGGGCCCGGCACAGGCCAAGTTCAGCCCGATGGAGCTGCGCGAGCTCGACCACTCGCCCAACATCGAGGTCATCGTCAACCCCGAGGACATCGACTACGACGAGGGCTCGATCGCCGAGCGCCGCAAGAACAAGCAGACCGACATGGTCGCCAAGACGCTGGAGAACTGGGCGATCCGCGACATCGGTGAGCGCCCGCACAAGCTCTTCCTGCACTTCTTCGAGTCGCCCGCCGAGATCCTCGGCGAGGACGGCAAGGTCGTCGGCCTGCGCACCGAGCGCACCGAGCTCGACGGCACGGGCAACGTCAAGGGCACCGGCCGGTTCACCGACTGGGACGTCCAGTCCGTCTACCGCGCCGTGGGCTACCTCTCCGACGAACTGCCCAAGCTGCCGTGGGACGTCGCCAGCGGCACGGTTCCGGACGAGGGCGGCCGCGTGATCGAGGCCGGCGAGCACCTGAAGTCCACGTACGTGACCGGCTGGATCCGGCGCGGTCCGATCGGCCTCATCGGCCACACCAAGGGCGACGCGAACGAGACGGTCGCGAACCTCTTGGCGGACCACGCGGGCGGCCGCCTGCAGACGCCCGCCGCGCCCGCACCGGAGGCCGTCGAGTCCTTCCTGGCGGAGCGGGACGTCCGCTTCACGACGTGGGAGGGCTGGTACAAGCTCGACGCCGCCGAAAAGGCGCTGGGCGAGCCCGAGGGCCGCGCGCGCGTGAAGATCGTCGAGCGCGAGGACATGCTGAAGGCGAGCGGGGCCTGATCGCCGCGCGTCGCTGATCGGGTGGGGGCCGCCGACGGTGGCCCCCACCCGCATGTCCGGAGCGTCCTCAGTTCCGGTTCAGCCCGTGATGGACAGGATCTTGCGGGTCTTCAGATCGGCCTGGACGTGCAGCCGGGTGGTGTCGCTGCCGCTCCAGGTCAAGGCGACGTCGGCATTGGTCTTGCCCATGCCGCTGTCGACGTACGTCACCTTCCACTCCAGCGGCACGTTCTGGGCGCGCAGGACACCGTCCGCGTGGTTGGTCTCCTCCCACTTCGCCAGCTCGCGCTGGAGCGGTGCGGAGAGGTAGGCGGCCCGCAGCTGCTTCGCGCGCGTGCCGTCCCCGTCGTACACCGCGTCGATGTAGGCGCCGTAGAAGACGGCGATCCGGGAGAACGCGCCCTCGGGGCTGCCGGAGGCGGACGGAGCCGCGGCGGCCGCCCGGCCGTCCTGCGGTGCGCCCGCGCCGGCGGTCGCGGAGGCGCCGGTGACGAGGGCGAGCGTGAGTGCGGCCCCCGCGGCGGTGGCCGCGAGGGCGAGGGAAGCGGTGCGCTTGGCCTTGGCCGCAGACTTGGACATCGTTCGGACCTTTCGCCGTGCTCGGATACCGAGGAGATGAACCCACCGACGCCGCCACCCCGGCGGACGGTTCTCGGATCGTGCGAAATGGCCTGAAAGCGACGCGGATGGCGTACGGGCGCCTATCGGGGCGAACCCAGACAGCTCAGCGCCGCCGTCCGCAGGGCCCGTACGCTCGCCGGGAGCGCCGTGCGCACGTCCGGCGCGAAATCCGGCGCGTGGTTGGCGGGCAGGACGGCCAGCTTCTGCGCCGCGCTCGCGCCGGGCGCCGCCGCCCAGGCCGCCGGGCCGATCACGCCCAGCATCCAGTACGCGAGGCGCACCCCCGACACCCCGTGCAGCGCCCGGCCCGCGTCGCCGAACAGCCCGAAGTCCTCCGTTGCCAGGGAGGGCGGCCACATGGCCACCCGCTCCGCGCCGAACTCGGCCGCGTGCGCCTCCCGTACGGCCGCGGTCGTCGCCGGATCGGGATGGGTGACCGGAGAGGAGCAGGTCCGGACGATCTCCGGCTCCCGGGGACAGTCCGAGGCGGCGCACTCGGCGCGGACGATCCGCTCCACGGCCGCCGCCGCCCGGGTCAGCGCCGCCTCGCCGGCCGCCCGTACGGTGACGCCCAGTTCGGCCCGGTCGGGCACCACGTTCGCGCGCTCGCCCGCCCGGAACGAGCCGACGGTGACGGCCACCTGCTCCGACGGGGCCGCCTCGCGCGCCACCACCGTCTGGAGCCGGGTCACCACGTGCGCGGCCGTCACCACCGGGTCCACGGTCAGCTGAGGGGCTCCGGCGTGGCCTCCGCGGCCGTGGACGACGATCCGGAAGGTGACGCTCCCGGCGGTCATCGGCCCGTACCCGTGCGCGACCATCCCGGCCGGCAGCGGAGCGGCGTGCTGCGCCAGCACGGCGTCGGGCCGCCCGGTCCGCTCGTACAGCCCGTCCGACAGCATCGCCCGCGCGCCCTCCAGGGTCTCCTCGGCGGGCTGGCCGACCACGACGAGCGTGCCGCGCCAGGCGCCCGGTTCCCGTGCCAGCAGGGCGGCGGTCCCGGCCGCCGCGGCCAGGTGCAGATCGTGCCCGCAGGCGTGGGCGGCCTCGCCCCCGCTCGCGTACGCGAGCCCCGTCGTCTCCCGAACGGGCAGGGCGTCGAGCTCGGCGCGCAGCAGCACCGTCGGCCCGGCGCCGTTGCGCAGCACCCCGGCGACGCCGTACCCGCCGATCCCGCCCGTCACCGCGTATCCCTCGGCTTCGAGCGCGCCCGCGAACCGGGCCGCCGTGCGCCGCTCCCGGCCCGACAGCTCCGGATCCCGGTGCAGTTCCAGGTAGAGGGTCGTCAGGGGCCTGATGAGGTCGGAGAGCATGGGACCCATGGTCGGACAGGGTCCGCGGGGCGATGGCGTCAGGGCGCTGACACTTCCTGTCAGAGAGGTGCCAGCGGTCCGGGGGGTGAGCTGACGGCGCGACCGGCTCTGATGGAGGGGCACCACGGCCCCGCCCACCGACCGAAGGAGCCATCATGGAGAAGTCGCCCCTCGCCTCGCTCGCCGACGAGATCCTCGAACTCGAATCCGAGACGTTCGAGATCTCCGACTACTCGGACGCCAGCGAGGTCGTGCTCGCCGGTTCCACGAGCTGCAGCTCGACCTCGACCTGCTCCTCCACCACCAGCACGACCTCCTGCAGCGCCTGACCGCCGGTCAGGACGTACGCACACCGGTGCCCCGGCCCGCGCGCCAGCGCGCGGGCCGGGGCACCGTCGTACGGGCGGAGGGGGAGTCAGGGGAACGGGTGCGGGACCATCCGGATCTCCGCCTCCGCCAGATCCGTCTCCCGCAGCCCCGCCCGGCGCGGCGCCGTCCGCAGCCGTGGCAGGTACGGGGCCCGCTGCCGCGACCAGCCGAAGTCGATCGGCAGCAGCCCGGGCACCACCGCGCACACGGTGCGCAGCCCGGTCCGCAACTGCTCGGGGGTCGTCTGGTCGACGACGATCACATCGTGTCCGGCGTCCGTCAACTGCCCTACGCAAAAAGTAGATCGTCGCGCAGGTCCCCGGTGTCCGGTCGCCCGGCGGAGCCTTTCGGGGGGTGCGGCCGGGAGGCGTACAGCGCGTCCATCGGCCGGATGCCCGCCGGCTCCGTATAGGGCCGTACGTACGGGGCCATCCCGGGCAGACCGTACAGCTGGGCGTGGTCCTTGAGATGTCGAACGAGGCGGAAGTCGGCTGCCATCGCCTCCAGTTCGCCCCGGCGCTGCGCGACCTGCCGGGGCAGGTGCGGAATGTACGTGAGGACCTCGCAGAGCGCGGCCTCCACGGCGGCCACCGCCCCGAGCACGTCCCGCACGGTGGGTTCGGTCCGGACCAGCGGGGGACGGCTACGCGTCATGGCCGGGCTCCGGCGCCGCCGTGAGCAGTACCCGTACGGTGTGGACCCCCGCGGACGCGAGCTCGGGCGCGCCCGTCGGGACCAGGTACGCATCGCGCCCCGCGGCGCCGAGCCGCTCCAGCACCTCCGGCCAGCCGATCGCGGCGGCCGGGGCGTGGGCCGCACCGCCCGCACCGCCGACCGCCAGGGCGCGGGGGTCCAGATCGGCCAGCAGCGGATCGCCGGTGTCGGCCGCCCGGCCGCCGCCCGACCGGTCGCCCTCGTACTGGGCCGCGCCGAGGAGTTCGGTCAGCGCGGCCACCGCCGCCGTACGCCGGTCCAGGCCGCCGCCGACCGCCCAGCGCTCCGCCGACCGGGCGAGGAGCACGGTCGCCCCGCTCCGGTCGCCCTCACCGAGGTCGAGCAGCTCCACGGGCAGCTCCAGCCGGTCCGCCGACCGTACGAGGAAACCGAGTTCGGCGTCCGGACCGTCCGGATCCGGCAGTGGGACCCGGGTCGCCGGGGTGCCCCGTACGGTGCGCAGCAGCGCGTCGTACGCGAGGGCCGACAGGAGCCCGGCCGCGGCCGCGTCGGCGGGGGCGGGGCCCGCACCGGCCCCCGCCCGGGTCGGCTCGAAGAGCCGGTCGGCGTTGTGAGGTCCGAAGGGGCGGACGGCGCCGGCCGGGACGAGCAGGGACGCCTTCGTCAGGAGCGAGACGGCGCGCTGGTGTACGGCGGCACCGCCCGGCAGCCCGGAGGCGATGGCCAGGGGAGGCGCCTCCGCACAGGACGCGGTCACGAGCCCCCGCGCGGGGACGACGTGCTCGGCGTACACCAGTGCCGCCGCGTCCAGGGCGCGCGTCCGGGCGCCCGCGACGTGGTGGATGTCGAAGGCGGTGATCGTGCGCGCACCGGTGTGCCCGACGCCCAGCTCGACCACGCCCAGCTTGAGCGGGATCTGGGTGAGGGCCTCGTCGGCGAAACGGGTGAACACTCCGGCGTACGGGCGGACGATGGCCGAGCGCCGGTTCAACTCCGCCACCAGCGCCTCCGCTTCGCGGGCGGTGTCGAGCGTCGGCAGTGCGGGGGCGCCCGAACTGCCCGCGGTGGCCAGGTCCACCGGCTGCGCCTCCGCCTGGCCGCCGGCCGCGCCGGCCTCGTCCCGCCCGGCGCAGAACGGGCAGCGCGGATGCGGGAAGAGCGGTTCTGCGGTGACGTCCAGCGACTCCATGTCCTGGACGACCAGCCGTCCGGCGGTCTCCGCGGGCAGCGCACCCGTGGCCGCGCGGAAGACCTCGTACCCGAGCAGGTTGCCGATCATCGCGGCCAGCGGCCGTCCCGGTACGGGACCGGAAGGCGCGATCCCGCCGGCCGGCAGGGCCAGCGCGCTCCACAGGTCGGCGGCGGCCCCGGAGCCGGGGCGGGCCGAGCCCAGCCGCAGCGCCGCGCAGGCCCAGCAGCCCTCGGTGGCGTCGGCCATCAGCGGGCCGACGACGGCGTCGGAGCCGTACGACCAGGCCGGAAGCAGGCTGCGGCCCTCGGGTATCCCGGCGCGCAGGAGCGGGAGCAGCCGCGCGGGGGCCGTATGACCCCCGGTGACCACGACGAAGTCGAAGCCTTCCAACTCCGGCCATCCGAGCGGACCTTCAGCCGCTGCCAGGGTGCGTATCCCGACCGGGCAGCCGTCGGCCCGCGCCTCCTGCGCTTCGTCCTCGACGGGAGGCCGCCCCGTGCCGGACAGCTGGACGCCGACGAGCGCGCAGCCGTTGCGGACCAGGCTCAGGGCGCACCACCGGGCCACGGCGTCATCGCCGAGGACGGCGACCCGGGTGCCGCGGAAGCGCAGGAACCGGTCCTCTGCCTCGTCGGCGTAGTGGTCGACGTACGCGATCTGCGGCGCGAAGCGCCGCGCCACGTCGGGCGGGACCACCGGACCGTCGGAGGTCCGCGGGGCCGGGACGGAGCGGGCGAAGCCCCTTTCGTACAGCGTCTTGACGAGCTCGCCGACCATCGCGCGCCGGGCGTCGCCGAGGCCTTGGCAGAGTTCGGCGACGGAGTGCTCGCCGGTGAGGTGCGGGACGATCAGCGTGGCGAACCGGTACGCCGAGCGGGCCGTGATCCGGAACCCGCCGTCGGAGTTGTGGAACAGCACACCGTCGGGCGTCTCGGTGAAGAGCACGTCCCGGCGTATCCGGGGCCGGGAGGCGGCGACGGTCTCCTAGCCGGCTTGGGACATGGGACACCCCTGGGTGCGGTGTGGGCGGAGGGGAAAGGCGGACGAAGGCGCGGGGAGAGGGGCCGGGAACGGCGGGGAGTTCAGCGAGCGGCCGGGGCGATGGCCGCCGGGCGGGGCCCGCGGGCGAGCCAACGCGCGTAGACGCGGAGGAAGGAATGGAGGCGGTACGGCGGCTTGCCCGGTGGCCCGTCCTCCAGCATCCCCGCCTCCACGAGCTGTTCGAGGTCGGTTTCGGATCCGGCCTCCGTGAGGGAGCCCTGCGGGCCGAGGGTGCCCAGGCGGAGGAAGACCTCGCGCAGTTCGGGCGAGAGGGGCCCCGACGGCCTGCCCGAACACCTCGGATACGGAGAGCCGCGGATCCTCGGCGAGGGCGAGCCGGGCGGGTGGCTCCTCCGCGAGCCAGGACGCGCAGTCGGCCACGGACAGGCCGGGCCGGGTCAGCAGCCGGCCGGCCGCGATGCGCAGGGCGAGCGGGAAGTGCCCGCAGACGCGGGCGAGTTCCGCGGCCGCCTCGGCCTCGGCCGCGATCCGGTCGGTCCCGACGAGCCCTGCGAGCAGTGCGTACGCCTCGTCCGGCCCCAGGACGTCCAGCCGGTGCACGGCTCCGCCGTGCGTGGCGACGACCGCGGCGAGCCCCCGTCTGCTCGTGATCAGGACGGAGGCGTCCTCGGCGGCGGGCAGCAGCGGCAGCACCTGCCCGGCGCCGGCCGCGTCGTCGAGGACGAGGAGCCGGCGGCCCCCGTCGTCCGGCCCGGGCAGCAGTTCCCGGGCCTCGTCCAGAGCGAGGGGGCTGCCGTCGGACCGGGCCAGGGGGAGGCTGAAGACCCCGCCGGGGAACGCGTCGCGGACCTCATGGGCGCACTGGTGGGCCAGCGCCGACTTGCCGATGCCGGGCGCCCCGGAGACGACGACCAGCCGGGGCCCGTCCGGTGAGGTCAGGCGGGCGGCGATGGCGCTCCGGTCGCCCTGCCGCCCGGCGAACCCGGGCACGGGCGCCAGGCCCGGTCTGCCGGGGCGGCCCTTCGCGGGCACTCCGCGCCAGCCGCTGTCCGCCGCGGGCCCGGCCGCCCGTGCCGGGGTCGGGGGCGGCGTGCCCGGGGCGGCCGCCGTCCGCGGCAGACCGGGGCCGTCCGCGGCAGACGGCGCGGCGGGTATCGCGGCCGGTGCCGCACCGGGCCCCGACGCCGGCCCGACAGCGGGCCGTGCCACCGTGCCCCCGGAGGCCGCTTCCGGCCCGCCGATCTCCTCGGCGCGCAGGATGGCCAGTTCCAGGCGGCGCAGCCCGGCCCCCGGGTCGACGCCGAGCTCGTCGCGCAGCCGGTCCCGTACCGTGCGGTACTCGGCGAGCGCCTCGGCCTGTCGGCCGGTGCGGTACAGGGCCTCGATGAGCTGCTCGGTGAACCGCTCGCGCACCGGATGCCGGCGGCCGGCCTCGTACAGGTCGACGAGCACCTGGTGGAAGTTGCCGGCGGCCAGTTCGAGATCGCAGACCCGCTCCAGCACGCGAAGGCGCTCCTGTTCGAGCGAGCGCACCGCGTCGCGCCGGAGCATCCGCGAGGCCACGTTGGCGAGCGGCGGCCCGTGCCACAGGGACAGCGCCTCGCGCAGCCGGTACAGCTCCTCGCCCGGGCCGCCGCCGGCGGCGGCCGCCTGCGAGATCAGGGTGCGGAAGAGGACGAGGTCGAGGGTCTCGGCGTCGTTGTGCATCCGGTATCCACCGGGCACGGCTTCGATGGTGGTCGCGGATATTCCGTACTTCGTGAATAACCTCCGCAGCCTCAGGACGCACGTCTGCAGCGCGGCCCGCGCGGTGGCCGGAGGATCCTCGTCCCACACCGCACTCACGAGATAGGCGGTCGAAACGACGACCCCCGGATGCAGAAGAAGCGCGGCGAGAAGACTGGTCGGCTTGGATGGCTTGAGAACTACGGTTTCCGGGCCGTGGGCAATACTCAGCGGCCCCAAAAGCTGGAACCGCATACTGGTCCCTCGTGTCGGGTCACGTATTTCGCGAACGAGCAGGACAGGGGCGGTGGTCGGCCGCGTCCCGCTCTCCGCCCCCTGGTGGGCGGCGAATGAATGAAACACTACATAAGGGATCTTGTGAAAGTCGAGTGGTGTACGGCTTGTTTTCGACGGCAGAGCGATTCTCTTTCTCCCCGTCACTCTGGAGTCCCGTGAAGTTACCACCGGTTGGCGAGGATGTTCACGTGTAAACGAATTCCTTGTGCGGATCTCGTCAGGTCGCAATCGAAGTCGATTTCCGGTCACGCGTCGCCGGAGTTCCCTGGCTGATTCCGTACGGCCGGGAACCGGCCACTCGTTCGGGGGGTCCGTGGGGCGGAAGGGCAGTACGCGGAATGCACGGCGGCGCCCGGTGGTTCGGATTCGACGCAGTACCCCGCTCGACGCAGCACCCGACTCCACGCAGCACCCGACCACCCTGCACGCACTGGAGAACTCATGAAGATCGGCATCATCGGCGCAGGCAACATCGGCGGCAACCTCACCCGCCGTCTCACGGCCCTCGGGCACGAGGTGTCCGTGGCCAACTCCCGCGGCCCCGAAAGCCTGGCCGACCTCGCGAAGGAGACCGGGGCCGTCCCCGTCACGGTCACGGAGGCGGCGCGGGGCGCCGAGGTCGTCGTGGTCACCGTCCCCCTCAAGAACGTGGCGGCCCTGCCCGCCGGCCTCTTCGACGGCGCGGCCGAGGACTTCGTCCTCATCGAGACCGGGAACTACTACCCGCAGCAGCGAGACGGCCGCATCGCCGAGATCGAGGACGAGGGCCTGACCGAAAGCGGCTGGAGCCAGCGCCGCCTCGGGCACCCGGTGGTCAAGGCCTTCAACGGGACGTACGCGCAGGACATCCTGGCCCTGCACCGCCCGGCCGGAGCCCCGGACCGGGTGGCACTCCCGGTGGCCGGCGACGACCCGGCGGCCAAGGAGACCGTCCGGGCGCTCATCGACGAGCTCGGCTTCGACACCGTGGACGCGGGCGCCATCGACGACTCGTGGCGCCAGCAGCCCGGCACTCCCGTGTACGGACTCCGGGCGGGTACCGACGCGGTCGTGAAGGCCCTCGCCGAGGCCTCGCCGGTCCGTCAGGCGGCCTTCAGGGGCTGACCCTCCCCGGGCGGGCGCGGGGGAGCGGGCCTCCCGCGCCGGCCCCGCCCCGGAACCGATACCGAAGTGTCATCCTCCGCGCCCCCGTACCGATGCCCCCGGCTTGTTACGGTCCTGCCCTCACGGGAGCCGCGGGAGGGCCCACCATGCACGTCAGACCCCGTCTGCTGATCGCCCCGGCGGTACTGGCGGCGCTCGTGGCCGCCCTGACGGCCTGCTCCGGCCATCCGGACCGCCCGGCCGCTCCCGCCCGGTCCGCGAGCGCCTCGGCCTCCGCATCCCCGTCGGCGACCCCGTCAGCCACCCCGACCCCCTCCGCGTCGGCGGCCACTCCCACCCCGACCGCGGCCTCCGCGTCCCCGGCAGCGCCCGCGAAGACACCGGCCGCGCTGCCGGCCCCCGCGACCCGGCTGTCCCTGACCGCGGCCGCCGCGGCCGGCGGCGGACTGAAGCTGGTCCGCGGCGGCCCCGCCCAGGAGTTCACGGTCACCGTCCGCAACGGCAACGCCCAGGCCTACGGGCACCTGCTCATCGCCTTCCAGATGGAGCCCCTGACCGGCGAACCGGGCGACCTCCCCGGACCCGCCACCCCCTTCGTCCTGGAGCGCCGCGACCCGGCCACCGGCGCCTGGCGCGCCGCGGACCTGCGCATCGCCACCGACGCCAAGCCCGCCCACCTCTACGCGGGCGGCGCCGCCCTCGCCCGGGACGCGGTCCGCACCGAGCACTACCGGCTGCGCGCCACCGCCACGGGCCCCACCGGCAGCAGCCCGCTCATGGTGTACGCGATCGACGCGGACGCCGCCGAGGGCACGCGAGCCGATTTCGAACACCCCGGCCACCTCTCGCTGCCCCTCACCACCCGGCGAATCCTGTAACTCCCGCTCGCGCCGCGGCAATCGAAGGCGCCCGGACCCTTGACCCGCACCTGGTCCAGACCAATCATGAGGCGTCCGCCCGTTCGCTCGCGCCCCACCGGGAGCATCGATGAGACGTCCCAGGCCCCTCCATGCCTTATCCACGGCGCTGACCACGGTCCTCGCCTCCGCCGGCCTCGTCCTCGGGGCCGGCGGCGCGGCCCACGCCGCGACCCCGCTGCCCGCGCACGTCTTCGCCCCGTACTTCGAGGCGTACAACGGCGACAGTCCCGCCGACCTCGCCCAGAAGTCCGGCGCCAAGTACCTGACCATGGCGTTCGTACAGACCGAGGCCAGGGGCTCCTGCACCCCGTACTGGAACGGGGACACGGGACTGCCCGTCTCCGGCTCCGTCTTCGGCGCCGACTTCGCCACGATCCGCTCGCGCGGCGGCGACGTCATCCCCTCCTTCGGCGGCTACGCGGCCGACAACGGCGGCACCGAGATCGCCGACAGCTGCACCAGCGTGGACGCGATCGCCGCCGCCTACGAGAGGGTGATCACCACCTACGAGGTCTCCCGGCTCGACATGGACATCGAGGACAACTCGCTGACCAACAAGGCGGGCATCGACCGGCGCAACCAGGCGATCAAGAAGGTCCAGGACTGGGCCGCGGCGAACGGCCGCCCGCTCCAGGTCTCGTACACCCTGCCCACCACCACGAGCGGTCTCGCGAGCAGCGGACTCGCCGTCCTCAAGAGCGCCAAGGCGGCCGGCGCCCAGGTGGACGTCGTGAACCTGATGACCTTCGACTACTACGACGGCGCCACCCACCACATGGCGGCCGACACCCAGACCGCCGCCACCGGGCTGCACGACCAGCTCGCCGCCCTGTACCCGGCCAAGAACCCCGCCCAGCTCTGGGGCATGATCGGCGTCACCGAGATGCCGGGGATCGACGACTACGGCCCCGCCGAGACCTTCACCACCACAGACGCCACGGCCGTCTACGACTGGGCCACCGCCAAGGGCATCAACACCCTGTCCTTCTGGGCGCTCCAGCGCGACAACGGCGGCTGCCCCGGAACCGGCGGCTCCGACTCCTGCTCGGGCATCGTCCAGGACCCCTGGTACTTCAGCCACACCTTCGGGCCGTTCACCGGCGGCGGCGGTCCCGTCGCCGACGACTTCTCGCTCGCCGTCGCTCCCGGCTCGGCCTCCGTGGCGCCCGGCGGTTCCACCTCCGCCACCGTGAGCACGGCGGTCGTCTCGGGTACCGCGCACGCCGTCGCCCTGACGGCCTCCGGCGCGCCCGCCGGAGTGACCGCCTCCGTAGACCCGGCCTCGGTGACGGCGGGCGCCTCGGCCCGGCTCGCGGTCGCCGCCTCGGCCTCGGCCGCCCCGGGCACGTACCCGATCACCGTCACCGGCACCTCCGGAGGCCTCACCCACACCACGGTCTTCACCCTCACGGTCTCCGGCCCAGGAGGCGGGAGCGGCGCACTGGTCAACGGCGGCTTCGAGACCGGCGCGCTCGCCCCATGGACCTGCGAGAGCGGCGGCGCGGTGGTGGGCACCCCCGCGCACGGGGGCTCGTACGCGCTGAGGACCGCGCCCACCGCCTCGCAGACCGGGGAATGCGCCCAGACCCTGACCCTCGCGCCGAACACGAAGTACACGCTCGCCGGATGGGTGCAGGGCAGCTACGCCTACCTGGGCGTCCGCGGCGGCGCGAGCGCCAGTGCGTGGACCGGCTCGGCAGGCTGGTCGAAGCTGACGGTCCCCTTCACGACCGGCGCCTCCGGCACGGTCACCGTCTACCTGCACGGCTGGTACGGCCAGGGCACGGTGTACGGGGACGACCTCTCGGTCGGGTAGCCCGGTCGGGCGGGCCCGCCGGGTCGATAGGCTCGGCCGCGGCCGCCCGGGTACGCACCGCCCGCGAGGGCGGTGCGTACCCGACGGAAGGAACGGCGCCATGACCGGCGGCAACGAGGTCCGGATCCTGCGCGCGGGCGACCGCGCGGCGGTCGCCTGGAAGAACGGCGGCGGGGTGACCCGGGAGATCGCGGCCTGGCCGGAGGGCTCCGCGCTGGCCGATTTCGGCTGGCGGATCAGCCTGGCGGAGGTTGCCTCCGACGGGCCGTTCTCGGCCTTCCCCGGCGTCGACCGCATCCTGACCCTGGCCGAGGGCGCGGGCATGGACCTCACGGTGGCGGGCGCCCGCCGCCTCGTCGACGAGCGCTACGCGCCACAGGAGTTCCCCGGCGACGCCCCCACCGACTGCCTGCTCCTCGACGGGCCCGTCGTGAACTTCAACGTGATGTACCGCCGGGACCGGGTGCGGGCGGGGACCGCCGTCGTACGGGGCACCCTCGCGCTCACCGCGACGCCGGGGGAGACCCTGCTGGTGGTCGCCCTCCGGGGCCCGGCGGAACTCGAAGCGGCGGCGGCGGCCGGTCCCGTGGCCCTCGGCCCGTACGACGCGGTCCTGATCCCCGGCGCCGCAGCCGGCGCCGGAGCCTGCGTCCTGCGCACCCGGGGCCACGCGGCGGTGGTCAGGCTGGCAGCCCGTTCCGGGCGATGACGTCGGCGTACCAGCGGGCGCTGTCCTTCGGCGTGCGCCGCTGGGTCGCGAAATCGACGTGGACGAGCCCGAAGCGCTTGCTGTAGCCGTACGCCCACTCGAAGTTGTCCAGCAGCGACCACACGAAGTACCCCCGCACGTCCGCCCCGTCCTCGATCGCCCGGTGCACCGAGGACAGGTGGCCGTGCAGATAGCCGATCCGGTCCGGATCGTGCACGTCGCCCTCCGGGTCGGCGTAATCCCCGTACGCCGCCCCGTTCTCCGTGATCATCAGCGGCAGGCCCGGCAGTTCGTCGCGCAGCCGGACCAGCAGCTCGTGCAGTCCGCCCGCGTCCACGGGCCAGTCCATGGCCGTCCGGGGCCCGGGCGCGGGCAGGAAGCGCACGTGCTCCTCGGCGCCCGCCCACGGCGAGGGGTCCGCGGCCGCGATGCCGTACCCCGGCTCGGCCGCCGCGACCACCGTCGGGGAGTAGTAGTTGATGCCCAGCCAGTCGATCGGCTGGGCGGCCGCGGCCAGATCCCCGTCCCGCACGAAGGACCAGTCCGTGACCCCGGCCGTGTCCCGGACCAGGTCCTGCGGCAGCCGCCCGTGGAAGACCGGGTCGAGGAAGATCCTGTTGCCCACCGCGTCGATCCTGCGCACCGCGTCCAGATCCGCGGCGGAGCGGGTCAGCGGCCGCAGCGCGTGCAGGTTCAGCGTCAGGGAGACCTCGGCCGAGGCGGGAAGGACGGCGCGCAGGGCCGCCGTGCCCAGGCCGTGGGCCAGGTTGAAGTGGTGCGCGGCCCGCAGCGCGGCCTCCGGCTCGGTGCGGCCCGGGGCGTGCACCCCGGAGCCGTAGCCGAGGAAGGCCGCGCACCAGGGCTCGTTGAAGGTGGTCCAGCCGGCCACGCGGTCGCCGAGCGCCCCGGCCACGAGCCCCGCGTACTCGGCGAACCGCTCGGCGGTCTCCCGTACGGGCCAGCCGCCCCGGTCTTCGAGCTCCTGCGGCAGGTCCCAGTGGTAGAGGGTGGCCACCGGCCGGATCCCGGCGGCCAGCAGCGCGTCGACGAGACGCCGGTAGAAGTCCAGACCGCTCCGGGCGGCGGGTCCGCGGCCGGTGGGCTGGACCCGCGGCCAGGCCACCGAGAAGCGGTAGTCGCTCACGCCGAGCCTCCGGAGCAGCTCCACGTCCTCGTCCATGCGGTGGTAGTGGTCGGCGGCCGTGTCCCCGGTGTCCCCGTGGAGGACCTTGCCGGGCGTGTGGCTGAAGGTGTCCCAGATGGAAGGCGTCCGGCCGTACAGGGAGGCCGCGCCCTCGATCTGGTACGCGGCGGTGGCGGTGCCCCAGCGAAAACCGGTCGGGAAGGCGAGCATCGTCTTCGGATGGGGAGACGCGTCGAGCGTGGTCATGGAAAGGCTCCAAAAAAAGGGTGAGGGGAGGGCCGGGGAGCAGCTGCGTCAGCCCTTGACCGCGCCCTGCATGATGCCGCCGACGATCTGGCGGCCGAGGAGTCCGAAGACCAGCAGTACGGGCAGGGTGCCGAGCAGGGTGCCCGCCATGATCACGGACTGGTCGTGGACGTAGCCGCCGCCCAGCTGGCGCAGCGCGACCTGGACGGTCGGCTCCTGCGAGGACAGCGCGACGATCGGCCAGAAGAAGTCGTTCCAGGCGGTCATGAAGGTGAGCAGACCCAGAACGGCCATGGCCGGGCGGGCGATCGGCACGACGATCGACCAGAAGATCCGGGCGTGCGAGGCCCCGTCGACGCGGGCCGCCTCGATCAGCTCGTCGGGCAGCGACTGCACCAGGAACTGGCGCATGAAGAACACCCCGAAGGCCGAGACGAGTCCGGGCAGGATGACGGCCTGGAGCTGGTTGACCCAGTGCAGCCTGACGATCAGCATGAAGAGCGGGATCACCCCGAGCTGCGGCGGGATCATCATCGAGGCGACGACGGCTCCGAGCAGCGCCCCGCGGCCGCGGAAGCGGAGTTTGGCGAAGGCGAACCCGGCCAGCGTGGAGCACAGCACCGTGCCGACGGTGATCGATCCCGAGACGACGAGCGAGTTGAGCAACGCCTTGCCGATCGCGGCCTCGTCCAGGACGGACCGGAAGTTGTCCAGCAGTCGCGGGCCGGGCAGCAAGGCCGGTAGCGGGCGCGCCAGTTCGGCGTTGGAGCGGCTGGCCGCGACCAGGGTCCAGTACAGCGGGAAGGCCGAGACCAGCACCGCGCAGATCAGGACCGCGTACGTGAGCCTGCCGCCGCGCCGGGCGGTGACCGTCGCGCTCATCGGCCGGCCTCCTTGAGGGAACGGCGGTGCGCGGCCCAGGCGTTGGCCCCGACCAGCACCGCGATCAGCAGGAACATGACCCAGGCGATGGCCGCGGCCCGGCCCAGGTGGAAGAAGCCCCAGCCCTGCTCGTACATGTACAGCCCGAGGGTCTGGTACTGGTGCGAGATGCCCCCGGACACCGATCCCTCGAACAGGAGCGGTTCGCCGAACAGCTGGGTGGCGCCGATCGTCGAGACGATCGAGGTGAACACGATCGTGGGGCGCAGCCCGGGCAGGGTGACGTGGAGGAACTGCCGCCATCGGGAGGCGCCGTCGACCTCGGCCGCCTCGTACAGCTCGGCCGGGATCGTCTGCATGCCGGCCAGGTAGATCAGCGCGTTGTAGCCCGTCCAGCGCCAGACGACGATGGACGAGACGGCGATCTGGGAGGCCGGCGTGCCGTTCTGCCAGTCGACCGGGTGGATGCCCACCAGGTCGAGCAGCCGGTTGATCAGTCCGAAATCGTGCCCGAAGAGCTGCGCGAAGATCAGCGAGGCGGCGGCGACGGAGGTCGCGTACGGCAGCAGCAGCGCGGTGCGGAAGAACGTGAGGGCGCGCAGGCGGTAGTTGAGCACGTGCGCCAGGCCCAGCGCCATCAGGAGCTGGGGCACCGTGGACAGCACGCCGATGGTGAAGGTGTTGCGCAGCGCCGTCCAGAAGAACGGATCGGTGAACAGCGCCGTGTAGTTGCCGAGCCCGCGCCACTCCAGCTCGCCGGGGGTCTGGAGTTCGGCGCGGTAGAGGGAGACGTACGCCGTGTAGAGGAGCGGGAAGATCCCGAACGCGGCGAACAGGGTGAAGAAGGGGGCGAGGAAGGCGTACGGGGACAGCGGGGCGGGCCGCCGCCCGCCCCGCCGGGGCGAGGGCTCCGGCGGCGCGGGGGCGGCGTGGGGCACCGGCGGTGCCTTCGAGGCCGTCTGTGACCGCCGTGCCAGGGGCTCAGCCGAGGGCATTCTTGACGGCCTTCTTCGCGTTCGACCAGGCCGTCTCGGGCGCCGTGCCCTTTCGCTCCACCTCGCTGAGCGCGTTGTTGATCTGGTCGGCGATGTCCTTGTCGTGCAGGCCGAGCACCTGGACTGGGGCCTGCTCGGCGGCCTCGCCGAAGATCCGGCCGATCGGTGCGTCCGAGAAGTACGGGTCCTTGGCGTCGGCTATCTGGCCGATCGACTTGGTGGCCGAGGGGAAATTGCCCTGCCCGCGGAAGACCTTGGTCTGCTGCTCGGGCGCGGTGAGCCACTTGATCAGCTCGTACGCCTCCTTCTTGTGGGCGGCCGCGGCCGGGACCGCCAGGTACGAGCCGCCCCAGTTGCCCGCGCCGCCGGGCAGCTTCGCGACGTCCCACTTGCCCTTGCCCGCGTCCCCCGCCTGGCCCTTGATGTAGCCGAGCATCCAGGCGGGGCAGGGCAGGGTGGCGAAGGAACCCGAGGAGAACGCCTGGTTCCACGGCGGCGACCACTGGTCCAGCTTGGCGCTGAGCCCCTCGCCCGCGGCCTTGACCGAGGCGTCCCACGCGGTCTTCACGGCAGGGCTGTTCTCGTAGACGAGGGCGCCCGAGGAGTCGTAGTAGCGCTCCTTCTCCTGCCCGACCATGATGGCGTTCAGGCTGCCCACGCTGTCGAGCCAGGCGCTGCCGGCCGGTGCCTTCGCCTTGTACTGGCGGCCGAGTTCGAGGTAGCCCTCCCACGTCGCCCACCGCGTGGCCAGTTCGGTGCGGTCGGTGGGCAGGCCGGCGGCCCGGAACAGGTCGCTGCGGTAGCACATGGCCTCGGGGCCGACATCGGTGCCCAGGCCCAGCACCTTGCCGTCCTTGGTCGTCGCGGCCGACCACTTGGCGGGGGCGAACTCCTCCTTGAGCGCCCCGGCCCCGTACTGGTTCAGGTCCACGAACTTGGCGGCCTGCTGCTGGGTGACCGAGGCGATGCGACCGACCTCGATGCCCTGGACGTCGGCCAGGCCGCCGCCGCCCGCGAGGCGGGTCTGGAGCGATTTCCAGTAGTCCTGCTCGTCCTCGGTGTCGGTCTGCTTGATCTTGACGCCGGGGTGGAGCCGCTCGTACTCGGCGTAGAGGCCGGACTCCTGGTACCCGAACGCGCCGAACAGGTCGACGGTGAGCGTCACGTCGCCGCCCGCGGAGTCGGCGGAGCCGCCGCCCGAACCGGATCCGCAGGCGGCCAGGAGCACTCCGGTGAGCGCGACGGCGCCGAGGCGGACCCCGGTTCTCAGGGCGGTTCGGGGGATCGACATGGGGCGGCCTCCTTGGCCTGGACGGGCAGGGTGCGGGGGTGGGAGTGCGCCAGCCTTGAGAGCGCTCTCAGAACGCGACTGGAGCCTGCACCCGCAGCCCGGGTCCCGTCAAGAGTCGTACGCGAGGCGGTGCCCATTCGTCCACAATCACCTTCCCGCTGCGACGAGTTCGCGCCGCTCTTGCCGGCCGCGGCGACATCAGGCCGACGCGCGTCGCACCAGCGCCGTGGGGGTCACCACCGAGGCGGGCACGGCCCGGTCGCCCTGAGCCCTGTTCAGGGTGCGCAACAGCAGCTGCGCCATCAGGCGCCCCATGCCCTCGATGTCCTGGCGCACGGTCGTCAGCGGCGGATCGGCGGTCTCCGCCACCAGCTCGGCATCGTCGAACCCGACCAGCGCCACGTCCCCGGGGACGGCCAGTCCCCGCTCCCGCAGCACCCGCAGGGCGCCCGTCGCCATCAGGTCGTTCGCGGCGAACACCGCGTCGAGGTCCGGGCAGCGCTCCAGCAGGGCGGTCATCGCCCCGGCCCCGCCCGCCGCGGTGAAGTCGCCCTCCGCGATCAGCGCGGGATCGGCGTCGAGCAGTACGTCCCGGTAGCCGTCGAGCCGGTCGACCGCCGAGGTCTGGTCCAGGGGGCCGGCGATGTGCGCGATCCGTCGCCTGCCCCGGTCCAGCAGGTGCCGCACGGCCTCGCGGGCGCCTCCGCGGTTGTCGGCGTCCACGTACGCGATTCCGCCGTGCTCCCCGGAGCCGGCGGTCCAGCCGGGCCGGCCGCCGTACACCGTGGGCATGCCCACCCGGCGGGTGATCGCGGGCAGCGGATCGTCGGTGTGCAGCGAGAAGGCGAGCGCCCCGTCGACGTGGCCGCCGGCCAGGTAGCGCTCGATGCGGTCGTAGTCCCCCCGGTCCTCCACCAGCAGCAGCACCAACTGGGTGTCGTGTGCGGTGAGTTCCTTGCTGATGCCGCGGATCTGGCGGGAGAAGAAGGGATCGGAGAAGATCCGGATCTCCGGTTCGGCGATGATCACGGCGACGGCACCGGTGCGCCGGGTCACCAGGGTGCGGGCCGCCGGGTTCGGTACGTACCCGAGCTCCTGGACGGCCTCGCGGACCTTCTCCACCAGATGCGCGCGGACGCCGTCGCCGCCGTTGACGACGCGGGACGCGGTCGCCCGGGACACCCCGGCGCGCTCCGCAACGGCCTCCAGCGTGGGGCGGTGACCGGGAAGCTGTTCGGGCACGGGCGCTCCTCCTGCGTGTCCGGGGGCTGTTGGCGCGACGAACAGCAGGGTAACCCGTACCGCCGGGAGGCTGAGAGCGCTCCCGGCGAACGGGCGGAGGTCACCAGCCGCTCCGGAAGGTGATCGGGAAGCTCCCGGTCCCGTCCTGCGCGGGGTGCGCCGCGGCGCGGGCGGGAGCCGGCAGGACCAGCCCCAGCGGGGCGATCCGTGCGGCCACCACCGGCGGGGGGAGCGGTCGGGGTGCGATCACGGGCGCCTCCCCGGTCCGCCCGAGGGGGTCAGTGGCCGAAGTCGAACCAGTTCACGTTCACGTAGTCGGCGCCCTGGCCGCTGGTGAAGGTGAGGTACACGTCGTGCGTGCCGGTGACGGGGCCGATGTTGGCCGGGACGGTCCGCCAGCTCTGCCAGCCGCCGGTGCCGGCGATGGAGAAGCTGCCGATCGGCGGGTTGCCGCGGCTGTCCAGCCGGACCTCGACCAGGCCGCCGACTCCGCCGGCGGCCCCGCTCGCGACCCGCCCGTAGAACTGCGTCGCCGGGGTGGAGCCGAAGTCCACCCCCTTGTAGAGGGCCCAGTCGCCGCTCGCGATCGCGCTCAGGTTCCGGCCGCCGCCGGAGTCCGTGGTGGTCTCGGTGCCGAGCCCGGCCTGGCCGTCGTACGACTCGGCCTCGACGGCGCGGTACGCGTCGCGGTTGCCGGACGGCGCGGTGGTGGGCGGCGTCGTCGGGGGAGTGGTCGGGGGTGTGGTCGGCGGGTTGGTGCCGCCCGTCGAGCGCAGTACGGACACGTAGTCGACCACCATCGGGTGGCCGGGCTGGGTGCCCGCGTCGGGTCCGCCGCCGAAGGCGTCGGGGAAGCCGCCGCCCATGGCCACGTTCAAGATGATGAAGTAGCCGTGGTTCGTGGCGTTGGTCCAGGTGGTGGCGTCCACCTGATTCGCGCGCACGGTGTGGAAGTTGACCCCGTCGAGGTAGAAGCGCATCTCTTCCACGGCCGTGGACCGGTCCCACTCCACCGCGTACGTGTGGAACCCGCCCTGGCAGGTGGTGCCGGTGCAGACGCGCTGGCCGCCGATTCCGGAGGTCTCGTTGCAGGGGCCGCCAGGGCTCGTACCGCAGTGCACGGTGGCCCACTCGTTGTCGATGCCCTGGACGTTCTCCATGATGTCGATCTCGCCGATGCCGGGCCAGTTCCACCAGTTGCCCCGGAACGGCGCGCCGAGCATCCAGAACGCCGGCCAGTAGCCCTTCGCCGGCGCCCCGGTGACGTTCGGCATCTGGATCCGTGCCTCGGTGCGCAGCTTGCCGCCCGCCGGGGGCTGGAAGTCGGACCGGCGGGTCTCCACGCGGCCGGAGGTCCAGTGGCCGGCGGCGTCCCGGAGCGGGGTGATCCGCAGGTTCCCGGCGCCGTCGAGGGAGACGTTGGAGGTGCTCGCGGTCATCGTCTCGATCTCGCCCGTACCGAAGTTGGCGGGGCCGCCGGGGTAGCTCGTGCCGGTGGTGTACTGCCAGTCGGCGGTGTTCACGCCGGAGCCCGCGGCCCCGTTGAAATCGTCGAGGAAGACCTGGGTCCAGCCTGCCGGGGGTGGGGGAGCGACGGCGTTGGCGGGCAGGGTGACCGCGGCCGCGGTCGCGGCGGCCACCGCCATCGTGGCGAACGCCGCGATGACGGCGCGCCGGACGGACGGACGCTTTCTGCCGGTGGGGAGACGCATGGGTGTGCCCTCTCTCGGGGGGAGGCGGCCCGCTGTATGAGAGCGCTCTCAAGCGGCGCCGCTGGCCACTGTGCTCCCGGCACCCCCCGGCGTCAAGGCTTCGCGCCATCAACGGGCTTGTCGGCAAGGTGAGTTCAACGTGTGAAGGGCGGACCGCGCGGAGGCGGTCCGCCCTTCACGCCCGGTGAGGCGCTCTCAGGTGGGCGGGGGTGGAGGATCAGGCGCAGGTGAGCCGCGGCGCGGCCCAGTCCGCGTGGTCGTAGTCGATGCCGTTGCCGCCGTCGGTGACGACGAGCCGCAGCGTCTGGCCGCCGGTCAGATCGGCGGTGAGCTTCCTGGCCGTGTCCGCCGTGGTGACGACCCCGCTGTCCGCGACCTTGGTGGCGTCCCGGTAGATCTGGAAGACGACCGCGCCGGTGCGCGAACTCTCGTCGTCGACACCGACGTCCACCGTCAGGGCGGTGCACCTGCCGCCGAGGTGGTAGGTGAGGGTGCCGGCCGCGTGGGTGCCGAGCCCCTTGGCGTACGCGACGCCGCCCACGGTCAGCGTCCTGCCGTCGCCGGCCGCCTGCTCACCGTTGCTCCGGTCCTTCTCCACCGGCCCCCAGCCGCTGCTCGCACCCGTCCAGGGCAGGTCGGACAGGTGGGAGGTGCCGGCCGGCGGAAGCGGCGCCGGCCCGGGGGTGATCCGGTAGACGACGGTGGCGTGCGGGGCGACCGAGGCGCTGATGGTGCCGGTGGTGTTGGTCGAGGCGACCTTGCTCCACAGCTCCTTGAGGGCGTAGGGGGCCCGGTTGCCGATACCGAGGGCGTCCGTCCGGGCGGAGATCGTGGCGGTGGAACCGGTCTCGTTGGTCAGGGAGAGCGCCCGGTCGCCGTTCGCCAGCTCCTTGGCCATCACCACCAGCCCGCCCGAGTCGGAGACCACCGTGCCCTGTTTGCCGAGGGCGTCCTGGTCCAGGGCGATGACATCGGGGTTGGAGAGGATGTCCAAGGTCTCGGCCGTCGCCTTGCGCAGGTCGCTGCCGATCAGCAGCGGCGCCGACATCATCGACCAGAGGGTGAAGTGGGTGCGGTACTCGGTGGCGGTCATTCCGCCGTTGCCGACCTCCAGCATGTCCGGGTCGTTCCACTGGCCGGGGCCCGCGTACGGCGCGAGCGGCTGGTTCCTGTGCGCGATGGAGATCATCGAGGACCAGCTGTCTCCGATGTCCCCGGTGGTGCGCCACAGGTGGCCGAGGCTCGACGCCCAGGTCCACGGCTGGTTCTCGCCCCACTCGCACAGTGAGAAGACGATGGGGCGGCCTGTCTTCTTGAGCGCGGCGGCCATGTCCGTGTACCGCTTCCTCGCGTCCACGCCCTGGTTGTTGCAGTTGTCGTACTTGAGGTAGTCGACGCCGTAGGAGGCGAAGAGGCTCGCGTCCTGCTGTTCGTGGCCGAGACCGCCGGGGAAGCCCGCGGTATCGCAGGTCTTGGTGCCGGCGCTGGTGTAGATGCCGAATTTCAGGCCCTTGGCGTGCACGTAGTCCGCGAGGGCCTTGATCCCGCCGGGGAAGCGGACGGGGTCGGCGACGAGGTTGCCCGCGGCGTCGCGGTTCGGCAGGGCCCAGCAGTCGTCGAGGTTGACGTACTGGTAGCCGGCGGCCTTGAGGCCCTTGGCCACGAAGAGGTCGGCGATGCCCTTGACCATCGCCTCGTTGAACTCGGCCCGGCAGTGGGTGGAGTTCCAGTTGTTGAACCCCATGGGCGGGGTCAGCGCCTGGCCGTCGCCCACGGCGGCGGCGGGCGCAGCGCTCGCGAGCACCGCCGTACCGGCGAGTGCGGTGGCACCCGCCGCCGGGGCCAGTAACGGCAGGGCCGCCAGGGCCGCCGTCAAGCGGCGGACGACGGCGCTTCGTAACGAGTGCACAGACGGCTCCTGGGGGAGTGCGGCCCGGAATTCCGGGAGAGAGTGTGCGGAAGTGTTCTCTGACGCGTATGTGCGGTCCGTCAGTTCTTGCAGAACTCCTCAGGAACGAACGGACTCCGACGAGAACGCCCACATCACACTGTCTTAGCAAGGGCATGTCAAGAGAGTGGGCCGGGTGATCCGCCTGCCGCCGGTGCTCGCGACGACGGTCACCGGCGGGCTGCTCCGCCTCAAACTGCGGCTTTGCCGAAGTCTGTTGACTTCTGTTCAATCCCTCAGGATGCTTCTGCTGACCGGGGACGCCGGTGCCCGAGGAGAGGAGCCGCCGCATGGCCGAGACCGGCAGCCTGCTGGCCCATCAGCGCCGTACCCTCATCCTCGACGAGGTCCGCCGGCGCGGCGGGGTGCGGGTGAACGAGCTGACGCGCTCCCTGAACGTCTCCGACATGACCGTCCGCCGGGACCTGGACGTCCTCGCCCGCGAGGGCCTGCTGCGCAAGGTGCACGGCGGCGCCGTGCTCGGCGACGAGGCGAGCAGTCACGAGCCCGGGTTCGAGGCCAAGTCGGAGTGGGAGACGGCGGCGAAGCGGTCCATCGCCAAGGGGGCGGCCGGCCTCGTCGCACCGGGCTCGGCCATCGCCCTGTCCGCCGGGACCACCACCCACGCGCTGGCCCGGGAGCTCGCCGAGGTCACCGACCTCACGGTGGTCACCAACTCGGTCCGCACCGCGGAGGTCTTCGAGGCCGCCCGCCGGACCGGCGGCGCGGGAGGCGCCCCGACCGTGATCCTCACCGGGGGCATCCGCACTCCCTCCGATGCCCTCGTCGGACCCATCGCCGACCAGGCCATCCGCTCCCTCCACGTCGATCTGCTCTTCCTCGGCTGCCACGGGCTGGGCATCGCCACCGGACTGACCACGCCGAACCTCGCCGAGGCGGAGACCAACCGGGCGTTCCTGCGCTCCGCGCGGCGGACCGCCCTCCTCGCCGACCACACCAAGTGGTCGGCCGTGGGGCTCACCACCTTCGCCTCCCTGGAGGAGGTCGACGTGCTGGTCACCGACTCGCTTCCCCCGGAGGAGGCCGCCGCGGTGGACGAGCGCGTCGACGAGGTGCTGCTGACCGGCGTGGATCAGGACGCCCCCTAGTGACCTGGTTCGGAGATCCTGTCGCAGTAGCGGCAGATGCGGTCGAGGATCTGGTCGGCGGTCTTGGTCCACTTGAAGGGCCGGGCATCG
>NZ_JBFAZJ010000038.1:0-72347 GCF_040681715.1 Streptomyces sp. NPDC051582
TCATCCTCACCGTCGGCATCGCCATCGACCTCCTCATCTTCAGCCCCGTCGAGCGCCGGGTCCTGCGCAGCCGCGGCCTACTGGTCAAGAACTGACAGGGCGAGCAACTCATCGACGGCTCCCATCGACCAACACGACGCCGTTCCAACGGAGTCGCGCACTTCATGCGCCTCGCACGAACCACCCCCACACTCGCCGCTGTCCGGACCCCTGGGTCGTCTCTTTCGGATCTTGCCGGTTGAGTGCGCGCTGTTCGGTGCCGCGCATCGACGTGTTGGCGGGGCGCCCTTGTACTGGACGTACTGGGGTGCTCCGCCAACGCGGCGAGGTGCGGTGCCGGGCGGCGCGGGTCTGGGGGCACCTCCCAGCGGTAGCTGGGGGAGCAAGATCCGGAAGAGACGGCCCAGGCACCACCCGCCACCTGCGGCGCTAGTAGGCCGGGCGTTCCGGGCCGGTCGAGGCGGCGGAGGTGACGGCCCGGGGAGCACCCGCGGCGGGTTCACCACCCGGCTCCGCTGGGGCGCTGGCGCTCCCGGGCCGCTCGGTCCGGCCCGTTACGGCCTGGCGGTCGGCTTCTGCGGCTCCAGCGAGTTGCCCGCGGGAATCCTGCCGCAGCTGGTGGGTGCGGTCCGGCCGGCGAAGCGGTCGTCCAGCCAGGTCATCGCCCGCAGCGTCCAGTACGGCATGGCGCCGACGTGGCTCAGCAGGCCGTACTCCTCGTACTTGATCGAGCCGTTGCCGGTGGCGCAGTACTGCCGGGCCAGCGCCCGTACGTCCCCGGCGACCATGACGCCGTCCCCCGTGCCGATGCCCGGCGGGGTGTTGAACGTCCCTTCCAGCCAGCCCGCGTTGCCTTGTCCGATGAACCCCGGGATGGTCGGGGTGGCGGCCTGGCCCAGATTGATCTTGTTGACCGCCTCGACGAAGGCCGGAATGGAGTTCGGGTCCTTGTAGTCCGGCTTCGCCATGTCCTTCCAGGTCATCCCCGGGTGGCGGCCCAGCGCATCGACGATCGAGCCGTGTTCGAGCTCGTTGACGACCGCCAGGCCCTTCGCGCTCAGGTACGGGGTGAGGTCGATTCCGTACGAGCGCGAGACGCCGATGACGGCCATCGGGATGACCCCGTTCCAGGCCAGCGCGCCGTCGACGTACTTGAGGTTGTGCGCGGGGGCGACGAGCAGTCCGCCTTCGGCGAAGCCGACGAGCTGCTTGTTCACCTCGGGCGCGTACGCGGGGGCGAGGGCCGACGTCCAGTTGGTGGCGATGGCCCCGCCCGAGTAGCCGAACAGGCCGATCCTCGTGCCCGCGTGCAGGCCCGTCTCCTGGGTGCGGTTGGCGGCGCGGATCGAGTCCAGCGTGTTCGTGCCGTATTCCGGGCCGGCCGCGAAGTCGGCGTTCTGGCCCTCGGTGTCCGGGATGACCAGGTCGTAGCCCTTGAGCAACAGCGGTGCCAGGATGACGGATTCGGCGTTGGCGATGACGCCGCCGAGCGAGACGTCACCCGCGATGGCCCGGGAGGGGCCGTCCTCCGGGCTGAGGGAGTCGTAGAACGACTGGTACGACACCGCCTTGTTGCCGTCGCCATGGGGGCTGCGGACCACGGTGGTCACGTTGGCCGAGGGCCTGCCCTGGGCGTCGGTCGTGCGGTAGAGCAGTTGGACGGCCTTCAGGGGCGTCGGGATCCCGAGGACGTGGTAGTTCAGCGTGCGCTTCTTCAGAACGTCGCCCGGCCGGTACGAGGCCAGCGGCTTGCCGCCGTCGTAGCGGTAGAACGGGTCGGACGTCGCGCCGGCCCCGCGTCCGCCGCCCGCGTTGGGCGCGGCCGACGCCGTCGGTGCGGTACCGGCGCCGACGCCGGCGGCGACGGCGGTCACGATGGCGGTGGACAAAAGAGCTGTGGTTCTCCGGTTCATTACTCCCCCGTACGTCGATCCGCAGTGGTTTTACCTGGCGGTAACTTACTGGAGGTAACGCCGTTTCACATAGGCACGTCACGCTGCTTTTCGGAGTCCACCCCGCCGGGGGCGGAAGGACCGCGCAGAGGGTGTCGCGCCGGCCGGCGACGGTCCGGCGGCGCACTCGGCCTTCACCGGCGGCGGCTTCGAAGGGGCGCCCGCGGAAGGGCGAAACCGGCCACATCGGATGGAAGGGGCCCGGGAGCCGGGGGCAGACCCGCGCCGACTGCCCGGAGGGCAGGGCCCCAACCACCCTCCCCGTACTACTTCGTCGCAGATCAGGGGTGGTGCGAACGCGCCGTGGCCGAATGTGTGGGGCCGACCTGACACAGCACCGTCAGGGCCCTAGCCGATCGAGGCGTCCCCGTGGGATTCCAGGAGTGTGCGCAGCGCCGAGGCCACCGTGTCGCAGGTGTCGCGGTCCAGGGGAGCGAGGAGGGAGGCGAAGTGCTGCAGATGCTCCGCCATCACCTTCTCGGCGACCTCGCGGCCCTGGCCGGTCAGACGGACGCGGACCGAGCGGCGGTCCTGGCCGTCGCGGACCCGCTCGACCAGACCTTTGGCTTCCATCCGGTCGATGCGGTTGGTGATGGCTCCGGAAGTGACCATCGCGGCCGGGACGAGCGCCCCGGCGGTGAGCGTGTACGGCGGACCCGAACGCCGGAGCGTCGTCAGGATGTCCAGCTCGCCGACCTCCAGGTCGCGTTCGGCCACGAAGGCCTTGAGCTGCTTCTCGATGATGCGGTTCATCCGCTGGATCCGGGCCAGGACCTCGATGGGCCACAGCTCGTCCGTCAGATCGGGCCGCTGCGCCGCCCACTGACCGACGATCACATCCACCGCGTCACTCATCGGACCTCCACCCGTCTCGATCACTCGCTCGTACCGGATCCAGCATAACCCGAATGCTTCAACGTTAAGAGACTTGACGTTCAGGGGCCTACGGTGATTTTATTTCAACGTTGAGATTGTTAACCTTCAGATGGATTGGAGCGGCGCCATGACCACCGCGCCCGCAGGCACAGAGACCGGCACCCGTGCCGGGAACGGCTCGTCCGCCCCCCGCGCACCGGGAGTTCCGGCAGCCCACGGCCGCCCAGCGGCCCGCGGACCCGTCCCCGCCTTCTGGCTCGCGCTGCTCGCCACCCCCATCGCCGCCGGGGCCAACGCCCCGGTCCTGATCCTTCCGGACATGGCCCGCTCGCTCGGGGTGTCCACCTCCACCGCGTCCTGGCTCGTCTCCGCCTTCGCCTGGGCCATGGCCGTCGGCACCCCGCTGCTCGCCGGACTCCTGCGCCGCACGGGCCTGCGGCCCGTACTGCGCCTCGCCTCCGCGCTCGTCCTCGGCGGCACCCTCCTCGTCGCGGTCTCCCCCTGGCTCCCGCTCACCCTGGCCGGTCGGGCGGCCCAGGCCGCTGGCGGTGCGGGACTGGTCGCGGCGGCGATGAGCCTGGCCGGAACGGCCCGCCGCATGGGTGTCATCAGCGCCGGGTTCGGCATGCTCGGAGCGGCCGGACCGCTCCTCGGCGAACAGCTCGCACACGCCGCCTCATGGCGGCTGTCCCTCTCCGTGTCGGTGATCGCGGTGCTCGCCGTGCCCGCGGTGCTCCGGTACGCCGGGGCCATCACACCCTCGTCCGACCGCTTCGACGGCCGCGGCGCCGCCCTGCTGACCGTGCTGGCCACCGCGCTGGTCACCTTCCCCCACGCCCCGCTGGCCGCACTCGGCGCGGCCCTCGTCGCCGCGGTCCTGCTCGCCCTGCACATCCGCCGCCGCCCCGAGGGGTTCGTCCCGGCCGCCCTGCTGCGCACGCCGGTCTTCCTGACCTCGGGACTGCTGGCGCTCGTCCTGTCGGGCTCGTACTTCACGCTGCTCTTCGCGGTGCCGCGGCTGCTCGGCGACCGGGCCGGCTGGGACACCGGCGCCGCCGGGGCCGGCCAGCTGGTCGCGCTGCTCGTCGGCTCGGCACTGTCCTGGCTGCTCGCCGCGGCCTCGGCCCGGATGGGCCGCCCGGCCGTACTGGCCGTCCTGATCGGCGTCGGCGCCCTGGCGGCTGCCACCGCGGCCTTCTCCGACTGGGGCCCCCTCCTGCTGGCCGCCACCGTCGGCGGGGTCTTCGCCGCCACCGGCGCCAACGCCTGTCTCTCGATGCACGCCGCGGCCGGCGCCCCCGAGCACCAACGGCCCACCGCCATCGGCCTGTTCGCCCTCTGCTACCAGCTCGGCGGCGCGTTCGGCCCGGCGGTCGCCGCGGCCCTGGTGCTGGGCTCCTGATCTGGAGCCGGCCCCGAGCCCCCGGTCTTCCGGCCCGTCCCGCCCACGGCGGCGGCGGGCCTGCCGCCGTTCACCCCCGGACGCAGCGCACTCCCTGCCCGAGCCGGGTGGCCGGCCGCCCCCACGTCAGCTCGGACCACGCGGCGACAGCCGGCGTGTGATCCGATCGAACAACTCCGTGAGCGGTTCGCCGACGTCCCGGCCGAACTCGGTCAGCCCGTAAGTGACCTGAGGCGGCGTCGTCGGCTCGACCTTCCGCCAGATCAGGCCGTCCTCCACGAGCGAGCGCAGGGTCTGGGCGAGCATCTTCTCGCTGATGCCCTGGATGCTCTCGCGCAGTTCGTAGAACCGAAGGTCGTTGCTCCGCAAGGAGATCAACACCCAGATGCCCCACCTGCTGGTCACGTGGTCGACCATGTTGCGCGCGGGGCAGTCGGTGTGAAACACGTCATACCGCTCGCCCGGCTCGGTCCCTGTGAACTGCGCGCCTACCACCATGTGAGGAGCTTACCTCCAGGTATGTCCTTACCAGAAGTAAGCCCGGCTCCTAGCGTGAACGTCGTTGAGAACATCGAACGAGGAGCTGCTCATGATCGTGGTGACCGGGGCTACCGGAAACGTGGGGCGGCCGTTGACGCGGGCGCTGGCCGAGGCGGGCCGGCAGGTGACCGCGGTGTCGCGGCACGCTGCGGCGACACCGGACGGCGTCCGCCACGTGGTGGCCGACCTGAGCGAACCGGCCGGCATCGAGCCCGCGCTGGCCGGGGCGAATGCACTGTTCCTGCTGCTGTCCGGCGAACTGCACGCCGACGGGTCCAAGCCCGTTGACGTCATCAACAGGGCCGCGGCGAGCGGGGTCCGACGGGTCGTCCTGCTCTCCTCCCAGGGCGTGGCGACCAGGCCCTTCGGCACGACACGGCTCACGGTGCGAGCGGTGGAGGACGCGCTGCGGGAGTCCGGTCTGGAGTGGGCCATCCTGCGGCCGGGCGGCTTCGCCTCCAACGCCTTGTGGTGGGCCGAGTCCGTCCGCACGCGGGGCGTCGTCGCCGCGCCGTTCGGCGACGTCGGGGTGCCGATCATCGATCCGACGGACATCGCCGAAGTCGCGGCCGCCTGCCTGCTGGATGACCGGCACGCCGGAGGCGTGTACGAACTGACCGGCCCCGAGGTGATCACACCGCGCCGGCAGGCGGAGGCGATCGCCGACGCCTTGGGGTCGCCGGTGCGGTTCGACGAACTCACCCGTGACGAGGCCAAGGCCGCCATGAGCCGGAGCATGCCGGCGGAACTCGCCGACGACACCCTGGACATCCTCGGTGCTCCGAGCCCGGCCGAACTGCGCGTCGGCCCGGACGTACGGCGGATCCTCGGTCGCGCCCCGCGCTCCTTCGCCGACTGGGCCGCCCGCAACGTCGCCGCGTTCCGCTGAGCGGGCCGCCTTCCGATCGGGCCGGGTCGGCGGGCCGGAGAAGTCCCTTGCCCGGGTGACCCGCGTCCGGCCCACACGGTGGTCCCGCGAGCCCGGGGACCCCGGGGCCCGGGGCTCGCGGGACCACGGGACCACGGCTGCGGCGCAGCGGGACGGTGCCCGGAAGATCGGCCCCATATCCTGCGCGGCGTACGGACCGGTGGTTCCGGTCGGCCGCGGAGGCCCGCCACCACTGATCACCGCAGCCGTCAGGGGGAGTTCGCACCATGACCCGCACCACGGAGTCCCTTGGCGGGTCGGCTGCGGTCGACGATGCGGCACGAAGCGTCACGCGCCCGTTCTACGCATACGCCGTGCTCGCCAACACGCTGTTCATCGGGCAGGGCGTCGGCATGGCATGTGTGTCCGGTGCGGACACCGCCCTGCTGTACGACCTGCTCGTGCGTCGGGGTGCAACGGCCGCCTACGTAAAGATCAATTCCCGGTTCACCATGCTCCGGACGGTCACCTCGGGAGCCGCCATCGTCCTCGGCGGCCAATTGCAGCGGATCTCCTGGGGAATCGTCTACGTCGGTTCGGCGGCGAGCCTCGTCACGGCCGCGGTGGCGCTGATGTCGCGGGTGCCCTTCGCCGGCGGGCTCACTCCGCTGTTGTCGGACCGCGCCGACCGGCGGATCGGGTACCGGGTCATCGTCCCGGTGTCCCTCCTGGCGCTCGCCGTGGCGCTCGGCCTCAGCGGCCTCGGCCTCGTCTGGTCGCCATCGGCGCGTTCCTGGTCCTGGTCGGGATTCCCGAGATCACGGCCGTGATCGTGGACAACGTGTTCAACGAGGCCGTACCGTCGCGCCACCGGGCGAGCCTGCTGTCGATGATCGCGTTCGTGGAGTCGGTGCTCATCGGCATCGGCTATCTCGTCCTCGGCGTGCTCGTGGACGGGTTGGGCTCCAGTGCGGGCATGGCCACGTACGCCGCGGTCCCCCTGCTGGCATCTCTCCTGTGGCTTCCGGTGCTCCTGCGAGGATCCCGGGTGTGGCTTCGTCGTCCATCGTCGAACCTCGAAGTCCTGAGCAGACCGGCTCGGCCGACATCGTCGGCACCGGAGGCGACGGCGCGCACACCGTGAACATCTCCACCATGGCCGCGGTCGTCACGGCCGCCGCCGGGGTGCGTCGGCGAGCTGGGCATCGGCTTCACCTTCGCCCCCGCCTGGTCCGCGGCCTCGACGGTCTCGACGGTCTCGACGGTCTCGACGAGATCACCACCGCCGCTCCGCCCTGGGGGATCCGGCCTGATCCGAAAGTCGCGGCCTAGTCCTGCCAGTGGAACAGCAGTGTGTCCACGTCCAACGGGTCACGGCTGCCGAAGTGGTACACCCCGAGGCCGGTGACCCGGATCGAGCCCACGGCATCGTCGATCCAGCGGAAGCCGGCCGATTCGAGTGCGCGGCGCACGTGCGGTTCGCCACCCCGGCCGGCGGCGAACCGGCACAGCGTGCTGACGTGCACCTCGCCGCCGCCCGGTCCGTAGCCGATCACGTCGTAGGTGCCGTCCCCTTGGTGGCGGGCCTCCCCGCAGGAGACGGGCGGCTTCGGGGCGAGTCCCGCGGCAGTGAGGGCGGCCGCGGCCCGGAGCAGCCGCTCGGCCGGGTCGGACGCCGACGGCGGCTCCGTACACAGGGCCTCGATCCGCCAGCGCGGATCGCTCCCCTCCTCGCGCCGCCGCCCGTACTCGTGCACGATCGCGGCCCGCAGCTCCTCGTCCAGCCCGCCCACTTCGACGCGGGGCCGCCCCAACTGCCCGTACAGCCGCCGGGTCTCGCCGACGTCGTCGGTCAGACGGTGCAGCGGTGGTCCTGGGCGCGTTGCGCGACGGTCCGGTCGGGGTCCGCGAGCGCCTCGGTGACGTCCTCGCCGGCGTGGTGGCGCATGCGGATGCCGGTGGACCGGTCCGCGGGGCGGGCCGCGTCGAGTGCGGCCAGCACCGCCTCGGCCCCGTACCGTGCGACCAGGGTGTCGAGACCCGCCTCTCCGATCTCCCGCCGGCGACGCCAGGATTGGAAGGCGAGCTCCGCCAGGGCGCCGGCCGCCGTGAGGTCGCCGAGCGCCCCGCGGGCGCCCAGAACAGCCTCGGCCATGCCGTAGGAGCCGTCCCGGTTCCGGTCCCCTCGTGCCGCAGCCAGGGCAGCAGTTCGGAGCGGCCCGCGAGCGGCCCAAACCCCACAACCAGTCACACTCCGTGTTTAGATGCCGCGAAGGTGGTAACAAGCAGTAGTAACAGCCAGTCAATACCCGGCGAAAGGCAGGAACATGAACCTCGTTGCCGTGCTCATCCTCGTCGTGGCCCTCGTACTCGTCGGTCTTCTGATCGCGGCCCCCAGCGCCACCGTCCGGCACAACCCCTTCCCGGGCCGCCGAGTGCGGGCCGGCCACCGCCGCTCGGGCGCTCGCCGGTCGACCCGCGTACCCGGTCAGCGCGACGTCCGGCACCACGCGCGCTGATCCCGGGCCGTGCCCGCCACCGCCGCCCGGGGTGAACCGCACCCCGCACGCCCCCGCCGTCAGACCGGCAGCGGGGGCGGGGGCGGGGGCGGACCCTGTGCGAGGATCCGGGCCGCGGCGAACTCCTCGCGGGAGGCCTGCTCCGCCAGGTCCAGGTAGCCGTACGCGTCGTCGCCGACCGGAATCCGCAGCGGTGTCGGCCCCTGGGCCGCGACGATGCCGAGTACCCGTTCGGCGAAGTCCTCGGGGCGTCCCGTCTCGGGATTCTCCGCGAGACCGCGGGCACCGTCGAGCATCTCGCGGTTGGTCGCGTCGTAGACCGGGATCCGGCGCCGCGCCTCCGTCATGGACGTGCCGTAGCGCGTGGCGAACATGCCCGGCTCCACCACCGTGACGCGGATGTTGTGCGGGGCCGCCTCGATGGCCAGCGCCTGGCTCATGCCCTCCAGGGCGTGCTTGCCGGCGACGTAGGCGCCCATGCCCGGGAAGGCGATACGGCCGACCACGGAGGAGATGTTGACGACGTGGCCGTGGCCCTGGGCCCGCATCAGCGGGAGGACGAGCCGCGTGAGCCGCCACGGGCCCACGACCAGGGTCTCCAACTGGTCCCGCAGCTCGGTGTCCGACACTTCCTCGACCGCACCGAACAGTCCGATGCCCGCGTTGTTCACGAGGATGTCGATGCCGCCGAGACGGTCGGTGGCTCTGCGGACGGCTTCCTCGCAGGAGGCGGCGTCCCGCAGTTCGAGCGGAACCGGGAGGATGCGGCCGGGCCAGGCTGCGGCGAGGCCCTCCAGGTCGGCGGTCTTGCGGGCGGTGACCGCCAGTCGGTCCCCGGCCCGCGCCGCGGCCGAGGCCAGGGCGTGTCCGAGGCCGGAGGAGCATCCCGTGAGCAGCCAGCGTCGTCCCATCGTTACCCCCGTGACGAACAAGTGTTGCGGACCGTGGTGGTGACGGTCATGTTCGGGGGATGACGGCGCGCGGTCATCCCCTCCCGCGGGGGCGTGCGGAGGCGCGCGGGCGCACGGGCGGGCGCGCACGGCGCGGCCGGACCCGGGCCGCCCTGGGCCGCTCCGGCCCAGGGCGGCACCGCGGCGGCACCGCGGCGCGAGCCCGGCGGCGCGGTGATCGACCGGTCAGACGGCTTCGGTCGCGAAGAGCTCCAGGTGGGCGCAGTGCGGACAGCGGTACGCCTCGATGCGCCGCCGGGGCCTGCCCAGCCGTTTCGCGCCGCCGAACAGGCCGCGTTCCAGCGGCCCGGCGATCCAGCGCGCGTACCCCCGGGCCCCCTCCCCCGCGTCCTCGACGAAACCCGGCTCCAGGCCGACGCCACCGCAGTACGTACATCTCATCGGGTCCACGGGGGTGAGTCTATGAAGGGGGCCGGCCGTGCCACAGCGGGCAGCCGGGCCGGCAAGGGGTGAGGAAGTTCACCGCGGCGGACGCACCGGGCGGCGGATCGTGTTGCTAGATTGTCCGGCGGCCGGTCCAAGGCCCCGGACGAGATGCGCCGTACCCGGTTACGCACGACGACGCGCGAGGTGCCGCACGAGCGGCGCCGCCCCGCTGTCCGCGCCCGGATGGCGTCCTCGTCGAGCAAGATGGGCCTAACGCCATGACCGTGCCACTCACCCGCACCCTGTACCGGACGACCGCGCACGCCGCGGGGGGACGCACCGGATCGGTCCGCACGGACGACGGACGCCTGGACGTCCGCCTCGCCCCGCCGCGCAAGAAGGTCCCCGGCACCACCAATCCCGAGCAGCTGTTCGCGGCCGGTTTCGCCGCCTGCTTCACCTCCGCGCTCGCCGAGGTGGCCGCCGAGTTCGGGGCGGACGCCTCCGCCGCACGCGTGGACTGCGAAGTGCAGCTCGGCACCACGGACACGCCCGCGGGCTACGGCCTCGCCGTGACCCTGACCGTCAGCCTGCCCGGGTGGCGGGCGGCGGACCTCCAGCCCCTGCTGCACCGGGCGGACGAGGTCTGCCCGTACGCGCAGGCCGTACGGGGCAACGTACCGCTGACCCTCCTGGCCGTGGACGAGCCCGCAGCCGATGACCACGCCTGAGCCCGGGCCGGTCCGGAACTCCGGACGCACCTCGGATCTCCCGGACGGCCCCGGGGTCCCGGTGCCCGAGCACGGCGCGTGGCTGCGGCGCGGGATCAGCCGCAACGGCGGACCCCTCGTCGAGGACCGCGAGGTGGTGTGGCTGCAGGCCGGGACGTACTACGCCGACAGCCGGGGCTTCGCCGGTACGACGTCCTTCGACGGCACCCGGGTGCACTTCCACCACCTCACCGGCGAGCCCGGCGAGGATGCCGGCACGTTCCGGTGGGACGGCGCGAACCTCGTCGAGCGGGGCACCAACCCGGACGGCGGCACGTTCCTGGAGATCTGGACCCCGCTGGCCGGCGCCGAGGGGTCCTGCGGCTCCTGGTCGGGCCCGGACCACCACGTGGTGCGCGTCGGCCGCCACGTGGTGCACGTCGATCCGCGCGCCGGATCGTACTGGCGGCTGTAGCCCGCCGCCGCGCGGCGCGCGGCGCGCACAGGCGCCGACGCGGCGCCGGCCGACAATGCGCGTGCGCCCATGGCCCACGCTGGGGAACACTGTGCGCATGAGCGCCTCAGCCGCCCCGACAGCACGGGAACGGGCCCTTCGTCATGTCGCGGGACTGTCGTCGGGCCCTCCCATGGACCCGACGCTGCGGGTGACCCTCAACTTCCACCCGGACCGTCTGCTGCACGGCAAGCCGATCCTGGAGGCCCTGGCCGAGGACGGCGTCTACCGCTCCCAGTTCGTCACGGGCACCAGCAACGGCGGGCTGAGCGCGCATCCCGGTGGCGACCGGTGGCGCTGGGAGAGCCGGATCTTCGACGGGGCGTACGACGGAGGGGACGCTCATGAGCGGCCCGTCTACGGGGCGTTGAACTTCCGCCGCAAACCGGCCGGCGGCGCGCCGCGGTTCGGCTCCGCCCACTTCCGGCTGGCTGCCGAGACGTCGGCGCGGACCACGTTCTGCTACCCGGACAGTTTTCTCGAACCGTCGGACTTCGGCGTCGCGGCCCGCATGGGGCTCCTCCGGCTCGCCCTCGCCGATCATCAGGACGAGCTCGACGACTACATCGAGGCCCAGGTGCACGGGCCGGTCCGACTGCGCTCCGACGTGGAGGCGCTGGTGCTGGACCCCTGCTATCGCGGCACGACGGTCGAGGCAGCGGCTCTGCGCCTCGGCTGCCCGGTGGAGTGGCACTCGGGCTTTCGGCTCGGGGTCGAAGAACTCCGGCGTCACCCCGGCTACCGCGGCCGGGAACACGTCGACTTGGGCACGCGGATGGCGGTCGACGGCGTACTCGATCCCCGGATCGTCGGGGATGCCGCACGCTCGGACCGCCACGACCCCCAGGCGGTCAAGAAGGTGTGGCACTACCTGGCACGATTCGGTGCGTCCTGGGCTTGCGCCGACGGCCCGGTGCCGCCGGCACCGCACGACACCGTCCGCTGATCCGGGTGGGTGCGGGCCCCGAGTCGTAGCGGTCGAGGAATTCGCCGGCCGGGAGGTCGAGCGCATGCGGTCTGGAGAACACCTCCGTCGGTTCCCGGTCCGACGCGGCGTACGAGCCCGGCGACCGCCCGCGCGACCACCACCCGGAGCCTGTTGTCAGACGGGTGTGTCAGAGTCTGGGCATGCTGGAGATCGTGGTGAAGACGGAGAACGGCGAGCGGCACGTCCAGGTGTCCGCCGACGGGCTGGCCGGGCTGGTCGAGCGGATCGGTGGTGACGGCGACCGGTTCCTGGTGGTCGATCGGATACCCGACCTGCCTGACCTCTTCGCCCAGGTCTGGCACGAGGCGGGTGGCGACTACACGCTGGAGCACCGCGCCGGATCCGCTGACCGGCACTTCCAGACGCGGGCCGCCGATCCCCGGACGGTGGTCGCGGCGCTCACCGGATGGGCTCGCCGGGAGGCCGGCTGGGACGGCAGCCTGGCCTGGTCGCTGGTGGACACGGGCCCCGCCCCTCAGGTGCCGCCCCTCGACCTCGACGACGAGGAGCGCGCGACGCTGGAGACGCGCGTCCGCGAGGTGCTCGTCGGGGGTTACGCCTCCCGCGCCGAACTGGCCGAGGTGGCCGAGGAATTCCTGGTCACCCGGGACCGCAGGCCCGTCTCGCGCGAGCAGGCACGGGCGCTGGCCGACCGGTTGTGGCTGGAGCGGGTCGCGGAGCAAGCCGCGTGGCAGGGCGAGACCGACCCCGAGCGACTGACCCGCGCGTTCGCCGCCCTTCAGGACGGCGGGATCACCGCCCGCGAGAACTTCACGTGTTGTCGCGGCTGCGGCGAGTCCGAGATCGGCGGCGAAGGCGGCCCCGACGCCCGCGGCTTCGTCTACTTCCACACCCAGTGCACGGACTCCGCCGCGGCCGGCCACGGACTGACGCTGCTCTACGGCGGTTTCGACGGTTCGTCCGAGACCACCGCGGCCATCGGCCACGAGGTCGTGGCCGCCTTGGAGGCAGTGGGCCTCCAGGCCCAATGGGACGGCGACCCCGGCCGGGCCATCACGATCGCTCCCCTCGTCTGGCGACGCCGTCTGATCGGCTAGACCGCGCCGTTCGGATCAGTGCGGATCAGCCGGGGCGGGTGCGTACGTCGTCTCCAGGGGCGTCCCACGCCCCTGGCCCCGGTGTCAGTCCGCTCAAGTATTCTTCCGGCCACCGCACACCAACTCGAAGGATCAAGAGCATTGTCCGGCCTGTCTGCTTTCCCGCTGCCCTTTCACTCGTCCCGTTCCATCGCGTTCGCGACACCCCGAACGCTGCGGGAACTTCAGATGATGCAGTGCAGCGCGCACATTCGGGCGAAGCCGGGATGGTTCCACAAGATGAACGACGCCGACGTCGTCGCCAGGTGGACGCAGGAGGCGGTCGCCCAAGGCCTCACCGAAGCGCAGGTTCGTTACGTGCTTGCCGAACTCGCGCATTACGCGGCGCTGCGGGACGAAGGAACCGGCATCGAGGTGTCCGCCGTCGACGGGGTGTGGCAGTCGGACACTCTGGTCGACGAGGCGCTCAGATCCCGGCTGTGCGAGGCGGTCCAGGTTCTGGAACGGGTCCCCGAAGCTGAACGGGACTGGCACCCCGGATCCGACGGCCAGGTACTGGACCTGGTTCATCCCTCGCTGTTCTGTCTGGTGAGAGAGGCGAGCGGCGCACCCGAGCGGGCTTGGCAGAATCCGACGGACCGCTATTCGAAGTACGAGTTCTCGGAGCGATTCCAGTGGCTGCCCACGGACGTCGACGTCGATGACGACGGTGATGTCGCCTTCCGCTCTTACGTCAACAACGTCCACCCCGAAACCCACCGCGACCTGGCATCCGTCCTGCCAGACCTTTTCGCGCGCCTGCGCCCGCTGCTGGAGAACGTGCTCACTGATCTGCGCCATCCGCGGACCGTGCGGATCGAGGCCGATCCGTACGGGTGGTACGACTCGGAGCCGGAGTACCCGGACAGATCCTCCTACGGCGATGACGAGGCCTACGCGGAAGCCCGTCGTGCGTGGGAAGAGGCCCAGGACGACTGGTGGGAGAACCGCCGCCCGGTCATCCCGGACGCCCCGGCCTTCACCCCGCCCGAGTCGCCCGACGCGTCCGCCCGGGTCGACCTGCGCGGCCGCCGCCTCCAGGTCATCGTCAAGCTCGCCACCATTCATCTCACCCCGGAGAAGCCGGAGTACGCCGGCGGTTCCTGGCACGTCGAGGGAATGATGAACGAGCGGATCGTCTCGACGGGCATCTACTACTGGGACAGCGAGAACATCACGGAAAGCCGGCTGGGTTTCCGGGCGGCGCTCGACGACCCGAGCTACGAACAGAACGACGACAACGGCCTGCGTGAGGTCTACGGCCTGGAGGACGAGGACGCACTGAACCAGACACTGGGCTCGGCGTCGACCCCGGCGGGCCGCTGCCTGGCGTTCCCGAACATCCTGCAGCACCGCGTCGGCTCGTTCCGCCTCGCGGACGCCGGCCGCCCGGGACATCGCAAGATCCTGGCGTTCTTCCTGGTCGACCCGTCGGAAAGAATCGTCTCGACGTCCGACGTACCACCGCAGCAACCGTGGTCCGAGACCTCGACCATGACGCTCGAACAGGCGAAGGGCTTCCGCGAACAGCTCATGCAGGAACGCAAGTTCTTCGTGGACGAACACAACGAGCAGCTCTACGAACGGGAATTCTCCCTCTGCGAGCACTGACACCGCGGCCGGGCGGGTGGGTGGCAGGTTGGTCGGGCGGGTGGCCGGTGGCCGGTCGGGCGGGTGTGACGGGTGTGGTCCAACGACCCCCGAGCCGGATCCTCAGGTGTTGCGGCCGGGGACCACCAGACCGCTCTCGTACGCCGTCACCACCGCCTGGGCCCGGCTCTCCAGGCCCAGCTTCGTCATCGTCCGGCTCAGGTGGCTCTTCACCGTGCCCTCGGTGATGAACAGCCGCCAGGCGATCTCGGCGTTGGCCAGGCCCTGCCCGACCAGCTCCAGCACCTCGATCTCCCGGCCCGTCAGCGCGTCCAGTCCGGCGACCCCGGCCCTGGCGGCGGCGCCGGCCCCGTCGCCGCCCGCGCGGGTGGCGAAGGCCTCCACGAGCCGCCGGGTCACCGTCGGTGCGAAGAGCGCGTCCCCGCTGCCGACGGCGGTGATGGCGGCCAGCAACCGCTGGGGGCCCGAGTCCTTCAGCAGGAAGCCGCAGGCCCCGGCCTTCAGCGCCCCGTACACGTACTCGTCCAGGTCGAACGTGGTCAGGATCAGCACGCGGGGTGCCGGGGGCGGGGTCCGCGCGAGGATCCGCTCCGTGGCGGCGATCCCGTCCATGCCCGGCATCCGGATGTCCATCAAGATCACGTCGGGGCGGGTACGGGCGGCGAGCTCGACCGCCTCGGCGCCGTCCGTGGCCTCGCCGACGACCTCGAAGCCCTCCGCCACCTCCAGCAGGCCCACGAGCCCGGCCCGGATGAGGAACTGGTCGTCGGCCACGAGCACCCTCAAGGCTCCGGATCCCGTCATTCCGGGCGACCGTCCCCGCGCGGCGCTGCCGTCCGGGCGGAGGTCGGCAGCGTGAGGCGCACGGCATAGCCCCCTTCGCTGCGCGGTCCGGTGCTGATCGTTCCTCCGTAGAGCTTGGCCCGCTCGCGCATGCCGATCAACCCGTTCCCGCTCCCCGGTGCCAACTTGGCCGGAAGGGGGCGCCCGCCCGCGCCGTCGTCGGTCACGGTCACCGACAGGTGCGTTGGCCGGTAGTCGAGGGTCACGGTCACGCGGGCGCCCGGGGCGTGCTTGAGGACGTTGGTCAGTGCCTCCTGCGTCACCCGGTACGCACACAGCTCCACGCCGGGGGCCAGGGCGCGGACGCCGCCCGTGATCCGCAGGTCCACCGGAACGCCAGCGGCCCTCACCCGTTCGGCCGTCTCCGCGAGCCGTGACAGGCCCGGCATCGGGGCGTCCCTGCCCGGGGCCTGCTGGTCGGCCCCGCCCGCCGGTCGCTCCCGGTCGGTGTCCCTCAACAGGCACAGCATGCGCCGCAGTTCGTCCAGCGCCTCGGCGCTGGTCTCCTGGATGGTGGACAGGGCCGTCCTGGCCGTGCGGGGCGCCGAGTCGAAGACGTACCCGGCCAGGCCCGCCTGGATCGAGATCACGGACATGTGGTGGGCCACGATGTCGTGCAGTTCCCGTGCGATGCGCGCGCGTTCCTCGGCGACGTGGCGGCGAGCCCGTTCGTCGCGCTCGCGCCGTAGCTCGCGGGCCAGTTCGGCCGACCGGCGTGCCGCCAGCCCGAACCGCCACAGCACGGCCGGGAAGACCACGGCCTGCGCGAGCACGCTCGCCATGGAGCCGCCCGGGCCGTTGCCCAGCAGTCCCGCGTAGACCCAGACCGCCCCCATCAGGGCGGCGCAGGCCGCCGAGGTGCGGACCGGACAGAGCGCGGCCACCGTGTAGAGCGCGAGCATCGGACCGAAGCAGGTGACCACCGGCCAGTACCCGGCGGTGACGTACACGACCCACATCAGCTGGGTGAACAGGCAGACCGCGACCGGCGCCCTGGTCCGCACGGCCACCGGCACCGTCACCAGCCCGACGAGCAGGTACGCGGCGAGGTCGGGGGGAGGCCAGCCCTGGGCGACCGCCTCCCGGCCCAGCAGCACGGCCACACCCGTCTGCGCGAGGGCCGTCAGCGCGTCCATGGTGGAGGGGCGGATCCGCATCGCCGCAGCCTAGCCCGGACGGCGCGCAGCGGCCTCCCACTCCCGTACTCAGCCCTGGGTTGGGGAAGTGCCCTTCCTGCACCGGAGGTTGAGGCGGAGATCCATCCAGCACGGGACGACCCGGCGGCGCCCCGGACCGTAGCTTCTTGCCTCGGCAGCACGGGACCGGCCGACCACCGGTCCCGCACACCAGGACAGCGGGCCGCTCGGGGACGTCCACGGGGGAAGGGCCCGCGCCGAACGAAGGACGGAACACAGCCATGCTCGTCAGCAAGCGTCTCGCGCTCCTCGTCGCCTCCACCGCCTTGTGCACCGGTGTCGCCCTGGCCCCGTCGGCCGTGGCGGCCACGAACTCCGGTACGTCGGCGACCGGTTCGCGCGGCTGCAACCACACGGACTCCCAGCCCACCATCAGCAGGGGCGCCAAGGGCGCCGCGGTCAGGCAGGCCCAGTGTCTGCTCAAGACCTGGAACGTGAACATCGGCTCCTCCGGCGTCGACGGCGACTTCGGTCCCGACACCGACCGCGCCGTGCGCGAGTTCCAGCGCCGGGTGAAGGACATGTGCCACATGCCCGTCGACGGCATCGTCGGTCCCAAGACCTGGAGCGCCCTGAAGAACCCGGGCTGCTGACCCGGGGGTCCGGGTCGCCGGCCCGGCCCCGGACACGTACCGGGCCCCGGTCCGCGCGGTCGTCGTCCGACCCGCGCGGACCGGGGCCCCACCCGCCCGCCGGGCGCCGCCCGCCCACTCGTCGGGCAGCGCCTCGTACGCTCGGCTCGCGGCTTCCGGTGCGAAGTCCGGTGAGCCTCCGGGCGCCTCTGCACGACACGGCCCATGCTTGCCGGCACAGGCACCCCCCGATCGCGGAGGGTGACTGTCCGCGTCCGCCGCTTCGGTGTCGCCGCGGAACTCGCCGAGAACCATGGACGCCGACATGAATCACCGCGACGACACCCGCTCCGTGACCGCCGCCGGAGCACGCGCCTCGGCGCTGCTTCGCCGCCCGAAGCTGTGGGTGGTGCCCACGGTGCTGACAGGGCTGCTCGCCCTGCTGCTGTCGCTGCTGTACATGGGCGGCATCGTCAATCCGAACCGCAGACTGCACGAGCTGCCCGTCGGCATCGTCAACGCGGACACCGGCAAGCCGCTGCCCGGGCAGCGGCAGAACCTGGGGACACAGGTCACCGAGGCCGTGACCGGCGGCGACACGTCCGGCAAGGTCCAATGGCGCCGCCTCACCCAGGCCCAAGCGCAGGACCAGCTCTCCTCCGCCAAGATCTACGGCGCCCTGGTCATCCCCGCGAACTTCACCGATTCCGTGGCCGCACTCACCACGGCCACTGCCACGGTCCGGCCGACGATCACGGTGCTCACCAACCCCGGCATGGGGAGCATCGGCTCGTCCCTGGCCGACCGGATCAGCACGGCGGCGGCCCGGCAGTCCTCCAAGGTCATCGGCGAACGACTCATCACCTCCCCCGTCACCTCGCAAGCCGATTCCACGACGCGGCTGCTGCTGGCCGATCCCGTGCAGGTGGTCAGCCGGGTCGGTCATCCCGTCGGCGAAAACAGCGGGCTGGGCCTGAGCGCGTTCTACTACACCCTGCTGCTGGTACTCCTCGGATTCCTGGGCGGCAACCTCATCAACACCGGCGTGGACACCGCCCTCGGCTACGCGGACAGCGAGGTTGGCCCCTGGCACACCCGCCGGCCCACCGTGCCGATCAGCCGCACCCAGACGCTGCTGCTGAAAGTGGTCATGACGGCCGTGATCACGGTGTTGACCACCACGCTCGTCATGCTGGCCACGATCTCGATCCTCGGGATGGACGCCGTCCACATCCCGCTCCTGTGGATCTACTCCTACTGCGCGGGCCTCGCGGTGGGCCTCGGCGTCCAGGCGATCAACGCGGCGTTCGGCGGGATCGGCCAGCTCGTGTCCATGTTCGTGTTCATCGCGCTGGGCCTGCCGTCGTCGGGCGCCACCGTCCCGCTCCAGGCCGTCCCCGGCTTCTACCGCTTCCTGTCTCTCTTCGAGCCCATGCGCCAGCTCAGTGACGGAGTGCGTGCCATCCTCTACTTCGACGCGCGCGCCGACGCCGGTCTCACCCGCGCGTGGACCATGATCGCCGTCGGCACCGTCCTCGCCCTGCTCGTCGGGTTCGCGATGACCCGCTTCTACGAGCGCAGGGGTCTGGAACGCATGACACCCCAGCCCAGCGGAGGGAGCCGGCCGCCGGGCACGTGACGTCGACCGTGGAGAGTCGTACCGGCGGGGCGACAAAACGGACTGCTAGCTTGACCGGATGATCACCGGTGCACACACGATCATCTACGCCACCGACGCCGAGGCGGCCCGCGCGTTCTTCCGCGATGTGCTCGGGTTCCCGCACGTCGACGCCGGGGGCGGCTGGCTCGTCTTCAAGTCCCCACCGGGCGAACTGGCCGTCCACCCGACCGACCCCCACGCCGCCGGCGTCACCGAACTCTTCCTGATGTGCGACGACCTCGCCGCCACGGTCACACAGTTGCAGGCGAAGGGCGTCGAGTTCACCACCGGCATCACCGAACAGCGCTGGGGCTCGGTCACCACGCTGGCCGTGCCGGGGGCGGGCACGGTGGGGCTGTACCAGCCGAAACACGACACCGCGTACGACCTGGACTGACCACTGCACTCGCGCCTCCCGGCCTGTTGTTCGGTCTTGGTGCACGTGGGAGACGGTGTGGCCGCGACGCGGTCCCGCGACTTTGCCAAGCCTTTGCCGAAGTCGCGTCAGGGCGGACAGTATCGAAGCGCCCGGTTGCTCACAGGCCTTGAAAGCGTGCACACTTGCGCGAATTCCGGCCGGGCGCAGCGTCGCACCCCCACTGCCCACCTGCCTGGCATTCGCCGTGCCGGCCACCAGCAAATCAACGGGAGCAAGGTTGAGCACATCGGGAACTGCCCGCCGGCAGGACCTCCACGACCTCAGCGACGCACAGTTGTGCGCGCTGCTCCGCGAGCGCGACTCGGCGTCAGATGCCGATCTCAGCGACGTGATGGGCGAGGTGTTCGCCCGTCACCACGACGCGGTACTCGCCTACGCCCGCACCTGCTGCCGCGACCTGGCCACGGCCGGCGACCTGGCGGCCGAGGCCTTCGCCCGCACCTACCGGGCCGTCGCGTGGGGCACCGGCCCCGAGTACGTCTGGCGGCCGTACCTGCTGACCTGCGTGCGCCGGGTGGCGGCCGAATGGGCCCGCCGCGGCGCCCGCACACAGCTGTCGGCCGACTTCGACACGTGGGCCGCCGGCCTGGCCGGCGACCAGGACGTCGAGGACGTGACCCTGTCGGCGGAGGAGGGTTCGCTGGTGCTGCGGGCGTACCGGTCGCTGCCGGAGCGCTGGCAGGCCGTGCTGTGGCACGCGGTCGTCGAGGACGAGCCCGCGACCGAGACGGCCCGGCGCCTCGGGATATCGGCGGGAGGCGTCGGTTCGCTGGCGGCGCGCGCCCGCGAGGGCCTGCGTGAGGCCTACCTGCGCGCCCACTTGGACGAGAGCGTGAGCGACGAGTGCCGGCACTACGGCGGCATGCTCGCCGCCGCGCTCCGCCGACCGGGCAAGCGCGTCACCAGGGACCTGGGACGGCACCTTCGGGCGTGCGACGGCTGTGGGCGGGCCGAGCGCGATCTGCGAGCGGTCAACAACAGGCTGGGCGCGCTGCTGCCGGCCGGAATCCTGCTGTGGCACCCGGCCTCCTCCGCACTGACCGCCGGTGTGCACGGCGTCCATCACCTGGCAGCGGGCAAGGTGGTGGGGCTCAAGGTGGCCGCGGCGCGGTTCGGCGCACCGAAGTGGACCGCGGCGGCGGCCGTCGCGGGTACGACCCTCACCGCGTTCGTCCTGCTGCCGGCCGAGGACCGGACCGTGCGCGCCGCACCGGCGCCCACGGTCGCGAGCCCGAACCCGGGCCCGGTCTCGGAGGTCGACCCGTATCTGCTGCCGCGGCCGGCGGACTCGGCGCCACCCATCGTGACCATCGGCGCCCCCGTGTCGGCCGTCGCCGCCCCGACGGCTCCCGTCACTCCCCCGCCGTCCTCCGCGCCGCCCTCGCAGAGCCCCGCCCCCACCGGCCTGCCGTTGGTCAACACCGCCTCGGGGCTGTGCGTCGGCTTCGCCGGCAGGGGTTCCGAAGGGCCGTTGCAGCTCCAGCCGTGCACCGGCGAGGCCTCCCAGGGCTGGCAGCGCCTGCCGGCCGGGCCGGGCACGTACCAGTTCCGGAACACGGGCACCGGGAGCTGCCTCGACGGCACCACCGCCGGCGGGAACGCCGTCGACGTCGTCCTGCGGGCCTGCCGCTCGGGCCCCGGCCGTGAGACGCAGCTCTGGAAGTCCGAGTCGGTCGGACGCTCCGGCGCCTTCCGGCTCTGGTTCGTGCCACGGGTCCAGAAGAGCGACTACCCCGACCACCTGCTGGGCCCGTGGAACTGGCCCAAGAACGATCCCCCGCGCCAAGGTTCGCGGCTGGTCCAACTGCCCAATTACTACGCGTCCGTCAATTTCCTCTTCACCCTGGGATGACGACCGCGCGCGGGGTGAGACCTCTCACACCTCCGGAAAGTCCGGGGTGGTCCCGAGGGCGGGGGCGACGGCCCGCCAGATGGCCGAGCGGGCCGTGGCGAGGTCGACCCGGGGGTCGTCCAGCATCAGGCGGATCCCGAGACCGTCACAGAGGGCCATGATCAGCGTGCTGACCGCGGTGACGTCGCACTCGGTGAACTCGCCCGACCGGATGCCCCGTTCGATGGCTGCGCCCACCCAGGCGTGGAGCTGGTCGTACAGGTCCACGGCGAGGTGACGGGCCGTCTGGTCACGCTGCGCGCGCACCCACAGCTCCTGCCAGAGCTTCCAGTCCTGGCGCAGGTCCGCGTCGCTCGGCAGCATGCTGCGCAGGATGCGGGCCAGGACGACCGCGGCCGGGGTCGTGTCGCCCCCGTCCTCGGCGTCCGTGCCGGTCTGGGCGAAGGAATGCGTCATGGCCTCGGCGAAGAGCTTCTCGCGGGTGTCGAAGTGGTAGTGCAGCAACGCCTTCGAAACCCCGGCGTGTTCGGCGACCTTGCGCATGCTGACGTTCTCGAAGCCGATGTCGGCGATGACTTCGCACGCGGCTTTGAGGATGCGCTCGCGCGTCTCCAGTGCACGCTCGGCCTTGGTCACGTTGGCTACTCCCCGTGTCGGCGCCCGCAGGGCGGGTGGGTGGTCGGGTCCGGCTGCCGGCCGCCAGACCCTCATCCTCGCGCATCGGGCCCCCCGGTTCCGGCCGTCGGGGCGCTCCGGTCAGCGGTAGACGTGGAAGCCCCGGCCGGTCTTGCGGCCGAGCAGGCCCGCGTCCACCATCCGGGCGAGCAGCGGCGGCGGGGCGTACAGCGGCTCCCTGTACTCCGCGTACAGGGATTGCGCGATGGCCTGTACGGTGTCCAGCCCGATGAGGTCCGCCAGCGCGAGCGGCCCCAGCGGGTGGGCGCAGCCGAGGGTCATGCCCCGGTCGATGTCCTCGGCGGAGGCGGTCCGGGACTCCGCCATCCGCACCGCGGCCAGCAGGTACGGCACGAGGAGCGCGTTCACGATGAAGCCGGCCCGGTCCTGGGCGCGGACGACGTGCTTGCCCAGGACCTCGGAGGCGAAGGCGTGGGCCCGCCGGGCGGTCCCCTCGTCGGTGACCAGCGAGGGCACCAGCTCGACCAGGGGGAGCACGGGAACGGGATTGAAGAAGTGGAGTCCGACCACTTGGCCGGGCCGCGAAGTGGCGGCCGCGAGCCGGATGACGGGTATCGAGGAGGTGTTCGTGGCCAGCACGGCGTCCCGGCGCTCCACCACCGAGTCGAGCCGGGCGAACACCTCCAGCTTGGCCCGCTCGTCCTCCGCCACCGCCTCGACCACGAGGTCCCGGTCCGCCAGCCGGGCCATGTCCGTGGTCACGGTGATCCGGCCGGCGGCGGCATCGCGTTCGGCCGCGGTCAGTTTCCCGGTGTCGGCGGCGCGCGCCAGGGAGCGCGTGATCCGCTTCAGGCCCGCCTGCGCGGCCGTCCCGCTCGTCTCCACCACCACGACCTCGCGGCCCGCGCGGGCGCAGACCTCGGCGATGCCGGATCCCATCAGGCCGCAGCCCACGATCCCGACCCGTTCCACACCGGACATCGGTTCTCCCTTCACATGCAGGATTGGTGCCGTACGCGGGGCGGTCCGGGCCATGCTCCCGACCAGGCTCCTGGCCCGGACCGCCGTACGGTCAGACGGAGGACGGCATGTGCAGCACGCCGGTGCCGCGCTTGACGAGTTCACCGGCGATGATCAGGCGCTGGATCTCGGAGGTGCCCTCCCAGATGCGGTCGACGCGCAGTTCGCGGTAGAGCCGCTCGACGGGGTACGAGCGGTCGTAGCCGCGGCCGCCGAAGATCTGCAGGCAGCGGTCGATGACGCGGCCGGAGGCCTCGCTCGCCGCCAGCTTGGCGATGGCCGCCTTGGCGTGCAGCGTCTTGCGGTCGGACAGGCCCTCGTCGACCTCCCAGGCCACCTGGTGCGTGTAGGCCCGGTTGACGGCGATGTCGACCGCGCAGTCGGCGAGCATGCCCTGGATCAGCTGGAAGTCCGCGATGGGCGAGCCGAACTGACGGCGCTCCACCGCCCAGTCCCGGGCGAGCTCCAGGGCCCGTTCGGCGGCGCCGATCGTCCGGGCGGCGATCATCAGGCGTTCCTCGGTGAACCAGGAGCGCGTGATGTCGTAGCCGTTGCCCACCTCCCCCAGGACGGCGTCCTCGGGCACGCGCACGTCGGTGAAGGTGAACTCGGGGTGCTCGTAGACGAAGGTGTGCATCCAGCGCGGCACCCGGGTCATCTCGATCCCCGGGGTGTCCTTGTCCACGAGGAACAGCGTCGGGGCGCCCTCCTCCCCGGCGGCGGCGAGCACGATCATGAAGTCCGCGTGGTCGCCCACGGTGACGAACCACTTCTCGCCGTTGAGCACCCAGCCGTCTCCGGTCCGCGTCGCCGTGGTCCGCACGCTCTGCGGGTCCGATCCCGCCTCGGGCTCGCTCACCGCGTAGCAGTCGCGCCGCTGACCCCGGATGACGGGGACGAGGTAGCGCTCCCGCTGCTCGGGCGTGCAGTAGGACAGGGCGTTGGCCGGGCGCCACACCATGTCCCAGAGGGCGCCGGTCAGCCGTCCGAGCTCCGCCTGGACGGTGACCTGTTCCAGGATGGTGAGCCCGGCGCCGCCCCATTCCGCCGGCATGTTGACGGCTTGCAGGCCGCTGTCGAGGACCGCGTCGCGGATCTCGGTGTGGGCGTGCGGGGGCAGGCCGTTGTTCTCCTCGCAGTCGGCCTCGTACTTCATGATGAAGTCGGTGAGCGCGCGCGCCGAGCCCTTGAGCTCTTCCTGACGGGCGGTGAGGCGAAAGTCCATGTCACTCCTCTTCGATCGCTGAACGGCGGTACGGCGGTACGGCGGTACGGGGTACGGGGATACGGGGTAAGGGGATACGGGGGCTCAGGCGCCGGGCAGCGCGAGGGCGCGGGTGCCGCGCTTGACGAGCTCGTTGGCGATGATCAGGCGCTGGATCTCGGAGGTGCCCTCCCAGATCCGGTCGACGCGCAGTTCGCGGTACATCCGCTCGACGGGGTACGAGCGGTCGTAGCCGCGGCCGCCGAAGATCTGTACGCAGCGGTCGATGACCCGCCCGGCGGCCTCGCTCGCCGCGAGCTTCGCCGTCGACGCCTTGGCGTGCAGGGTCTTGCGGTCGGTGTGCGGCTGATCGGCCTCCCAGGCGACCTGGTGGGTGTAGGCCCGGTTGACGGCGATGTCGACCGCGCAGTCGGCGAGCATGCCCTGGATCAGCTGGAAGTCCGCGATGGGCGAGCCGAACTGACGGCGCTGCACCGCCCAGTCCCGGGCGAGCTCCAGGGCCCGTTCGGCGGCGCCGACGGTTCGGGCGGCGATCATCAGCCGCTCGTCGGTGAACCACTCCTTGGTCAGCTCGTAGCCGTTGCCGACACCGCCGAGCACGTCCTCGTCGGGGACGAAGACGTCGGTGAAGGTGAACTCGGGGTGCCCGTTCACCGCGGAGTGCATGAAGCGGGGCACGCGGGTCATCTCGACGCCCGCCGCCTGCTTGTCCACGAAGAAGAGGGTCGCGGCCCGCTCCGGACCGGCGTCGGCCTGCACCAGCAGGAAGTCGGCGATGTCCCCGCAGGTCACGAACCACTTCTCGCCGCTCACGAGCCAGCCGCCGTCGGTACGGACCGCCGTGCTGGTGCACGAGCCCGGGTCGGAGCCCGCGCCGGGCTCGGTCACGGCGAACGCGTCGAACCGTTCGCCCCGGATGACGGGGAGCAGGTACTTCTCCCGCTGCGCCTCGGTCCCGTGGGCCAGGACGTTGGCGGGTCGCCAGGGGATGTCCCACAGGCAGTTGGTGACCTTGCCGAACTCCTCCTCGACGATGACCTGGTCCAGCAGGGAGAGTCCGGCCCCGCCCCATTCGGCGGGCATGTTGATGGCGTAGACGCCCGCCTCGATGGCGGCGCGGGTCAGCTCGCGGACGGTGTCGGCGGGGAGCGGACCGCCGGCCTCCTCGGACTGGTCCTCGTACCTCATCAGGAGCCGCGTGTAGGCGGCGGCTCGGGCCTTGAGATCGGCCTGCTCGGGCGTGTAGCGGAAGTCCATGGTGTTCTCCGGGGCACGAAGGGGATGAGACGGGTGTACGGGGGCTCGGCACTCAGAGCAGGACGGCTCGCGCGTCCAGGGCGACGGCCCCGTCCGGGCGCACCAGCAGCGGGTTGACCTCCAGCTCGGCGATCTCCGGATGCGCGGCGGCGACCGTGGTGACGCGCTCGATCACGGCGGCAGCCGCGGCCACGTCCACGGCCGGCCGGCCGCGTACGCCCGCCAGGAGGGCGGCGGTCCGCAGGCCGCGGAGCAGTTCCTCGGCGCGCCGGGCCGGTACGGGCGCGAGCGAGAAGGCGACGTCGCGCAGGGTCTCGGTGAGGACCCCGCCGAGTCCTACCATCGCCACGGGCCCGAACCGCGGATCGCGGTTCACGCCCACGATCAGCTCGATGCCGTCCGTCAGGTCGGCCATCGCCTCGACCGAGTACGAGGACGCGCCGAGCCGGGCGTGCATGTCCCGGTAGGCGGTGAGGAGCGCGTCCGCGTCGGCCAGCCGCAGCACGACGCCGCCCGCGTCGGACTTGTGCAGGAGGTGCAGGGCCTTCAGGACGTACGGGCCCTCGAACTCCGCCGCCGCGGCCAGCAGTCCGGCCTCGTCGGTGATCTCGCGGGCGGGCGGGAACGGCACGCCGGCGGAGTCGAGCAGCGCCCGCACCCCGTGGTAGCCCGCGTCCCGCAGCGGCTCGGCGGGCGCCGGCAGCGCGGGGAGCCCGGGCGTGCCGGCGGCCCCCCGGACGGTCATCGCCGCCAGCGCGCGGGCGGCGTCCTCGGTCGAGGCGAACACCGGTATCCCGGCACCGGCCAGGATCCGGCAGCTCGGCGACTGCGGGTACATCGACTGCACGACGAGGGGCTTCGGCGCGGCCGCGAGGTGCGTGACGATCGTGCGGGCGGCCCGCTGTTCGCCCTGCGCGAGGAGGGACCCTCCGTCCGGAACGCCGGCCCCACCGCCGGTCGAGCCGCCTGCCGCACCGCCGCCCAGGCCGCCGTCGGAGGCGGCGTAGCCGCCGAAGTAGCCGGTCATCAGGACGGCGTCGACCTCGTCTGCGGCCAGCAGTTCCGCGACCGTGTCGGCGTACGAGAGGGGGTTCTGCTCGCCCATCCCGGCCAGGTCGACCGGGTTGCCGACCGCGGACTGCTCCCACAGCACGGCCCGCAGCCGCTCCTGTGCCCGCGCGCCGAGTTCCGGCACGTCGAGCCCGGCGTCCTCGGCGGCGTCGGCCGCGATGGCGCCGTGGCCGCCGCCGTCGGTGAAGACCGCGGCACGCCGGCCGCTCGTACGGGGACCCGCGCTCAGCGCGGCCAGGACGACCGTCATCTCCCGCGGCGTGTGGACGAGTTCGACACCCGCGTCGCGGCAGGCGGCGGCCACCACGTCCGCCGAGGTGGTCAGCGCCCCGGTGTGGGACTGGGCGCTGCGGGCGGAGGCGGTGCCCCGGCCCGCCGAGAGCAGCACGACCGGCTTGCCGGCCGCCGCGGCGGCCCGGGCGAAGGCCCGGCCGTCTCCGAAGTCCTCGGCGTACACGGCGATCGCCGCGGTGGCCTCGTGGCGGGCGCAGTCCTCGACGAGGTCGACGAGGGTGACGTCGGCCTGGTTGCCGAGGGAGACGAAGCGGGAGAAGCCCAGGCCGTGCGGGGCGGCGCGGAGCTGGAGTTCGAGGGCGAGATTGCCGCTCTGGCTCAGCAGGGCGACGCCGCCGGGTGCGAAGCGGTCGGAGGCGAGGTACAGCTCGGTCGTGTTGTCCGCGATGCCGAGGCAGTTGGGGCCGACGAGCACGGCTCCGGCGGCGCGCACGCGGGCGGCGACCGCCTGCTGGCGGGCCAGTCCCTCGGGTCCCGCCTCGGCGAAGCCGGCGGTGATGCCGACGATCGCCTTCGCCCCGCAGGCCAGGGCCTCGTCGACGGCGGCTTCGAAGCCCGCGCCGGGAACGGAGATCACCACGAGTTCGACGGGTTCGCCGATCGCGACGAGGGAGGGGGCCGCGGCTTTGCCGAGGACGGTGCCGCCGCGCCGGTTCACGAGGTGGACGGGCCTGCGGGCCGGGGCCCGCAGCGCCTGGGAGGCCACGGCGTGCCCGTACTTCGCCGGATCGTCGCTGGCGCCGACCACGGCGACCGAACCGGGGTCGAACAGTGCGGTCAGGTCACGTCCCATGTCACTTCTCCACTCGGAGGGCCGCGTTGGGGCAGCTGTCGGCGCAGGCGCGTGCGGCTTCCTCCGCGGCGGGCTCGACGGCGAGGGCGATGAGCTTCGCGTAGCCCCATTCGTCGAGCTCGACGAGTTCGGGGGCGTGTTCCTGGCACAGTCCGTAGCCCTGGCAGCGGGTGGAGTCCAGCAGGAGTTTCACGGCGTTCCTTTCAGCGCGGGCAGCGCGATGCGGTCGGAGGGCACGTCGTAGGGCGCGTCCGAGACCTCCGGTACGGCGACGGCGAGGCGTCCGGAGCCGGCCGCGGGCAGGTCGGCGGCGCAGGCGGGGCAGGCCGCGCCGAGGTGGGAGGGGAGGGCGCCGGGGAAGGCGCGCAAGAGGCTGCCGGCGGTGCCGGCCGCGGCGTCGAGGAGGCCGCACGCGCCTCTCCCGGGCAGGCCCTGCGCCCAGCGGGTCAGGTTCGCGAGGGTGTCGGGCCCGGCCGTGCCCGCGGCGAGCTCCCTGAGGGCGCCGTGGACCGCCGCGGTGCCCGTGACGCAGACCCCGCACTGCCGTGCGCTCTCGGCCGCGAGGTGGCCGACGGCTTCGGCGGCGGCGGTCACCGGGCAGGTGCCGGCGGCGAGGAAGCGGATCGCTCCGCAGCCCAGTGCGGTGCCCGCCGCGGCGAGCGCGCCGGGTTCGAGGGGAAGGTCCAGGCCCCGGGCGTCGACGAGTCCCCCGAACAGCCCGCCCATCAGGGCCCCGGCGGCATCCGGGGTGCCGTGGGCGGCCGCCAGGGTGCGCAGGGGGACGCCGTACGGGATTTCGGTGAGCAGCGGGGTGCCGCTCCCGCCGGAGAGCGTCACCAGCGTGGAGCGGGCGATCCGCTGCCGCAGTCCGGGCCGGGCGGCGGTCAGGGCGATGCGGGCGAGCGTCTCGACGTTGGAGACCAGGGTGGGCGCGCCGCCGACGCCGCGTTCGAAGGGACGGGGGGGCTTGGCGGTGGGCAGGGCCGGGCCGCCGTCGATCCTGCGGACCACCGCGGATTCCTCGCCGGCCACGTAGGTGCGGTCGGTCTCGATCACCTCGATGGGCAGGGGCGGCGGGTGCTCGGCGAGGGCCCGGCGTACGCGGGCCCCCGCTCGCGGGTCGGAGAGGTAGACGTATCCGCGTGTGGCCCCGGTCATCGCGGCGGCGCGGGCGAGGCCGTCGAGCACCAGGTGGGGCCGGGCCCGGAGCAGCCAGCGGTCCTTGACCGAACCCGGCTCGCCCTCCTCGCCGTTGGCGACCACGACCGGGACGCCGCCGCCCTCGCGCACGGTGCGCAGTTTGACGGCGACGGGGAATCCGGCCCCGCCGCGGCCGCGCAGGCCGCAGGCGTCGAGGTGGCTCAGCAGTTCGTCGGGGCGGATCGCGCTCCGGTATCCGCCGGTGGCGCGGTACGCCCCGGCGGTTTCCGTCACGTCCGGTCGCGCTCCGAGTACGGAGTCCGGCGGCTGCGCCGTCGGGAGTCGGATCGCGGTCATCGGCTGCCTCCTGTCCGGGTGGGGGTGCGCAGGGTGCGTACGGCGTTCTCCAGCGCGGTACGGTCCTCGGCGGTGCGGCCGTATCCGGCGCCCGGGAGGCCGATGAGCATGCGGTGGTGGTCGAGGACCACCTCCGCGGCGAGCAGGGCGGCCGCCCGGTCGCCCGGTCGTGAGCCCTCGGCCACGGAGGTCACCAGGTCGGTGACCTCGGCCAGGTAGCGGAGCCAGCCGTGCCGGCTGCCCCGCAGGACCAGGCGCTCCACGCGCCGCCGTTCGGCGGCCGCCAGTTCCGTGGCCGCCGGTTCCACGGGCGTCTCCCCGGGGGATTCCCCGGGCGTCTTCCCGGCCGGCGCCCGAGCCCCGGGTGGGGGTGATGGCGAAGCCGGGGAGGAGGCGCGCAGGGCGGCGACCGCCACGGGCAGTTCCCGCTCCGGTTCGGGGGTGAGGCCGAGCCAGTCCAGACGCCGACGACCGCTCATACGTGCCTCCGGGAGGGGTGGGGTGCCGGGACGGGACGGCGCCGGGCGGGCCGGGCATGGGGGGGAGGCCCGGGAATCGCCGAAGGGGCGCCGAATCGTGCGGCGGAACGGGGGGTGCGGGCCCGGGCTGATGCCGGGGCGGGCAGGGCTGCTCCGGCCCGGGGAACAGGGCGGATGCGCGGCGGCGCCGGGAGCAGCGACGGGTGACACGTTGGCTGACCGACCGGTCAGCGACAGCAATCACGCTAGCTGACCGATCGGTCAGCCCACAAGTCTTGACCCGGCGGAAATGAGCCAGCAATCTGGCTGTCCAATCGGTCAGCGAGGTCGCGGCGTCCGCCGTACCTCACCCTGCCCGCAGCCGGGTCGCCTCGACACGATCGCTGACACCGATCGCCGACACCGATCGCCGCACGTACGGCAAGGAGTCACCCGATGCAGCACAGAGCCCCCGAAGAAACACCGATCGGCCCGCCCGGCCAGGACTCTCCCGGGCCCGCCCTGTCAGCCCGCTACTACACCGATCCCGAGACGGGCGCCGCCGAGATGCGGCACGTCTTCGGCAAGTCCTGGCAGCTCGTCTGCCACGAATCCGACCTCCCGGGCCCGGGAGCCCGGCTGGCCGCCACGGTGGCGGACCGGGAGGTCCTGGTCGTCCGCACGGAGGACGGCGGCCTGGCCGCCCACCTCAACGTGTGCCGCCACCGCGGGACCCGCCTGGTGACCGCCCCGGAACCGGCCGGCAAGGCGATCCGCTGCCCGTACCACGGCTGGACGTACCGGCTCGACGGAAGCCTGGTCGGCGCCCCGGAGGCACGGCAGATCCCCTGCCTCGACAAGCCGAGCCTCGGCCTGTTCCCGGCCCGGGTCGAGTCCTTCCTCGGCTTCGTCTTCGTCAACCTCGACCCCGGGGCCGTACCGCTGGCGAAGAGTTGCGCGGGCCTCGCCGAGGCCGTCGGCCACTACGCCGGAGCCGATCTGGTCCCGGTCGGCCGCGCCCGTATCTACGACCTGGCGGGCGCCGAAGTGCAGGAAGCCAACTGGAAGGTGGCGGTCGACAACTACCTGGAGGGCTACCACGTCCCGGTGGCGCATCCCGGGCTGATGCGCCTGCTCGACTACCAGGGCTACACCTGCGACATCGAGGAGTCCTACGCCCTGTTCGCCTCGCCGCTGCGGGACAAACCCTCCTCCAACTGGCCCGAACGCCTCTACCAGCGCATCGCCGCCCCGATGCCGGGCCTCGCCGAGGCCGACCGCAGGGTCTGGCGGTACGCGGTGATCTACCCCAACACCCTCATCGACTTCTACCCCGACCACGTCCTCGCGTGGACGGCGATCCCGACGGCGGTGGACCGGGTGGCCGTACCCGGCGCGTTCTACACCCGGCGCGGCACCAGCCTGCGCACCCGGCTGGCCCGGCGCCTGAACATCCACATCGGCTGGATCACCAATGACGAGGACGCCGAGCTGGTCTCCCGCGTCCAGAAGGGGCTCTCCACCCCCGGGTTCGAGCCCGGACCCCTGTCGCGCCGCGAGTCGGCGGTCGGCTGGTTCGCCGGCCGCATCCGCGAGGACCTCGACGCCGCCGGGCTGTGAACCGCTCCCGCTGAAGGCGCGCCGTCCGCGCGGGCACCACGGCACCACCGCGCCCCGCACCGCCGCGCCCACCGTACGACCGCCGGACCGTACGGCCTCCCACCGTACGACGGCCCACCGTACGACCTCCCCCGCCGCTGTTCCCCTTCCCGCCGTCCCCCCACGGCAGCGGGCCCCTACGGAGAGGACCCCGATGTCCCCCGAGGCACTTCCCCTGACCAGACGCTCCTTCCTCCGCGCAGGCACCACCGCGGCCCTCGCCCTCTCGGCGGCCGGCTGCGGGTTCGCATCCGAGGGCGACCCGGCCTCGGCAGCGGCCGCGCACACGCCGATCGACGTCAAGGTCGACGGCGACCTCGTCTACTTCAACTGGGCCGACTTCGTCGATCCGGCCGTCTTCGAAGGATTCCAGAAGGAGTACGGGGTCAAGGTCGTCCAGTCGAACTTCGACTCCATGGAGGGCATGGCCGCCAAGCTCAACGCGGGCAACCGCTACGACATCATCTTCCCCACGGCGAAGTGGTCGCAGCGCCTCGCCGCCGGCGGCAGGCTGCGCACCATCGACCACGGCCGGCTGAAGAACGCCGAGGCGGTGTTCGGCGGTTACGGCTACTTCGCCGACCCCTGGTACGACCCCGGCTCCGCGCACACCGTCCCCTTCACCATGTACAAGACCGGCATCGGATGGCGCCGCGACCGCCTCGGGGACCTCACGGGCTCCTGGAGCGACCTGTGGAACGAGCAGGCCAAGGGCAAGGTCTTCGTACTCGACGACCGGGACGAGGTGCTCGGCATGGGCGCGCTCAAGCTCGGACTCGGACTCTCCACCGGCGACCCGGCCGAACTCGACCGCGTCACCGACACCCTGCGCTCGCTGCGCCCCCGGCTGCGCGGCTTCTCCAGCGACAGCTACAACAACCTGCTCAACGGCAACGCCGACATGACGCAGGCCTGGAGCGGGGACATGGCCGCGATGCTCGCCCAGGCCGAGGACCCCTCGGTCTTCGGCTTCGAGGTCGCCCGGGAGGGCGCCCCCGTCAACTCCGACTGCTACGCCATACCCGCCAACGCCCAGCACCCCGGAACGGCGATGCTCTTCATCGACTACATGCTCCGCCCGGAGAACGTGAAGAAGAACATCGAGTACATCGGCTACCCGATGCCGGTGCGCGGCACCGAGGACACCTACGCCGCACTCGTGGAGCCGTTCCCCCAGTGTCTGGTGACCGCCGAGGACCTCGGGGCCGACCTCTTCTACCGCAACGGCACCACGACGGGCGAGCGGGCCCGCGACGCCGCCTGGACCGACGTGAAGGCCGGCTGACATGACACGACGCACACCGTCCGGGGCGGGCCGCCCGGACCCGGGGCCGTCCGCGGCGGGGGCGCGCCTGTGGACCTGGCTGATGCTCCCCGGCACCCTGTGGATGACCGGCTTCCTGCTCGCCTCCCTCGTCCTGGTGGCCACCCTCGCGTTCGGCACCACCGACCCGCTGGGGAACCCGCGCTTCGGACTCAACTTCGACAACATCGCCACGCTGGCCGACCCGGCCTACCGCACCGTCCTGTTGCGCTCGCTCGGCTACGCACTCGTCACCTGCGCCATCTGCCTGCTGGTGGCCTATCCGGTCGCCTACACCATCGCGCTGCACGGCGGGCGCTTCAAGAACGCGCTGATCGCCGCGATCGTCGTCCCCTTCTTCGCCAACTACCTGGTGCGGATGTACGGCTGGTCCGTCGTCCTCTCCGACGACGGACCGCTGCTGCGGGCCCTTCGCGCGGTGGGGATCGCCGACGAAAACACCAAGATCCTCCAGACCGGCGCGGGCGTCATCGCCGGACTCGTCTACGGATTCATCGTATTCATGATCATCCCGCTGTACGCGGCCCTGGAACGGATGGACACCTCGCTCATCGAGGCCGGACGCGACCTCTACGGCGGCCCCTTGAGGACCTTCCTCTTCGTCACCGTGCCCGCGACCCGGCAGGGCGCCGCCGCCGGCTGCGTCCTCGTCTTCCTGCCCGCCATGGGCGACTTCGTCAGCGCCCAGCTCATGGGAGGACCCGACCAGATCATGATCGGCAACTTGATCCAGGACAAGTTCTTCCAGGGCCAGAACTGGCCGCTCGGCTCGGCCCTGACCATGCTGCTGATGGCGGTCCTGTTCCTCGGGATGCTCGGCTACCTGCGGCGCACCCGCAAGGACGAGGCGGAGGCGGCCCGATGACCCGGCGCGCCGAGCGGCGGCCCCGCTTCGCGATCGCGGTCACGGTGGTCTTCTTCGCGCTCCTCTACCTCCCCGTGGGCGTCGTCGTCCTGTTCTCCTTCAACGCGCAGAAGTCCCTCACCGTCTTCCACGGGCTGAGCCTGCGGTGGTACGAGGCCTTCTTCCACGACGACGTACTGCTCGACTCGCTCGGCATGAGCCTGCGGGTATCGCTGGTCGCCATGGCCGGCTCACTGGTCCTCGGCGTGGCCCTCGCGCTCGGGCTGGTCCGCGCGCGCAGCAGGCTCGGCTCCTTCGCCGGTCTGGTGATGCTCGTCCCGCTGATCACCCCGGAGATCGTCACCGGCGTCGCGGCGATGCTCCTCTTCAAGGGCACGGGCATCACGCTGTCCACCGGCACCGTGATGCTCGCCGAGATCACGTTCTCCATCTCGTACGTGACGGTGATCCTGCGCTCCCGCATCGCCGCCCTGAACCCCGAGGTGGAAGAGGCGGCCATGGACCTCGGCGCCACCCGCCGGCAGGCGTTGCGCCTGGTGACGCTGCCCGCGCTGCTCCCCAGCATCCTGGCCTCGGCCGTCCTGATCTTCGCCCTCGTCTTCGACGACTTCGTCCTCGCCTACTTCACCACGGGCGTCGATCCGCAGCCGCTGTCCGTACGCATCTACTCGGCGATCCGGTTCGGCGTGCAACCCACCATCAACGCCGTCGGCACCCTGATGCTCCTCGGATCCGTGGCGCTCATCGTCCTCGCCCTCGCCATCCCGCGCCTGTTCGGCCGTCGCGGCGGCCTCGATCTGCTCTCCGGGAAGTGACCCCATGCAGCACCCTCCCCGTCCCCCGCACGCACGCCCCCACCCCGCGGTCCGGCTCGACCACGTCGGCAAGCGCTACGCCGGCGCCGCCGACGCGTACGCCGTCCGCGACGTCACCCTCGACATCGCACCGGGCGAGTTCTTCTCCCTCCTGGGCCCCTCCGGCTGTGGAAAGACCACCCTGCTGCGGATGATCGGCGGATTCGCCGATCCCACGCAGGGCAGCGTCCTGCTCGACGGCGAGGACGTCACCGGGCTGCCTCCCGACAAGCGCAACGTCAACACCGTCTTCCAGAGCTACGCACTCTTCGACCACCTCTCGCTCGCGGACAACGTGGCCTTCGGCCTCAAACGCAAGGGCGTGGCCCGCGCCGAGATCCGCGAGCGCGTCGCCGGCATGCTCGACCTCGTACAGCTGGGGCACCTCGCCGCACGCAAGCCGCCCACGCTCTCCGGCGGCCAGCGCCAGCGCGTGGCCCTCGCCCGCGCCCTGGTCAACCGCCCCCAGGTGCTGCTGCTGGACGAGCCACTGGCCGCCCTCGACCTGAAACTGCGCCGCCAGATGCAGGTCGAACTCAAGCAGATCCAGCGCGAGGTCGGCATCACCTTCGTCTTCGTCACCCACGACCAGGACGAGGCGCTGACCATGTCGGACCGCATCGCGGTCATGAACGAGGGCCGCATCGAGCAGTGCGGCACGCCGGAGGACGTGTACGAGCGCCCCGCCGGCACCTTCACGGCCTCGTTCATGGGCACCTCGAACCTCGTCCCCGGTACCTACCGCTCCGGCGAGGTCCACCTGGACCAGGGCCCCTCGCTGCCCGTCGGCCTTCGGTCCGCGGTCCCCGACGGCACCGCCGTCAGCCTCTCGATCCGGCCCGAGAAGATCTGGCTCTCCGACTTCGAACCGGGCATGGCCCGGGTGGGCGGAGTCGTGCGCGAGACCGTCTACTGCGGTGCGACCACCACCTACCTCATCGAGCTGGCGCCGGGCGTGACGGTGTCCGTGCTGGAACAGAACACCGACCGCTCCCGCATGGAGGACCGCTGGAGCGGCGGCGAGCAGGTCGAGATCGGCTGGAGGCCCGAACACTGCCTGGTCCTCGACTGACCCCTCCGGGCCGCCGTCCCGGCCGCCTTCCCGCATCCAGCGAAGGAACACCCCCATGAACCACGACGTCATCGTGCTCGGCGCGGGCCTCGCGGGCCTCGCCGCCGCACGCGACCTGGCCGAGGGCGGCGCCGACGTCCTCGTCGTCGAGGCCCGCGACCGGGTCGGCGGACGCGTCGAGCAGACCCGCCTTCCCGACGGGCGCCTCGTCCAACTGGGCGGAGAGGTGGTCGGGCGGTCCCACACCGCCTACACGGACCTCGTCGCCGAACTGGGCCTCACCCTGGTCCCCAGCTACGTCGCCGAGCCCGGCGACCTCGTCCGCGCCACCCCCGAGGGCGTCTCCGCCTCCGAACCGCCCCACTGGTTCGGGCCCGGCGACGACGTCTGCCACCGGAAGACCACCGGCGCCTTCGCCGCGCTCGCCTGTACCGTCGACCCGGACGATCCGTGGTCCCACCCCGGTGCCGCCGCCCTGGACCGGCAGTCCGTCGGCGACTGGCTGCGCGCCGAGGGAGCGACCCCGGCGGTGGTGCGCCTCTGGGAGATCGGACAGCTCGCCCTCGCCGACGGCTCCTGCGAACGCACCTCCCTGCTCGCTTCCCTGCGCAAACACGCCGCCGTCCCCGGCGTCGGCCACTACGAGTACGAGGCGTGGGAGGGCCTGCGGGTGGCCGAGGGCTCGGCGACCGTGGCCCTGCGCATGGCCGACGCCCTCGACGGGCGGATACGGACCGGCTCCGCGGTCGAGGCGGTCTCGGTGTCGCCCGGCCGCTGCTCCGTACGCCTGGCCGGCGGTGAGACCCTGACCGCGGCAGCCCTCGTCAGCGCCCTGCCCGTCGGCCCCCTGCGCTCCGTCGCCGTCACCGGTGTCAGCGACGAGCGCCTCGCCTCCCTGCACCGCCAGCGGCAGGCCCTCGCCGCCAAGTTCACCGCCGCGTACGACAGGCCCTTCTGGCGCGAGCGCGGCCTCAGCGGCCTCTCCGAATGCGAAGGCGTCCTCGGCAGCACCTGGCCGCAGAGCGAGGGCATCCTCTCCGCCCTCGTCCCGCCCGAACGGTTCGGCGTGCTCCTGGGCACACCCGCCCACCTGCGGGAACCCGAACTCCTGGGTGAGATCGCCCGCCTGTACGGCGACGAGGCGCACCGCCCGCTCGCCACGTACCTGCGCATGTGGGGAACCGACCCGTGGACCCGGGGGTACGTCACCCAGTGGACCCCCGGCGACGTCATGGCCGTCGGTCCCCGGCACGGCACCCACGAACCGCCGTTCTACGTCTGCGGGTCCGACCAGTGGGTGGCCGGCTACATGGAGGGCGCCGTGCGCACCGGACGCGACACCGCCGAGGAGGTGCTGCGCCGTGGCTGATGCCGTGACCGACACCCCTGCGGACGAGCTGCTCAACCACATCGGCGGCGTGGACCGGCCCGCCGCGTCCGGCGAGACGATGGAACTGACCGACCCCGCCACCGGCCTGGTGCACGCCCGCGCGCCGCGCTCGGGCAGGGCCGACACCGACGCCGCCGTCTCCGCGGCGGTCGCCGCGTACGCGCACTGGTCCACGACCACCCCCGCCGTACGGCAGCGCGCCCTCCTCTCCCTCGCCGACGCGATGGAGGCGCACGCGGACGCCCTGACGGCCGCGGAGACCGCGGACACCGGCAAATCGGTCAGGCAGTTCAGGGACGAGGAGCTGCCCGCGATCGTCGACGCGGTGCGCTACTTCGCGGGAGCGGCCCGCAACCTCCCGGGTGCGGCCGCGGCCGAGTACGCGCAGGGCCGTACCTCCCTGCTGCGCCGCGAACCGGTCGGAGTCTGCGCCCAGATCACCCCGTGGAACTACCCGCTGATGATGGCGGCGTGGAAGATCGCCCCGGCGATCGCCGCCGGGAACACGACCGTGCTCAAGCCCGCCGACACCACCCCGTCCTCGTCCGCGCTGCTCGCGCGGATCGCCTCCGCACACCTGCCACCGGGCGTCCTCAACGTCGTCTGCGGCGACCGCGACACCGGCCGGGCGCTCACTGCCCACCGCGACATCGCCCTGATCGCGGTCACGGGCAGTGTGCGGGCCGGCCAGGAGATCGCGGCGGCCGCGGCGGCCGACCTCAAACGCGTCCATCTGGAGCTGGGCGGGAACGCCCCGGTCATCGTCCACGACGACGTGGACGTCGAGGCGACGGCCGCGGCCCTCGCGGCCGTCGCCTACTACAACGCCGGCCAGGACTGCACCGCGCCCACCCGCCTCCTGGTCCACCACCGGGTGCACGACGCGTTCCTCGCGGCCTTCGCGGCATCTGCGCGCACCCTGCGCACGGGCCCGCCGAGCGAACCGGACGCCGATTTCGGCCCCCTGAACAACGCGGCCCAACTCGCTTCGGTACGGGCCAAGCTCGACCGCCTCCCGGCGCACGCCGAGATCGTCACCGGCGGCGCCCGGCTCGCCCGGCCCGGTTTCTTCGTCGAGCCCACCGTCGTGGCGGGCGTGCGCCAAGGCGACGAGATCGTGCAGGAGGAGACCTTCGGCCCCGTCGTGACCGTCCAGCCGTTCACCGACGAGACCGAGGCCCTGCGCCTGGCCAACGACGTCCGTTTCGGCCTCGCCGCCGGCGTCTGGACCTCGGACCACGACCGCGCCATGCGCGCGACCCGGATCCTGCACACGGGCATCGTCTGGGTGAACACCCACGGCACCACCGTCTCCGAGATGCCCCACGGCGGCGTGAAGCACTCCGGATACGGCAGCGACCTCTCCCTGTCCGGCCTCCTCGACTACACCCAGGTCAAGCACGTCATGCTGTGAGCTCAGAGCGATGGAGGCGTCTCGGTCCGGGCCGCCGGCGAGGTCGGTTCCGCAACGGCGCCCCGGTGCGGCCCGAGGTCGCTCGCGGGGCCGGACGGGCCGGTGGCGCGGAGCCGTTGCCGCCTGAAGGCCGGGACGCCCAACAGCCCGAAGCCGAGGGCCGCAGCCGTGAGATGGCCGATGGTCGTGAAGTCCGGCAGCGGCCCGGTCCATTCGGCACCGCCGAGGGGCCACGCGAGGACGAACGCGGCCCAGGGCAGACGGCCCCGGCGGGGCAGGGCGAGCGTGCCGATCGCCAGTACGGTCTGGGCTCCGTAACTGACGCCGTAGTCCAGGGCCTGCCGCACCTCGGCCGGATACCAGCCGTGCCGCAGCGCGACGGCTATGACGACGGCGGTGAGCAGGGTGGCCGCGACGTGCCCGCCGAGGAAGGCGGCCACGGCGCGCGGCTTCCCCCATCGGTGCTCCGCCCAGGCCAGGAAGCAGCAGACGCCGAGGCCCAGGGTGATCAAGGTACCCACGAAGTCGGCCGAGGTGACGTCGGTGAGCGTTCCGTCGAAGAACAGCACGCTGCCGAGCAGCGCCGAGAACGGATGATCTTGCAGGTTGTCCAGGTTGGTGCTGAGACGGCCCAGCACGGTGGCCGCCCGGTCGGCGGACAGGCCGTGGCCGAGCCAGGCGTGGCCGACCAGGAGCACGCAGACGTAGGCGAGGGTCAGCGGTGCCCGGCGCGGGTACTCCCGCACGGCGCGGAGCGCTCTGGTCAAAGGGCCCGACAGTGACGACACGTTCATACCGTGGCATTCTCCAGGTCGGGCCGAAGGCCGGGACCGGCGGGTCGACGCTCGCCCCGCCATCCCCGGTGTTGGTCCCGGGTGGCGGGAAGATGGGCAATTCCGGGGATTCTCATGGGCGTTCCGCCCCCGTCCGTTCACCTCCCGGAGACCTCCGCGTCGTCTCGGACGATGAGGTTTGCAGCCATGGACCTTCCCGATTTCGGTATCCCGCGGAAGCTCGCCTCGCGGATGAGCATGGCCGAGCAGCACGACTACCTGCGTGCGAAGTTCACCCGGCGCGGCGCGCTGCGCGCGGGTGCGGTGACCGCGGCCGTCGCCGGCGCCGGCCTGACCGCCGGCGCGGCCTCGCCCGCGTACGCGGCTCCGGCCGTGCTCACCTCCACCGAGCGGCGCGGTGTCGACGGTGCGCTGGCCGCGCCGTTCGCACGGCACTTGCAGTACGGCGCCGATCCGAAGACGCAGATGCGGGTGTCCTGGCAGGTGCCGTTCGCGGTGAAGAAGCCGTACCTGCGCGTGGGCACCAGCCCCTGGGCGCTGAGCGTGAAGATCGACGCCGAGGTCCGCCACCTGAGCACCCCGGTCCTGAACGGCGGCAAGATCGCCGCGGCGGAGCAGTTCTACCTGCACGTGGGGCTGGATCGGCTGAGGCCCGGTCAGACCTACTACTACGGGGTCGGACACGAGGGCTTCGACCCTGCCGACCACCGCAACCTGGGCACGCTCGGCACCTTCACCACCGCCCCCGCGCGCGCCGAGAACTTCACCTTCACCGCCTTCGGCGACCAGGGCGTGAGTTACCACGCGCTCGGCAACGATGCGGTGCTGCTGGCCCAGAACCCGGCCTTCCACCTGCACGCGGGCGACATCTGTTACGCCGACTCCTCCGGTTCGGGCACCGCCGGCGACACCTACGACGCGCGGGCCTGGGACCAGTTCCTGGCCCAGACCGAGACGGTGGCCAAGACCGTGCCGTGGATGGTGACGACCGGCAACCACGACATGGAGGCCTGGTACTCACCGCAGGGCTACGGCGGCCAGAACGCCCGCTGGTCGCTGCCCGGCAACGGCCCGGACCCGGTCAACCAGCCCGGCGTGTACTCGTTCGTGCACGGCAACGTCGGGGTCGTGGCGCTCGACGCGAACGACGTCTCGTACGAGATCCCCGCCAACTTCGGGATCAGCGGCGGAAAGCAGACCGCGTGGCTGGACCGGCGCCTCGGTGAACTGCGCCACCACCGCGACGTGGACTTCATCGTGGTGTTCTTCCACCACTGCGCGTTCTCCACCACCAGCGCGCACGCCTCCGAGGGCGGGGTGCGCGACGTGTGGGTGCCGCTGTTCGAGAAGCACCAGGTGGACCTGGTCATCAACGGCCACAACCACGTGTACGAGCGGACCGACGCGATCAAGGGCGACAAGGTCGGCCGGAAGGTCCCCATCGGCGAGCGCACCGACCCCACGCAGGACGGCATCGTGTACGTGACGGCCGGCGCGGCGGGGCGTTCGCTGTACAGCTTCCCGGTGCCGGACTCGTACGAGGGACACGTCGCGGACCGCGACTCCGTCGACTCCTACCGGTGGGTCAAGGGCGGTTCGAAGGCGACCGAGACGGTGGAGTGGTCGCGGGTGCGGTACACCAACTACTCCTTCCTCGCGGTCGAGGTCGAAACGGGCCGCTCTCCGAAGCTGAAGGTCAGCGCACTGGCCGAGACGGGTCAGCGGATCGACCACTTCGAGATCCAGCGGGGACGCGGCCGCTAGGAGGTGTCGCGGGGGGGGGGCGGTCCGCGTCGTGGCCGACGACCCTCGGCCAACGGCCGTCCCCCTTGTTCTTGAATGGTCATTCAGGTATTTTTGAATCATGCCCCGCCCCCGCGAGTTCGAGCCCGACGCCGTCCTGGACCAGGCCATGCAGCGCTTCTGGCTGCGGGGCTACCGGGCCACGTCGATCGAGGAGCTCGTGCGGGCGACCGGAGTGAAGCCCGGCAGTCTCTACAGCGTGTTCCCCGGCGGCAAGCGCACGCTGTTCCTGCGGTCGCTGGAGCGCTATTCCAAGCTGGTCGTTCCTCAGAAGCTGGGCGAGCTGGCGGCGCCCGGAGCCTCGCTGGCCGCACTGCGCGGCTACTTCGACGGACTGGTGGGCGACCTGCTCAGCCCCGAGGGCCGGCAGGGCTGCCTGCTGGTGAACACCGCGATCGAGGACGCCGCCGAGGACGACGAGGCGGCCGCCGTCGTGCGCGGCCACCTGGCCCGCCTGGAGCAGTGCATGACCACGGCCCTTCGCAACGCTCGCGCCGCCGGGGAGGTCCGCGACTCGATCGACCCGGGCGGCAGCGCCAAGCTGCTGGTCGCGACGTGCCAGGGGCTGATGGTCGTGGGGAAGGCGAATCCCGACGGGACGGTGCTGCGCGCCATCGTCGACAACGCCTTCGCCGTCCTCGCCTGACGGGCCCCTCCAAGGGCCACCGCACTGCGGTGGCCCTCTTTTCGGCCCCAATAGTTGAATAACCATTCAAGAATGGAGTCCGTGCCATGAAGGCCATCGTCATATCCGCCCACGGCGGTCCCGAGATGCTGCGCATCACCCACCTGCCCGACCCCGTGCCCGCACAGGGAGAGGTACTGATCCGGGTCAAGGCGTTCGGCCTCAACCACGCCGAGGCGTACATGCGCGCCGGCAGCTGGGGCGACGTCGCGGCCGTCCCGGGCATCGAATGCGCGGGCCTGGTCGAGGCGGATCCCTCGGGCCGCCTCCCCGCCGGAACCCCCGTCGTCGCGATCCTGGGCGGCATGGGCCGCACCCGAAACGGCAGCTACGCGGAGCTGGTCACCGTACCGGCCACCAACGTGGCCGCGGTGAGCTCGTCGCTGGGGTGGGCCGAGCTGGCCGCCGTTCCCGAGGTCTACGCGACAGCGTGGAACGGGCTGTTCGGCAACCTCGCCCTGCGCCCGGGCGAGCGGGTCCTGGTGCGCGGAGCGACGTCCTCCCTGGGCCAGGCCGCCGTCAACCTCGCCGTCGCGCACGGAGCGAGGGTCCTCGCGACCACGCGCAAACCCGCGCACGCGCCGCTCCTGAAGGAACTCGGCCCCGAGGAGGTCCTCATCGACGACGGCGATCTGGCCGGCCGGGTCAGCAGGGGCGACGGCGCCGTCGACGCGGTGTTCGACCTCGTCGGCAACAGCGTCCTGCGCGACTCCCTGGCCGTGGTCCGCCCGCGCGGCCGCGTCTGCCAACTCGGCTTCCTCGGCGGCTTCGAGCCCGTACGCGACTTCGACCCCATCACCGACCTGCCGTCCGGTGTGCAGCTCAGCTTCTTCGGCAGCGCCTTCGTCCTGGGCGGCCCCGATTTCCCGCTCGCCGACGTTCCGCTGGACGCGATCTACGCCCAGGTCGAGTCCGGAGCCCTGTCGGCACGACCGACACGGATCTTCCGTTTCGACGAGATCGTCGAAGCCCACCGTGTCATGGAAGCGGGTGAGGCGCTGGGCAAGATGACCGTCCTCGTCGACTGAGACCTCCACTCAAGACCGGTCCCGGATTCGCCCGTTCCGACACGGGGAACGAGACGACCACGGGGGAACCGGCGGTCGCGGTCCCCTACGGCGCCGCCCGCCACCCACCGTCCGCCACCCGCCGAGCGGCGGACGGCGGACGGCCCGGCCTCACTTCAGGTGTCGGTCCAGGAACCGGCACCCGTCTTCCAGCTCGAACCACGGGGTGCCGGTGTGCCCGCCCAGATTGGCGTGCAGGGTCTTCTCCTTGCTGCCGAAGGCGTCGAACAGCTCCAGGGCCCGCTGCCGGGGGTTCCCCTCGTCGTCCCACTGCAGCAGGAACAGCAGCGGAACGGTGACCTGCCGCGCCTCCTCGCGCTGGGCACGTGGCACGTACCCGCCGGCGAAGAAGCCCGCGGCGGCGATGCGCGGCTCGACCACCGCCAGCCGGATGCCGAGGGCCGTCCACCCCCCGGAGTACCCGACCGGCCCGCCGATCCCGGGCAGCTCAAGAAGGGCGTCGAGAGCGGTCCGCCATTCCGGGACCGCGTTTTCGACCAGCGGACCGATGAAGGACTCGAAGATCTCGTCGACCGGCTCGCCGGCCTGCATCGCCCTCCGCAGGTCGGCACGGGCCTGCTCGTCGCTGGCGGAACGGGGACGGTCACCGCACCCGGCGGCGTCGATGGTGGCCACCGCGTAGCCACGCGCCGCGGTGTACCGGGCCCTGGCCACCAGCCGGGGGTCCGCCTTGGGAAGGCCGTTGTTGTGGGACATCAGGATCAGCGGGACCGGAGTGGCGGACGCGGGCGTCCACAGGGTTCCGGGGATCTCGCCGAGGGTGAATTCGCGTTCGAGGACACCGTCGTCGAGGCGCTGTTCAGAAGTGAATTGCACGGTCGTGCCTTTCGGGAGGGCTGTTGAACGGCGCTCCCGGACGACCTACCGCCCGACCGTGACCCCGGAGGGGAGCACCCATGTCGATACTGCGTCCACGGGTACCACCTCCTCGTTCTCTCGCACGGCCTCCAGGAGGCTATCAGCGCTCACCGCGGTCCGCCAAAGGGTTTTCGCAGGCCGCGCGGCCGGATGGGGCGGACTCCCCCGACACGGGCGGCCGGCTCCCCGGTCCGTGGGGTAGCGTTCCCGAGTGACGAAACGGGGACCAGTCCCCGTTTGCTTCGAGGAGGAAGGCAACGGCCATGCCCGCCACACCGACGCTCGACGAACTCGCCCCCCGGGGAGCCGATTTCACCGCCGACCCGTACCCCGTCTACGCCGCCCTGCGCGGGAAGGGACCCGTCCCCCGCGTCCACGTGCCCGGCAGCGGGGACGTCTGGCTCGTCCTCGGACGCGACGAGGTGCGCGCCGCCCTGACGGACCCCCGGCTGCGCAACGACATACGGCACTCCGCGACATGGGAGAGCGACGGCGGCAACGCCATCGGGTTGAACATGCTGCAGACGGACGCCCCCCAGCACACCCGCCTGCGCTCCCTGGTCGCACGCGAGTTCACGGCCGGACGCGTCGAGGCGATGCGGCCCCGCGTCCAGCGGATCGCCGACGGCCTCCTCGACGCCTTCCCGCCGGCCGGCGCCGCAGATCTCGTCGCCGGGTACGCCCTTCCGCTGCCGCTCACCGTCATCTGCGAACTCCTCGGCGTCCCCCTCACCGACCAGCACCACTTCCACTCCTGGTCGACCGAGCTCGTGGCACCCTCCTCACCCGCCGCGGCGGGTGCCGCCGCCGGCGAGATGAGCGCGTACTTCGCCGCACTCATCGCCGCCAAGGCCGGCGCCCCCGGCACGGACCTGCTGAGCGCCCTGGTCCTGGCCTCCGGCGAGCAGGGCGGGCTCTCCCCCGAGGAACTGCTCGGCATGGCCTTCCTCCTGCTCGTCGCGGGACACGAGACCACCATCAACCTCATCTCCAGCGCGGCCCTGGCCCTGCTGCGCCACCCCGACCAGCTCGCCGCGCTGCGCGCCGACCCGCGCCTGATCGACGGCGCCGTCGAGGAGACGCTGCGCCACGACGGCCCCGTCACCGCCGCGGCCTTCCGGCACGCCGCCGAGCCCGTGGAGATCGCCGGGGTCCGCATCCCGGCGGGCGACAGCGTGATGCTCTCCCTGGCCGCCGCCTCCCGCGACCCCGGGCACTTCCCCGACCCCGACCGCTTCGACATCCGGCGTCCCGCCCGGGGACACCTCGCGTTCGGCCACGGCATCCACCACTGCCTGGGCGCCCCGCTCGCCCGCCTCGAAGGACGGACCGCCCTGCGGACGCTCCTGCGGCGGCTGCCGGACCTCGCCCTCGACGCCGCGCCCGAATCCCTCGTACGCCGCCCGGGCGCCATGCTCAGGGGGGTGGCCGCCCTGCCCGTGCGATGGTCCCGGCACCTGCCCGCGTGACACCGGCCCCGGTGGCGCTAGCATCCGTACCGGACGAGGATCCCCGGTACGGATGCGCGCAAGCGCACCTCCCGTACGCATGTCACCGGCGACGCGAGGAGCGGACATTGACCCCGGCCACGGAACGGGCCGCGCCGGTACGGCGTGACGCGCGGCGCAACCGCGAGCTGCTGCTGGCCGCCGCGCGCAAGGCTTTCGCCGCCCAGGGGCTGGAAGCTCCGCTCGACGAGATCGCCCGCCGGGCCGGCGTCGGGAACGCCACCCTCTACCGGCACTTCCCCACCCGGGCCGCCCTGATCGACGCCGTGTTCCAGGACTCCCTCCAGGGGACCGTCGACGCCGGAGAGGAAGCCCGCGGCGCGGCGGACGCCTGGGCGGGACTGGCCGGCTACCTGGAGGCGGTCTTCACGGTGCTGGCCGCCGACCGCGGCGCGAACGACCTGATGACCACCGCCATCGCGGGCGTGACCTCGCTGGACGCCGTCCACGCACACAACCACGAGACGATCGCCCTGCTGATGGACCGCGCCCAGCGGGACGGCACGATGCGCTCCGACGTCACCGTCGAGGACCTGCTCCTGGGCCTGGCCACGCTGGGGCGCGCCGTCCCCTCACTGGCGGCCGCCGGGCCCCCGCACGCCTGGCGCCGGCAACTCTCCCTGTTCCTGGACGGCCTGCGGGCCGGGACCCGCCCCGCCACCAGCCTGCCCGCCCCCGCCCTGACCGCTCAGGACCTGGCGGCCGTCCTCCACGACCTCGGACCGCACCGCGAGAACTGACACCGCCAAGGGCTGCCGGGCCGGGGTGGTGAGCGGCTTCACGCCGCCCTTCACGAGCCGTCGGAGTCGAGGGCCACGACGAGGAAGGCGTCCTTGTCGAGGTCCATCACGACGGTCGCCCGCTGGCCCCGCTCCCGGCATCTGGCCGCGAACTCCTCGGCGGGCCAACTGCCGTAGGGATCACCGGCGGGAAAGGAGTTCAACACCTTCGTACGGTGCACCGCTTCCACCTCCTGAACCACGGACCGTGCTTACCACCCTCGTGCCCCTGTCGCCGGATCCCATGCGCCAAGGGCGGTCACCGGCGCGGCGGAGCGGTGCGCCGTCAGCGGGCGAACTTCGCCACGGCGGCCGGGGTGACGGGCGTGAAGAAGTTGACGAGGTTGCCGTCGGGGTCCCGCAGCAGCAGCGAGCGGTTGCCCCAGGGCATCGTGGTGGGCGCTTGGACGAAGTCCTCCACGGAGCCGGTCAGGTTCCGGTGCACGCGGTCCACGTCGTCGACGAGGAACTCGACGATGACGCTGTGGTTCTCGGCCGGCCGGGCGGCGCCGGGCGCGAAGAGGGGGACGGTGCGGGTTCCGGCAATGGCGAGGGTGGCCGAGGTGGTCCTGAGTTCGGCGAAGTCCTCGGTGGGCCGGTTCGCCGTCACTCCGGTGGCGCGCTCGTAGAAGTCGACGAGGCGGGCGACGTCGCCCGTGATGATGCGGATCGAGACGAAGTCCATGGGGTCTCTCCAGACGTGTCGTGGTGATGAACTCACGCTAGAGCGGATACCGGACAGAACCCGCCCGGTATCTGCGAGAGACTTGCAGCCATGTCCCGACCCATCTCGCGCGTGCTCATGCTGCTGGAGCTCCTGCAATCGGGCGGCCTGCGGACCGTCGCCGAACTCGCGGCCCGGCTCGATGTCGACGAGCGCACGGTGCGGCGGTACGCCGCTCACCTCCTCGACCTCGACGTGCCCGTCGAGTCGGTACGCGGCCGCCACGGCGGCTACCGGATCGCCTCCGGCTACCGCATGCCTCCCCTCATGCTGAGTGACGACGAAGCGCTCGCCGTGCTGCTCGGCCTGCTGGCCGGTCAGCGGACCGGCCTGTCGACGGCCACGGGCTCGGCGAGCGAGACGGCAGCCGCCAAGATCCGTCGGGTCCTGCCGGAACGGCTCGGCCGACGGCTCGACTCCGTGCTCGGCTCCCTCGCCTTCACTGCTCCGCCCGGTACGTCGGCCGTCCCGGAGAGCGCGGTCCTGCTCTCGATCGCCGACGCGGTGCGCCATCACCGGCCGGTTTCGATCCGTTACACCGCCGCCGGCGGCCGGCTCAGCGAACGCACGCTGCACCCGTACGGGCTCGTCGCCCACGCGGGCAGGTGGTACGTGACGGGCGGGGACCCCGCGGTCGGCGAGGAGCGCACGTTCCGGCTGGACCGCATCACCGACGCGAGGGTGCTGCCCGGGACCTTCGATCCGCCCGCCGGGTTCGACGCGGCGGAACGCGTGCTGTCGGGGATCGCCTCGGCTCCGTACCGGCACGAGGTGACCGTGCGGGTCCAGGGGACGGCCGAGTACGTCCGGGCCAGGCTTCCCGCCGGCATCGCGATCGTGGAGGAGTTGCCGTCCGCGCAAGGCCGGGGTTCGGACACCGAGCCCTGGTCCCGCGTCGACCTGCGTGTGGACCGGCTCGACTGGCTGCCCGCCGTACTCGCCTCGCTCGACCGTCCGTTCGTCATCGAGCGGCCCGAGGACCTCCGCGGGCTGGTGACCCGATTCGCCGCACGGCTGACGGACTCGGCCCGACGGCGATGACCGGCTCGGGACCGCGGCGATCGCCTAGTCGGTAGAGACGGCTATCAGCCCGTATCGGGCGTTTTGGCGATCAGGGTAGGGTTCCCTGCGAGGTGCCGATCGCCTTGAAGGGGGACACGGAAATGGAACTGACCGCAGAGATAGCCGCGTACCGGGCCGGTTCCGGGGATCCAGGCCGCCTGGTGGGTGAGTTCCGGCGGGCCGTGCTGCTCGTACCCCTCGCAGGTGGTTCCGACGAAGCCGACAGCGGTTTGATGTCCGCCTTCTCCGGCGGCATCCGCTGGTTCTACGCGTTCACGGACGAGGAGGCCCTCGCCCGGTTCGCCGAGGCCCGTGGGGAGGCCCGCCGCGAGTGGCCCTACCTGGCGGTTCTGGGTGCGCGTCTGGTGGATGCGGTTGTTCCGGAGGTCGACGGCCCCGCCGGAGTGGCGGTCAACGTGGCCGACGCGGACGGCTCGATGCTGTTCCCGCCCGTCGCCGGGATCGTTCCCGACGCGTACGCGGTGGACGTCGAATCCGAGTCCGCGGCGGGGGTGGCCTGATGGCCGGCGACGGCGACCTCGAAGTCTCTCCGCAGGCGGTCGCGCTGGTTCAGAAGGGGTTGCGGGCGGCGATAGCGGAGTTGCGGGAGTCCGGCGACGCGGCCGGGGCTTCTCAGGGTGCGGGGTTCGAGAACCTGTCGATGACGGCGATGGAGACCGGGCACGGCGCGTTGTCCAAGGACTTCGAGGACTTCTGCGAGCGCTGGGAATGGGGCGTGCGCTCCCTGATCCAGGACGCCTCCACCCTCGCGGGCAACCTCGGCATCGCCGCGGGGACGGTGTGGGAGGAGGACCAGTACGTCCAGGGCGCGTTCAAGGTGGCCGCCAACGCGGCGTACGGCAATCCGCATGCGAGCGAGGACGAGATCGAGCAGAAGTCCTGGGGCGACATCTTCAGCGCGGACGTCTACAAGCCCGACTACAGCCAGGAGTCCTTCGAGAAGGGCGCCCAGGACATCAAGCAGACCTGGTCCGACACCAAGGACAAAGTGACCTCCACGGGCAAGATCGGTTCGCTGAAGGACCTGCTGGAGCAGGCGAAGGGCAACGGGGGCGACAACTGATGGGCTGGCGGGACTTCGTACCGGACTCGATCGAGGACAAGGTCGAACACGGGGTCGAGAAGGTCGGCGACGCCATCGAGTGGGCCGGCGACAAGACGGCCGACCTGGCGGAGGAGGTCGGCCTCGACGATGCCGGCGACTGGATCCGCGACACGTCGCGCTCGGCCGCCAACCAGCTCGGCGCCGACGTCTCGGAGCTGGAACTCGGCCAGACCGACGACCCGAAGAAGCTCGTCTACGGCAGCGTCTCCAAGATCCGCGCGCAGGTTTCCCACCTGAACGACTTCAAGACGGCCTTCGAGTCGGTCGGCAACGGCCTGAAGACCATGACCCAGCCCGAAGGCCTCAGGGGCGAGACGGCGAACACCTTCCGCGAGACGGTCGCCAAGGAGCCGCCGCGCTGGTTCAAGGCCGCCGACGCCTTCGGCAAGGCCGCCGACGCCATGGGGCGCTTCGCCGAGACCGTGGAGTGGGCGCAGACCAAGGCCAAGGAGGCCCTGGAGGAGTACGACAAGGCGAAGAAGGCCTCCGAGGCCGCCCGCACGGCCCACAACAAGCTGGTCAAGGAATACAACGACGCCTACGAGGCGAAGAAGGACCACCTGCCGCCCCGCCCGGGGAACGACTACGACGATCCGGGCAAGGCGATGGCCACCGCCGCCCAGGACAAGCTCGACAACGCCCGCAAGCAGCGCAACGAGGTCGCCGACACCACCGCCACGGCCGTCCGCGCCGCCCGCGACGCCGCCCCGCCCAAGCCCTCGTACGCCCAGCAGCTCGGCGACGGCCTGGACTACCTCGAACTCGCCAAGACGCACCTGGCCGGCGGCGTGGTCAAGGGCACGGCCGGCATCGCCAACTTCGCCCGCGCCCTCAACCCCACCGACCCCTACAACCTCACCCACCCCGCCGAGTACCTCACCAGCCTGAACTCGACGGCCGCGGGCCTGGTCACCATGGCCAACGACCCCTGGGGCGCCGGCAAGCAGATGCTCGACGAGTTCATGAAGGACCCCTCCGAGGGCGTCGGCAAGATGCTCCCCGAGCTCATCGGATCCAAGGGCCTCGGCTCCCTCAAGAAGCTCGGCAGCGCCGCCAAGCACCTCGACGACGTGCCGACCGGCAAGGGGCGCGGCGGCCACAACGGCGATCCCGAGGGCACGGGGCGACAGAACAAGGACCTCGTGTGCGACGGAGACCCCGTCGACATGGCGACCGGCCTGATGGTCCTGCCGCAGACCGACATCGCGCTCGCGGGCTCGTTCCCGCTGGCCTTCACCCGGACCTTCGGATCGGCCTACCGGGCGGGCCGATGGTTCGGTCCGGCCTGGTCCTCGACCGTCGACCAGCGGCTGGAGATCGATTCCGAAGGTGTCGTCTTCGTGTGCGAGGACGGCAGCCTGCTCGCGTACCCGCACCCGGCGCCCGGCGTCCCCGTACTGCCGACGCACGGCCGTCCGTGGCCGCTGGACCGCGACGGCGACACCTACACGGTCACCGACCCCGAGACCGGCTGGGTCAGGCACTTCACCGAACACGACGAGGAACTGGCGCTCCTGACGCAGATCGACGACCGCAATGGCCGGTGGATCGCGTTCGAGTACGACGGGGCCGGGGCACCCGAGGCCGTCGTCCACCACGGCGGCTACCGGCTGAAGCTCACCCATGCCGGCGGCCGCATCACCGCCCTGCACCTCGCCGGAGCCGCGCGGGACGGCGCCGACCAGGAGATCCTCCGGTACGGGTACGCAGAGGGCCATCTCACGGAGGTCACCAACTCGTCCGGCCGCCCCCTGCGCTTCGGATACGACGTGCACGGGCGGATCACCTCGTGGACGGACACCAACGGCGGCCGGTACGAGTACGTCTACGACGAGCGGCACCGCTGCACGGCCCAGGCCGGAGGCAACGGCCACATGGCGGCCCGGTTCACGTGGGACGACACCGACCCGGGAACGGGCCTGCGCCTGACGTCCATCACCGACGGGCTGGGCAACACCACCCGGTACCTCGTCAACGACCGCGTCCAGATCATCGGGCGGATCGACCCGACCGGAGCGGTCACCCGATCCACGTACGACCGCCACCACCGCCTGCTCTCCCGGACCGACCCCCTCGGCCACCTCGCCGTCTGCGAATACGACGCCGCGGGCCGGCTGACCGGGGTCGTCCGCCCCGACGGCCGGCGACTGCGCGCGGAACACGACGAGCTCGGCCTGCCCGTGCGCCTCACCCAGGCCGACGGCACGGTCGTCCGCCAGACGTACGACGAACGCGGCAACCGCACCTCGTACACGGACGAGACCGGGGCGACCACGCGCTACACCTACGACGAGGCGGGCCACCTCACGTCGGTGACCGACGTGCTCGGCGCCACCACGACCCTGCGGTGCGATGCGGCCGGCCTCCCGATCGAGGTCACCGATCCGCTGAACGCCGTCACGCGCTACGAACGCGACGCGTTCGGCAGGCCGACGGTCATCACCGACCCGCTGGGGGCGGTCACCCGATTCGAGTGGACGGTCGAAAGCCGGCTGGCGGCGTGCACCGAACCCGACGGCGCGAGCCGGACGTGGACGTACGACGGCGAGGGCAACTGCCGCAGCCACACCGACGCCCTGGGCCGGACCACCGCCTACGAGTACGCGGACTTCGACCTGCTGGTGGCCCGGACCGACGCGGACGGTGCTCGCTACGAGTTCCGGCACAACGTCAACCTGCAGCTCACTCACGTCATCAACCCCCAGGGTCTGACGTGGGAGTACGAGTACGACGCGGCCGGCCGCACCCTGTCGGAGACCGACTTCGACGACCGCACGCTGCGCTACCGCCACGACGCGGCGGGCCGTCTGACCGAGCGGGTGAACGGGCTCGGCCAGACCACCCGCTTCGAACGCAACGCGCTCGGCCAGGTCCTGCGCAAGGACAGCGAGGGCGCCGTGACCACCTACGAGTACGACGTGTTCGACGAGCTCGCGAAGGCGGTGAACGCCGACGTGACGCTGGTCCGGCTGCGGGACCGGTACGGACGGCTGAGGTCCGAGACGGTCGACGGCCGCGAGCTGTCCTACGACCACGACCAGCTGGGCCGGCTCACCCGGCGCACGACGCCGAGCGGCGCCGTCACGACGCGGACCTACGACACCGCCGGCCGCGCCGCCGAACTCACCGCCTGTGGACGCACGTTCACCTTCGAGCGCGACGAGGCCGGCCGCGAACTCGTACGGCGGATCGGCGGGACGACCACCCTCGCCCACCGCTTCGACGTGAGCGGACGCCTCACCGAACAGCAGGTCTCGGGCCGTGGCCGCACCCTGCAACGCCGGGCGTACGCCTACCGCGCCGACGGGCACCTGGCAGCCGTCGAGGACCGGCTCTCCGGGATCCGCCGCTTCGACCTCGATGCGCTGGGTCGTGTCACCGGCGTTCACGCTGCCGACTGGTCGGAGTCGTACGCCTACGACGCGGCGGGCAACCAGACCGACGCGGCCTGGCCCGCGAGTCACCCCGGGCAGGAAGCGACCGGCCCCCGCGCGTTCGAGGGCACGCGCATCACCCGGGCCGGCGACGTCCGCTACGAGCACGACGTGCAGGGCCGCACCGTCCTGCGGCAGAAGACGCGGCTGTCGCGCAAGCCGGACACCTGGCACTACACGTGGGACCCGGAAGACCGGCTGACCTCCACCACCACACCGGACGGCACGGTGTGGCGCTACCGCTACGACCCCCTCGGCCGCCGCACCGCCAAGCAGCGGCTCGGCGCCGACGGTGAAACCGTCATCGAGGAGACCCTCTTCACCTGGGACGGCGCCACCCTGTGCGAACAGGTCAGCCGCGGCGCGGACCTGCCCCTGCCCGTCGCGCTCACCTGGGACCACCTGGGCTTGAGGCCGGTCGCCCAGACCGAGCGCAGGCTCGGCGCGGACTCACCGCAGGAGGCGGTGGACGCACGGTTCTACGCGATCGTGACCGACCTCGTCGGCGCACCCACCGAACTCGTCGACGAGTCCGGCGACCTGGCCTGGCAGACCCGCAGCACGCTGTGGGGAACCACGACGTGGGCGAGCCGGAGCGCCGCGTACACGCCCCTGCGCTTCCCCGGCCAGTACTTCGACCCCGAGACCGGTCTCCACTACAACCTCCACCGGCACTACGACCCCGAGACGGCCCGCTACCTCAGCATGGACCCCCTCGGGCTCGGCCCCGCCCCCAATCCGACGACCTACGTGCACAACCCGCACACCTGGTCCGACCCCCTCGGCCTGAAGCCGTGCAAGATCCGGGTGTCCCCCGTCGCCTCCGACTGGGCGACGAAGGGCGCGCACATCCACATCCCGCTGAAGAAGGGGGCGGAGCACGAGGTCAGCATCACCGTGGACAAGAACGGCAACATCCAGGGCGCCCCGATTCGTCTGGAGGACGGCTGGGCCTCGGACAAGAGCGTCCAGCAGGCCGTGGACGCGGTGAACAACGACCCCAAGCTGCGCGCGGATCTGCTGGCCAAGGCCAAGTCGGCCCAGGAACACATGGACAACCACAACTGGGGCAACTCGCAGAACCGTTCCGCGGAGATGCAGGCCCTCATCGACAAACTGGAGAACTGGCCGTGACCGGCATCGAATTCCTCGCCTCCTTCATCACGACCGGGCGCCTGCACGGCATCGGCATCGGTTCCACCCTGGGCGAGGTCGACGGCGCCTTGCGGCACCGGTACGTCGATGTCGTCGGCGAGGGCGGCGTCTCGCTGCGCCGCGACTACGGGTTCGCCGAGTTCTACTTCAACCCCGGGGAGGAGTGGGTGATGTCCGGCGGCTCCATCGAACTGCACCGCCTGGCGAACGCGCCCGAGTCGGCGGCGCGATGGGCCGAGAGCACGGGCGTCGAGTTCGACCGCTACACCGCCTGGGCGGACGTGCGGGAGGCGCTCTCCGGCGTCGCGCCGGTCCCGGAGTTCACCGTCTCCGACCAGGGCGGCTTCCTGGAGTACCGGGCGGAGAGCTCATGCGTCTCCGTGCTCGTCGTGGACGACGACGAGGAGGAGAGGGGCTACCACGTGGGGCACGGGGACGTGTGGAGCGTCAGCCTGTGGGCCCCCGTACGGGCGAGCTGACACCACCGCCCGCGCGAGGCGCGCCGTGTCACCGGGTGGGGAGGCTGACGGTGTACACGTCCGTGCGGTTCCGCGGCGCGCCGGAATGGGTCTCGGTCAGCACGGCCCGCACTCCCTTGCCGTCCGCCACCAGGCCTTGGTAGTCGCCGAGGAAGTACCCCCCGCCGAACGGTGCTTGCAGCCAGTCGAAGACCCGCGAGATCCGCCGCTCGGTGCGCAGCTTCGGGTTTCCGTGCGGCAGCGTGGCCAGCTGGTAGGCGGTGGGGAGGGTGGTGGTGTCGCCCGGCTTGAGGAAGCGCAGGTCGTAGTAGGTGAGCGCGAGCGTGCCCCGCTCGTCGACGGCGACCGACGGGGAGAAGGCCGGTACGCCCTTCGGGCTGATCAGCTCGGGGGCGCCCCAGGTCCGTCCGCCGTCGGTGGAGCGCACCAGCTGGACGGAGTCGAACTTGCCGCCGGAGAAGTCCGCGCCCTCGTAGGCCATGTACAGCGTGCCCGTCTTCGGGTCGATGGCCGGGCTGGGCAGGGTGGACGCGGCGCGCAGCGGCTTGGTGGGGTCGTTCGGGTCGACCTCCGGTACGGCGCTGTCCCGGGCCACGGTGACCGGGGCGCTCCAGGTCTCTCCGGCGTCGGTCGAGGTGACCATCGCGTAGTGGGCGTCGACGACGGTGCTCAGGTCGTCGCTGAGGGTGATCGTGTCGAAGAAGTCGTACAGGGTGCCGGTGCGCCGGTCGACGACGATCAGGTGCCCGATGGTCTGCGTGTTGGGCACGGCGCCGGTGTCGACGAACGGCCGGGCCTCGCTCCAGGTGCGGCCGCCGTCGCGGGTGACGGAGATGTAGCCGGGACCGTTGAGGGCGCTGGGGCCGGGCGGGTCGTTGTCGAGCCGGTCCCAGACCTGGTAGGCGGTGCCCTTGCGGATCGGGTCGGCGGTGAGTGAGGGCTTGTCGTTGAAGAACGGCTGCTCGTCCACGTGCGTGGTGGTGAGGTTCCGCCAGGTGCGGCCGCCGTCGCGGGAGGTGGCGGCCAGGAGACCGGTCCGCGTGCTCTTGGTGAAGTCGACGCCCTCGCCGCTCGCGTAGACGATGCCGTCCGGTCCGGTGCTCACCCAGGGGTCGGTGGCCCGTTCGAAGTCGGCGCCGCCCGGGGCGCACAGGCTGAACGGCAGCGTGCTGCCGTGGAAGGTGCGGCCGTCCGTGGTCCAGGCGGCCGCCAGGCCGCGGGCGCCGCCGTCGCTCCAGCGGTCCTGCTGGAAGACGGTGACCACGCGCTTCGGGTCGCGCGGATCGACGGACAGGTACGGCTCGACCTCGGTGCCCGGATAGACGACGCTGTCGGGGGACATCGCGCCGATGGTGCAGTCCGCGTACGGGTCGCCGTGGGACACCTTGATCAGCGGTGCGCCGTCGGGGCTCCGGTCTGCCGCGGCGGGCGTCGCTCCGGTGACCGTCGCGAGCAGGAGCGCGGCGGTGGCGGCGGCGGTCAAGGGCACGAAGACGCGCATACGGGATCTCCTGCGGGCGCCGGCGGCCGGGTGCGGGCCGCCGTCATGAGGGCGGCGTGGGGCGCGGGGCCGTACCGGAACTCGGGGGTGGGACGACTCCGCTCGATCCTTTTCGGCGTCATGGCCCGTGCCCTTGATGGGCCGGACGGCGGAGTCCTGCGCGGCGTCGCCGGGGAGCGCGGTCGGTCCGGCCGGCAGGAGGAGGAAGAGGAGGAAGAAGAAGGCGCCTGCTGCCGACGTCCGGGCCGGCCATATGCTCTCTCGTGGGGGCTGGCTCGACCACGGCCATCGAGCGGCGCAGGCCACTTCACCGACATCGTCGGATCATCGTTCCGCAACGCACCGCGATGGCGATGATGCCGCCGGGCGGCCACTGGGCGCAGCCGGCCTGAGCACCTCACGACGAAAAGAGGAAGCTGATCGTGCGAACTCCCCTCTCATGGCTTGCCGACAGGTACTCCCTCGGCGCGAGAAGCGTCAGACTGGCCGCACTGGGATCGGTGGTGGCCGGTATCGCGATCATCGTCACCGGTGGAATCGTTCGCGTCACCGGTTCCGGTCTCGGTTGCACCGACTGGCCCATGTGTACGGGAGAAACGCTGGCTCCCACGGCCGAAATGGGAGTGCACGGCGCCATCGAATTCGGCAACCGGCTCCTGACCGGGGCGCTGTGCGCCGTGGTGGGCTGGGTCATCATCACCGCGCGCCTCCAGGAAAGGCCGATGCCGGCTGTACTGCGCGGGGGTTGGGCGCAGTTCTGGATCGTCGTGCTGAACGCGGTCGTCGGCGGAGTGACCGTGTGGATGCGGCTGAGCCCGTACATCGTCGCCGCCCACTTCCTCGCCGCCACGCTGCTGCTCACCGCCGCGGTGTACACCTGGCACGCGGCCTGCGCCGGTACCGATACCGGTGCCGGCGCAGGTGGCGAGAGCGGCGGGAGCGGCGGGAGCGGTCAGGGCGGCGTGGCGCGGATCCGGTCACTGTCCGCTGCCCTGGTCTCGGTGACGGCGGTGCTGGTCGTCGTCGGTACGCTCGCCACCGGGTCCGGACCGCACGCCGGTGACTCGTCCGACGTGGCTCGCATGCCCTTCAACTGGACGGCCGTGACCGTGGTACACGGCGTACTGGCCGCTGCGGTCCTGGTCCTGGCGACAGCGCTGCTGTCCGCGCTGCCCCGCTACGGCTTCGGCGCCGCGCGCCGCAAGACCGTCGCCTTCCTCGCCGTGCTCCTGGGTCAGGGCCTCGTGGGGCTCGTACAGTCGCTGACGGCGCTGCCCCCGCTCGTCGTCATGCTCCACCTGCTGGGCGCGGCTCTCGTGTGGACGGGAGTACTTCAGGTGCACCTCACGGTCAAGAGGGCCTCTTCCGTCCGTGCCGAACCACTGGGCGGCGGCGCACCGCTGCCCCGACGCAATGGCTACTCGGCCGGATCCAGGAGAGGTTCGATGCGCAGTCCCCGGTAGGTGAGGGAGACTCTTTCCGGTCCGTCACCCTCCTCGGTCGTGCCCGATTCCGGCCGCATGCTGATCACGTCGACGAGCACGAACCGCCTCAGGGGCACGCCCTCCTGGCTGTGCTGTGCGAGCGCGACGCTGCGCGGTGCGGTGCGTCCTCGTCGTTCTCGCGCCCGCCGACGCGGGGTATGGAGCCACTGAGCCCGGCGCGGCCGGCTGGGGTCAGGGACACGACCAGCGTCCGGGGACCATGGCTCGACGCACCGGGCGGGCACGGGAAACTGAGTCCCTCGACGCTGTGGATCCGCTCGGCGTCCCGGCCATCGACTTCGATGGTGAACCAGCAAATGGGCAGGGTGAGTTCCGCTGTCATGGTGCTCCCTCTCGAAGCGCGCGTACGTACTGTCGAGATGAGACTTTTGCACCTTTCATACTGATCCGCACCCTGGGTCGGCGGCACCCGCACGCCGCGGGCCCGCTCGCGCCGCCGGCTTACGGGGTGGGGCGTCCCGACCCTGAACGCGGTCGTGTTCAGGCCGTCGGCTCCACTGGCCGGCGCTGAACCGCGTCACACGGCCCGCCACCTCCGAATGAGCGCGGCGGTGGCGGGCGGGGCCTTGCACCGCTGGAGGCTGGGGAGCCCGGGCACCCCACCCGCCGGGACACGTTGAGCGCGCCTCCGCCTCCTGATTCGGCAACAGGCCCACGTCTGGACCGAGTTGTGCGGCGCGGGCACTACGACCGTGCACGCGGGGAGCTGCCGGAGCCGTCCGCTGCGGCCATCGGGGGCACTCGGCGTCGAACGGTCTCTGCGTCGTGTGGGAGCGTGACGGCGTCGTCGGCGAAGATGATCCGGCGAAGCCGCGTCCGGGCCCCGGACCGGGCCGCCCGCGCCCCGGGGGTCACGGTCCGCGGCCCCGGGCGGTTCCGCTGCGCCGGGACCCCCTCTCCAGAAACACCCAGACCCTGAAAGGCCCAGACCCTGAACGCCTCGCTCGCAGAAGGACTCTCCGTCACCCTGCTCCTGGCCGTGCTGGCCTGCGCGGTGATCCGGCCGTGGGGCTGGCCGGAGGCGGTCGTGGCCGTCCCCGCGGCCGGGGTGGTCATCGCCACCGGCGCGATCTCCCTCGATCACGCCACGGCCGAGGCCGCCCGGCTGGGCCCCGTCATCGGATTCCTCGCGGCCGTCCTGGTCCTGGCCCAGCTGTGCGACGACGAGGGGCTGTTCCACGCCTGCGGTGCCTGGATGGCCCGGCGCGCCGCCGGACGGCCCCGGCGCCTGCTGGTCCTCGTGTTCGTCACGGCTTCGCTGATCACCGCGGTGCTCAGTCTGGACGCCACGGTGGTGCTGCTGACCCCGGTGGTGTTCGCCACCGCCGCCCGGCTGGGCGCCCGCGCCAAGCCCCACGTCTACGCCTGCACCCACCTGTCGAACACCGCCTCCCTGCTGTTGCCGGTCTCCAACCTCACCAATCTGCTCGCCTTCGCCGCGAGCGGCCTGACCTTCACCCGCTTCGCCGCTCTCATGGCGCTGCCCTGGCTGGTCGCGATCGGCGCCGAGTACGTGGTGATCCGCCGCTTCTTCGCCACCGACCTGGACGCGGGCGCCGAGGCCCCGCCCACCGACGAGCCCCGCGAACTGCCGCTGTTCGCCCTGCTCACCGTGGCCGGCACCCTGGCGGGGTTCGTGGTGACCTCGGCGGTCGGCGTCAACCCGGCCTGGGCCGCGGCCGCCGGAGCGGCCGTCCTCGCGGTCCGCGCGCTGGCCCGGCGCCGCACCACGCCCACGGCCATCGTCCGGGCCGCCGCCCTGCCGTTCTGCGCCTTCGTACTGGCCCTGGGCGTCGTGGTCCGCGCGGTGGTCGACAACGGCCTCGCCGACGCCCTGGGCCGGCTGGTTCCCGGCGGCAGCGACCTCCCCGCCCTCCTCGCCATCGCGGCACTGGCGGCCGTACTGGCCAACGTCATCAACAACCTGCCCGCCGTCCTGGTGCTGCTCCCACTGACCGCCCCCACCGGCCCGGGCGCCGTACTGGCCGTACTCCTCGGCGTCAACATCGGCCCGAACCTCACGTATGCCGGTTCCCTGGCCACCCTGCTGTGGCGGCGTATCGTGCACGAACACGACACCGATGTGGAGCTGGGCGAGTTCACCCGGCTCGGCCTGCTCGCCGTGCCCGCCACCCTGCTGCTCTCGGTGGTGGCGCTGTGGGTCTCGCTCGAAGCGATCGGAGGCTGAACACCGTGACCGTCATCGTCTGGATCGTGGAGGGCACCTGGCCCGCCTGCGTCGACGCCGCGCGCGCCCACGCGCCCGCGGACGCCGACCTGGTGCTGCTCCACGTCACCGGCCACGAGGTGCCGGGTGCCGCACACGGCGCGTACGCCGGACTGCTGGGCCGCGCGCGCCCCGACCGCGACCCCGGAACCGCCGTGGAGCATCTGGCCGCCGCCTCCGCCGAACGGCTCCTGGCGGGTGCTGCCGAGCGGCTGGGGCGTCCGTGTACGCGGCAGGAACGCTCGGGCCGCGCCGAACGGGAGGTCGTGGCCGCCGCGGAAGGCGCCGACCTGCTCATCCTCGCCCGCGACGGTGACCGTACCCACCTGGGACCCCGTAGCCTCGGGCCCGCCGGCCGGTTCATCGTCGACCACGCGCCCTGCCCCGTCCTGCTGGTCTGGCCGGAAACGCCGCAGGGCACGGCCACCGTCCCGCCACCACCACCGCACCCGCCGCACCGCCATTGACGGGCGGCGGTGCGGCGGGAGGGCGTCAGGGACTCAGTACCTCAGGGACCTCAGGGACCGCAGGGACCTCTGGGACCTCTGGGACCTCAGGGGGTCACAGGATCTCGATGGAGTTGACCTTCGGCGGGCGGTTGGGGAACGTGATGTCGGTCCACCGGTTGATCCGCACCGAGTCGCCGTTGGCGTCGTAGTAGATCAAGTCGTTGTTCCCGGTGGAGATCCTGTCCACCCACCAGCCCCCGAACCCGATCCGGCCCTTGTTGGCGTAGCAGTCCACGCTGTCCCGGCCGTCACTGTGGGACCAGATCTTCAGGAAGTTCTCACCACCCCGGCACTCCACGTGGTCGATGGCGAAGGCGTTGCCGGGAAGGGTCAAGGTGAGTGACGCCGCCGCGGCGAACGCCACGGCAGCCGATCGAACGAACCTGGTCGACTTGAGCACGATATCTCCTTCAAGGGAATCGAGCGGATAAGGCGGCTCCGCACCCACGGGCACGTTGACCACCGCACCGCGAACAGACCATGACACGGCCTTCGCGGTTGCACAGCGAGAATCGCGTGCGGTCGATGCCCTCTGCAATCACTTTGCCCGCGTGCGGCCGAAAACCACGCCAGGATGTCCGATTTGAACCTCAGCTGGGCAGTTGAAACGTTTGAGCAACTTAGCTTCTCAGTAAGGGGATTGATGCCACCAGAAAAGGGGAAAAGCCCGGCTTCTCCATCGCGGGACGGTCGGGTCGACGCCGTCCGTCCGTGCTTCCCGGCGGGAGTCCGGCCGGTAAAACTCGGCTGACCTCCTGGTTCGCCTTCGCGATGATCATCCCCAGGACCGTCCGCAGGAGCCGACACGCCCGCCCGGATGCGGTGCTTCGTCGCTCCCGTCGACGAGGATCGCGCTACGAAGAGCCGCTGCCCTTCTCACCTCGTCGGAGTCGCCATGGCCGCACCCTCACTCCCACCTCGCCGGGGCCGCTCCGAGGCGTCGCTGCTGCCGGTCCTGCTTCCCATCGCGATTCTGATCGTGGTGGCGGTGGCCGTGGGGTCGTGGCTCCAGTTCACCGAACGGCAGGCCATCGACACGGTCGACACGGTCGGTTCCACGGCCGCCGACCGGGTGGACGTGAAGGCCACCGTCCAGCGGGTCGACGCCGCGGCCAGAGAGCTGCTGCTGCGCGTCCGGGTCACCCCGCTCGGGACCCTCGGTGAGGCGGAGGAGAGCGCCCCGGTGGGCGACCTGAGTCTCCAGACCTCCGCGGCGACCCTCGGCGATCTGGAGTTCAAGGCGCACGAGCGGATCGCGACCCAGGACGTACAGGTCGCGATGACGGACGGATCGGTCAGCGACTACCCGTTCGACAGCTACGCGACCGGCATCGAGTTCCGGGCGCTGCTGGACGGCAAGCAGGTGCCGGTACGGCTGCAGTTCTCCAACAACGACACGCTCTTCGCGGTCGCCGCGACGCCCGCTCCCGACCCGCGGGAGGCCGCCGTGGGACTGGAGCTGACCCGGTCGGGCAGCCTGGTCGTCTTCGCGGTCTTCATGATGGGCGTGATGTGGGCGCTGGCGGCGGCCGTTCTCATCGGAGCCTGGTACCTGACGACCCGCGGCGAGGGCGTGGTCTGGCCGGCCCTCGCCTGGATGGCCGCCACCCTGTTCGCCCTGGCGGCGTTCCGCAACACGGCCCCCGGCACGCCTCCGATCGGCTGCGTGCTGGACTGGTTCGCCTTCCTGTGGGCCGAGACGATCATCGCCCTCTGCCTGATCGCCGTGGTCATCACCGGCGTCCGTACCGCGATCCGGTCGAAAGACACGACTTGAGGCCTGTCCCGTAAAGATCTTCGGGTCAGTCGGGAGGTGTTGTGGGCTCGGCCACCGTGTGGTCGCGGGTGGGAACCAGGGTCCCGATGATGCGGTTGGCCGCGGACTTCGAGATGCCGAACAGCGGGGCGAGCCGGCGCCGCGGCACGTCGGTACGCCAGTCACACCGGACACTGCAAGTCTTCACGGGCCGCAGTACCGGCCTGCGGGCCGCCAGGAAGGACGCGGCCGCGGTTCCAGGGCCCTGAGCAAGCATGCGCGGTCGTCTGCGCTGATCAGTCCTGCCCGAAGGGTCCCGCCCTCCAGCAACGCGCGCAGGGCGGAAGCGTGCGCGGCGAAGGCGGCCCTGCATCCTTCGCGTTCCGGGTGTTCGGAGTCCTTGCCGAACAGCAGCACCTGGCGTTCGTCGTCGGCGTCGACGGACGAAGACAGGTCCGCGGCGAGGACCAGGAGGCCGACCAGTGGCTGCCGCCTCCTGCCCCGGGGCAGTTGCACCCCGGCACCAGATTCCGGGACGACCTTCAGCCCGCGCTGATGGCCGTCACGTGCGTCGTGCCGTCGCGCAGGGCGGTGATGCGGACCTGACCCGCGGGGAAGGGGTCCCTCCCGTTGGGGCCGGGTACCCGGCCGAACGGTGTCCAGGAGCCGTCCGCCATCCTGACGTTGTGCCAGACGCGTCCGTCGGGCCCGACCGCCACGACCTGGGCCGCTCCGTCGGGCGTCCCGGCGATGCCGATGGAGCTCGCGCCCATGGTGGGGGTGCTGACGCCCCGCGGTGGCCGGAATCCGGACCAGGAGCCGTCGGGCCTGCGCAGTTGGTGGTAGACGATCCCGTCGATCCCGATCGCCAGCACCTGCGAGGAGCCGTCGGGCATCCCGGCGATCGCCAGGGCCGGGCCGCAGAACGTCGCGGCCCCGTCGTAGCCGGCCAGGCGTCCCCAGGGCGTCCACGTACCGCCGCGCCCGCGCACGCAGTGGTACATGGCGCCGTCCGTCCCGTAGCTCAGCAACTGCGCGGAACCGTCGGGCATGGCGGTGATCGCCACCTTCGTCGCACCCCAGCGGCCGCTCGCGGAGGTGCCGGGCAGGGCCCGGAACCCGGTCAGCCCGCCGTCGGCGCGCCGCTGCTGGTGGTACGCGGTGCCGTCCATGGCCGTCGCCACGATCTGGCAGGTGCCGTCGGGGAAGGCCGCGATGTCCGCCTCCCGGACGGTGAAACCGTCCGAGCCGTCCGGTCCCGCGACCCGCTGCCAGGGCTGCTGCGCGGCCGAACCCCGCACGCTGGTCAGCCACAGGCCGTTGTCGGGCGCGACGCCCAGCACCACGGCGGAACCGTCCGCCATGCCAGCCACGGCGCTCTGCACCCCGGCGAACGCGGCGGCGCCGACGGCGCCGGGCAGCGGTCGCATGCTGCTCCAGGCCCCGTCGGGACGGCGCTCGGTGTGGAAGAGCGCACGCCGCTCGACGTCGTACGGGGGCAGTTGCGCGGAGTAGAACCACACCGGGTTGGTGATGGCCACCAGTTGGTCCAGCGTCGTCGAGGCGGGCTTGAGCCGGCGGACCTCAGCCCGGACGAACATCGAGGCCTTGCCCCAGCCCCGCCAGCGCAGTTGGCCCCGGCCGCTCCCGTCGATGCCGGTGGCGGCCATGATGCCCCACTCGGTGTAGAGGGTGGCCACGCTGTCCGGGGCTCCCGTCACGTTCAGGGTCACGTCGACGGCGTCGAAGAAGGACAGGGGCAGTTCCTCGCCCGGCCCGGCGACCGCCGCGCCGGTGCGGGCGGTGAAGTCCAGGGTCACGGCGGCGGACTCGACGGCGTACGAGCGGCCCTGGCGCAGCGCGTCCAGTACGGCGGGGGTCGACAGACTGGCGGCGCGCACCACGTTGTGCGGCCGGCCGACGGCGTCCGCGGGGCTGTGGGCGTCGCTGTTGCCGACTGCGGCGACCCTCTTGCCGAGGCAGAGCATGACGTGCCAGGCGGCTATGTTGGCCGCGTCGTCCAGGGTCCACGGTCCGTTCCACACCTCCAGGGCGTCGACGCGGTCGAGCCCGAACTCCCAGAAGGACCCCGGCGCGGGGGTGAGCGGGTGGGCGGCGACGGCGAGTCCGCCCAGACCGTGCACGCGGCGGACGTGGCTGTCGAACACCCCCTGGTCCGCGGGGCCGTAGCGCCAGTCCACCCATTCGCCCTGGGGCAGGCCGACGGCCAGCCAGTGGCCGTGCCGGGTGGTGACCTCCTCGGCGTTGATGACCAGGAGGTCGGTGGGTACGTTCCCCTTCCACGTCACGCCGGTGGAGCTGGTGTTGTGGTCGGACGTGGCGATGAAGTGGAGCCCCTCCTGGCGGGCGGCCGCGACGATCTCGTCCACCGAGCGCTGGCCGTCGGAGTGCCGGCTGTGCAGGTGCAGATCGCCCCGGTACCAGCCGGGGCCCCGCCCGGGCAGCGCCGTCGGCAGGATGTCGTACGTCGCCCGGGGCAGCGGGTCCCCGTGGTGCAGGGTGACGTCGACCTGCCAGGCCATGCCGCCCGCGCTGGCGACCATGGGTCCCAGGATGACGGACCAGCCGCCCGGCTCGACGGGGCCGGGCACGTAGCCGGGGGTGGCGTCCGCCGCCGAGAGGCTGAACTCGGTGCGTGCGCCGCCCGACCAGCCGCGGAAGCCCGACGGGCCGAAGATGCCGAGGTCCAGGATCCCGGCGGCGGCGTCATGGCCGGCGGCGACGGAGATCCGCTGGATGCCGGCGGGGACGTCGAAGGCGACGTACGCCCACTGGTCGTTGCCGTACGGGGCGCGGCCCGTGTAGGTGGTGGTCACCGTGTCGGTCCCCTGGCCGCGTGTCGAGGCGAGGGCGATCGGCGCGGGGACCAGCGCGGCGGCTCCGCCCGCGGCCAGCAGGGCCGCTAATCGCAGCAGTGACCGGCGCTCGACACCCGGGCCGGGGGGCGGGCCGGGTACGGCGCCGGGGAGGTGTTGGCTCGACACAGTCGTGCACTCCGTTCACCTGAGGGGGCATGGGAGGCGTGCGGTCGTGCGGCCTAGCGGTGTGAGCGTTGGGCTTCGACGATCTGTCGCACGGAGCCGTCGATGCCCGCGCGGGCCTGGATCCGCTCGGCGAATCCGGGGAACTGGCCGGCGATGGCGCTCAGCACCCTCAGTTCCAGCGGCGCCACGTTGACCTCGCACCGGTCGTGGCGAACGGCCCGTACGACCCCGACGGCGACCTGTGCGGGCGTCACGGTCCTGATGCCGCTCGGCGGGGTGGCGCCCGTGGCCGCGAACATCCCCGCGTCACGGACGAAGCCGGGCTGGACGAGGGACACCCCCACCCCCGTGCCACGCAGTTCCTGGCGCAGCGCCAGGGCGAAACCGCGCAGACCGAACTTCGTCGCGTTGTACAGGGAGGTCGACTTGGTCGCCGCCTTGCCGGAGATGGAGCCGACCAGCACGATGTGGCCGCGGCCGCGCGCCACCATGTGTGCCGCGAGCAGGCGGGACAGCAGGACGGGCGCCCGCAGGTTGACGTCGAGAGCGCGGTCGAGCTGGTCCCCGCTGTAGTCCAGGAGGTCACCGCTCGCGGGCAGGGCCGCGTTCGCCACGAGGATGTCCGCCTCGGCGCAGGTCTCGGCGAGCCGGACGACGTCGGGCCGGACGGCCAGGTCGGCGACCACGGTGCGGGCGCCGCAGGCCTGCGCGGTGGCGGTGAGCGCCTCCGCCCGGCGCCCGGTGACCGTGAGGCGGGCGCCCTCGGCCGTCAGACTCGCCGCCAGGGCGGCGCCGATGCCGCCGGTGGCCCCGGTGAGGAGAACGTTCGATCCGGATATGTCCACGCTGACTCCCGTGCGGTGGCCTTGAGTTGTTCGTTCGAACGAACAATAGGGAGCCCTCCGCTACCTGTCCACACCCCGGACGTCCCCTGCTCCCCCGCCCTCCCGGCCCGGTCACGGCGGCCGATGGGGCAGAATGCCGACATGCCGCCTGCTTCCGACACCCGCCAGAGCATCATCGACGCCGTACTGCGGATCATCGGGCATGACGGGGTAGCCGCCGTCACCAACCGGCGGATCGCCAAGGAGGCCGGAGTCTCGCTCGGTTCCGTCACCTACCATTTCGCCACCCAGCACGAGTTGCTGCGCGAGAGCCTCCTGCATTTCGTGGCCGAGGAGACCCGGCACTTCACCGCGCTCGCCGACGCGTGCACCGACGAGCGGTTCGACATCGGCCAGGCGGCCGAGGTGGTGGCCCAGGTCGCGGGCGGCAACGCCTTCGACAGCCGCCACATCGCGCCTTTCGAGCTGTACGTCCAGGCCGGCCGCGACGAACGGCTGCGCGCCGCCGCAGCCGAATGCTTCGCCGCCTATGACCTGCTGGCCGCCCGGATCCTGACCCGTCTCGGCGTCCCGGACCCCGAACGGCTGGCGGCCGCGGCCGTCGCCCTGGTCTTCGGGCAGCAACTGCGCCGCCTCGCCACCGGTGCCCCCGCAGAAGAGCTCGTCGACGCCCTGCTCGTCCTCACGCAGCTCGCCCCGGCACCGGCCGAGTAAGGGGTGTCCGCGAAGTGGCGGCGTCCGCCCACAGGGCGGGCTGCCGGGCCGGTCCGGGCTCAGCCGAGCCCGTAGTCGAACCAGATCCGGTGTGTGCCGTCGGCGTCGACCGCCATACCGCCCGTGCCCGAGATCCCGGCCAGGTCGGCGGTGCCGCTCGACGCAACGATGGTGAAGAACTCCGCCGTGCGGTCACTGCCGGAGGTCGTCGCCGAGTGGACGAAGTTGAAGGCGCCCTCACGGCCCTTCAGCGATCCTTCGAAGGACTCCATCGCCACGTAGGTGCCGACGCCGGTGGCCTGGTCGAACGCGGCGGTGAACAGGGTCGCCGAGCGGCCGGCGACCTCGCCCTCGTAGTGTTTCTCCATCGTCGCCACGCCCACCGGCAGCCCTGTGGCCACCGCCGGTTCGGGCTTCAGCTCGGTGGGGACGAACGCTGACACGGTGAACGTTCCGGTGGCTCTCATGGACCGACCGTACCGATCCCCTCTGACAACGTTCCGCCCGGCGCGGGGGCGTTCCGGTCCGCGCGCGCCCAGCGCTCCGTGATCAGCGCGGCCTGCTCCTGGAGCGCCGAGACCAGCTCCCCGGCACTGCGGGCGGCGGTGGAGCGCAGGACGACGACGCTGATCTCCCGGGTGAGGTCCGGGCCGTCGAGGCGCCGCAGGGCCAGGTCGGGGTGGGGGGCGCCGAGGGCCAGCCGCGGCACCAGGGCGATGCCCGCGCCGGCGGCCACCAGGCCCTGGACCACCGCGTAGTCGTCGGTGCGCATGGCGTGGACGGGCTCGAACCCGTGTTGCGCGCAAGCCCAGGACAGGACGCGGTCGCACGGATCCTGCGGGTCGGCCGCGCCCACCCATTCGGCGTCGCGCAGTGCGGTGAGCGGTACCCGGTCCAGGGCGGCGCACGGGTGGTCCCGCGGCATGACCAGGAGGAGGGGGTCGGTCAGGAGGGGATGGAGCGCGAACTCCTCGTCGAGGTCGAGCCGGTCTCCGGGCTGCGAGAAGACGAGCGCGGCCTGGAGTTCCCGGGCTCTCAAACCGCGCAGGAGCAGCGGCAGTTCCCCCTCCGTGAGCGAGATGTGGACGCCCTGCCGGTGGAGGCGCTTGACGGCGGGGGCGAGCAGGAGGGCGCCGGCGGTCGGGAAGGTGCCGATGTGGAGGGTGCGCATGCCCCGCTCCGCGAGCCCGCGCACTTCCAGCTCCGCGTGACGGAGCCGTTCGAGGACGGCCTCGGCATGCGGCAGCAGGGCTTCGCCGAGCTCGGTGAGCGTCGCTCCGCGCGGTCCGCGCTGCACGAGGCGGGCGTCGAAGTGGGCCTCCAGGGAGGCCAGATGGTGGGTGATCGTCGGTTGCGTGTAGTGCAGCGCCCGCGCGGCTCCGGCGAGGGAGCCCTCCTGGGCGATGGACCGGAGCACCTGGAGGTGCCGCATCTCAAGCATATAGACAGCCTATGGAGCCTCCCATAAAAGTCCAGTATTCCTCTATGGCTCCGACGCTGGCACGCTCCCGGTGTGAACACGCGAACCACCCCTCCCCCGGGCCATCCGCCACCATCCACGGATCAGCTGCGTGCCCCGTACGCCGACGCCCTCCTCGCCCACGCGGGACGGGACTGGCTGCGGCTGAACGTCCCCGGTCACGCGGCCGCCCCCGGCTCGGAACTCGCCGCCGCCTTCGGCGCCCGGGTCCCGGCGCTGGACTTCCCGCCGCTGCTGGACGGCCTCGACCTCGGCGCGCACACCCCGCTGGACGAGGCGCGGGAACTGGCCGCCCGCGCCTGGGGAGCCCGGCGCACCTGGTTCCTGACCAACGGCGCCTCCCAGGGCAACCAGATCGCCTCGATGGTCACCCCCGCCCTGGGCCGCACGCTGGTCGTGCAGCGCAGTGTGCATTCGAGCGTCGTCGACGGGCTGGTGCTCTCCGGCCTGCACGCCGTCTTCGTGCACCCCTCCGTCGACCCCGCCCAGGGCATCGCCCACGGGGTGAGGGCCGAGGAGGTACGCGGCGCCCTGGAGCGGACCCCCGACGCCGCGGCCGTATACGTGGTCTCGCCGAGCTACTTCGGTGCCGTGGCGGACGTACGGGCCCTCGCGGACGCCGCGCACGCCGCCGGGGTACCCCTGATCGTCGACGAGGCCTGGGGGTCGCACTTCGGCTTCCACCCCGCGCTGCCCGAGGGGGCGCTGGCCCTCGGCGCGGACCTCGTCACCTCCAGTACCCACAAGCTGGCCGGCAGCCTGACCCAGTCGGCCATGCTGCACCTCGCCGAGGGCCCCTTCGCGGACCGGCTCGAACCCCTCGTGGACCGGGCCTTCCGGCTGGTGCAGTCGACGAGCGCGAGCGCCCTTCTGACCGCCTCCCTGGACCTCGCCCGCCGGGCCCTGGTCACGGGCGCCGACCGCATCGCCGGTTCGGTCGAGGCCGCGGACAAGATGCGGGGGGTGGTACGGGCGCTGGGCCGCTTCGGGGTGGTCAGCGACGGCTTCCACCGGTTTCCCGACATCACGGCCGCCGACCCGCTGCGCATCGCCCTCGACACCCGCGCCGGCGGGATCACCGGGCACGAGGCGCGGCGGCTGCTCTTCCGGGACCACCAGGTCATGGTCGAAGTCGCCACGGACGCCGCGATCGTCGCGGTGGTGGGCGCCGGGTCCTCGCCGGACGCCGACCGGTTCGTCGAGGCCCTGCACTGCCTGCCCGCCCCGCTGGGCGGGTCAGGCCCGGGCGCTGGCCCAAGCCCGGGGTCAGGCCCGGGGTCAGGCCCGGGGTCAGGCCCGGGGTCAGGCCCGGGGTCAGGCCCGGGCGTACCCGGGCGCGCGCCGCTGCGTCTGCCGCGCCCGGGGGCCGCACGGCTGACGGCCCGCGAGGCCTTCCTCAGCCCGGCGCGGGTGGTTCCCGCCGAGGAGGCCGTCGGCATGGTGTCCGCCGACACTCTGGCCGCGTACCCGCCGGGAATCCCCAACGTACTGCCCGGCGAGGTCATCACCTCCGAGGCCGTCGGGTTCCTCCGCCGTACGGCGGCCGCCCCCGGCGGCCACGTACGCGGGGCTCTCGACCCGGACGTCTCCCGCCTCCGGGTCGTCGCACCCTGACGGCCGGCGCCGGGCCGGCGGTGCCCGCCTTCCGGCGTACGCCTACCGTGCGCCCGCCGAGGCCCCGGCCAGGGAGGGCGATCCGGTCGGGTGCGGCGCCGCCGCGAACGAGGGTTCGAGCCGCGCCTCCATGTCGTCGAGGGCGCTGCGAACCGCCGCGATCCGCAAGCGGAGTTCGTCCGCCCCTTCCTGCGCCGCCCGCACCGCGTCCGCGTGCCCCGCGGGCCGCCGGGCGGCGGCCTCCTCGGCCCGCTTCGCGTCCTCTTCCATCTCGCGCGCCTCTTCCAGGGCGTTGAGGACGACGCCGATCAGCACGTTGACCAGGACGAAGGAGGCGAGGAGCACGTAGGAGGCGTAATAGACGATGCTGAACGGGGAGACCGCCAGTCCGGCGTGGACGGCATCGCCCAGGCCCTCCAGCGTCATCAGCAGGAAGAGGGTCAGGCCGGCCCGGCCGAGGGAACCGTAGTGCGCCGGGTCATGACCGGCGAAGCAGATCCAGCCGATCATCGCGTACACGTAGAGGATCAGGGCGCCCACGAACAGGAAGCTGACCGTTCCGGGGAGGCTGCGGCCGACGGCGACGAGCAGGATCCGCAGCTGCGGCATGAACTTCGCGGTGCGCAGCACCCGCGCCAGGCGCAGCAGCCGCAGCAACGTCGTGTTCTCCCGCAGGAACGGCACGAAGGCCGAGGAGACCACCAGCAGGTCGAACACGTTCCACGGATCGCGGAAGAAAGCTTTCGGCCGGTCGGCGTGCGCGCCGAGGCGGATCAGCATCTCCAGGGTGAACGCCACGACGCAGAACCGTTCGGCGGAGTGGAGGAGGACGCCGTACTCCACGGACAGTCCGCTGTACGTCTCGACGCCCAGCAGCACGGCGTTGAGCAGGATCACCGACATGACCCCCAACGCGAACACGCGCGCCTCGCACACGGTGCGGCAGCGCGCGGCCAGCCTCTCGCGACCGGTGGACATCTGGATGAGGTCTGACATCATGCTCCCTCGCCCGTGCCCGGCATCCGGTCACGGGCCGCGTCGCGCCGCGGCGGCTGCCGAGGCTTTGATCAAGCTCCAGATCGTGTAACGCCGCACGGCCGGATTCGAGTCGCCCCGGCCCGGCACATCGCCCGATCGGGGAACCGTGGCGGCCGGTCGGGCCCGGGTGCGACGGGCACCGCGGCGATGGCTACCCCTCGCGCACGGGGTGACGGAGCAGGTAGAGGGCCGCGGCCGACACCAGCGCGGTCATACAGGCCAGGAAGACGAGTCCGGCCCCTTCCAGGCCGAGGGGGCCCGTCAGTACGCCCACTCCGATCACCGGTACCGAGATGCCCGCGTACGCCACCACGAACAGCATCGAGATGACCGCCGCGCGCCGGCCCGGCGGGGACGCCGCGGCCACCGCGGAGAGCGCCCCGCGGAAGGTCAGACCCTGCCCGCTGCCGCCGACGAGCGCGCTGAGGACCACCAGGGCCAGCAAGTCCCAGTACAGGGCTCCCGCGAGCAGGGCCAGTCCGGCGAGCAGGGTGGCGCAGCCCAGCGGCAGGGAGCGGCCGACCCCGATCCGGCCGACGGCCAGTTGTCCGGCTGTCGACGCGAAGAAGGCGAGTGCGACGACCAGCCCGCTGACGGCCCGGTTGTGCACGCCCAGGGATTCGACGAGGAACGCCGGACTGACGGACGTGAACACTCCGAACAGCGCGAACCCGACGAACGAGGCGGCCGCGGCGGGCACGAACACCTTCCGCACGGAGGCGGGCAGCGCGGGCCGCTGCGGCCGTACCGCCGCGAGCGACTGCCGCTCCCGTACCGTCTCGGGCAGTCGCAGCAGGACGGCGGCCGAGACGGCCACGAGGGCGAGGTGCACGGCGAACGGCAGGTACAACGGCCAGGGAGCGTACTGGGAGAGGACGCCGGCGAGCAGGGGGCCGCAGCCCAGCCCGCCCATGTTGGCGGCCGTCGCCACGAACGTCGCGCGGGAGGAGCCGTCCTTCGGCGCGAGCTCGATGACGTAGGCCGTGGCGGCCCCGGTGAACAGGCCGGCGGACAGGCCCGACAGCAGCCTGCCCGCGTACAGCCAACCCAGCCCGGTGGCGCACAGGAAGCAGCCGGCGCTCGCCGCAGCGAGCCCGAGGCCCGTCAGGAGCACGGGCCGCCTGCCCACGACGTCCGAGGCGTTGCCCGCCAGCAGCAGGACCCCCATGACGGCGAACGCGTAGACGGCGTACACGACCGTGACCTGGAGCTCGGAGAAGCCGAACTTCTCCTGGTAGAGGCCGTAGAGCGGGGTGGGCAGGGTGGTGCCGGCCATGCACACGGCGAACACCGCCCCGCCGAGCAGGCACTGGCGCCATCGTCCGTGATCACCGTCCATACCGCCGACGGTAAGTCGAGCCCGGCGTCCCGGACGGCACGGCATGCCGACGGCGCGCCGCCCCGAAGCGGAAGGGATCCCTTGCCGTGAACGCCGTCGCGGCGAGATCCGCAGGGGCCGATGCGGGTTTATATGGTGAGGTTCTACGACATACTGGGCAGAGAGGTGGGTGGTACATGCCGGATGTGGTGATCGACTACGCGACGGTGTTCCGGCTGCTGCCCGGGATGGTGGCCCTCCTGACCCCGGACCTGGTGTACCTGGACGCGAACGAGGAGTTCCTCCACTCCTCGGGCCGCACGCGGGAGCAGCTGATCGGCCGGTACCTGTTCGACGTCTTCCCCGACAACCCGAACGACCCCGGCGCGAACGGGATACGGAACCTGGCGGCGTCGCTGCGACGCGTCGTGGAAAGCGGCGAGCGGGACGCCATGGCCCTGCAGCGCTACGACGTGGAGTCCGCAGAGCGGCCCGGCGAGTGGGAGGAACGGTACTGGAGCCCGGTGAACGCGCCGGTCTTCGACTCCGAAGGACGGGTCGTGCTCCTGGTGCACCGGGTGGAGGAGGTCACCGAACTGATCCGGGCCCGCAGCCGGCGGACCGGCGGCCGGGCCCAGGTCCTGGAGGCGGAGCTCTACACCCGGGCCCGCGAACTCCAGGAACTCAACGAGCGCCTGCGCGAAGCCCACGCCCGCGAGCGCGAGGTCGCGCTCGCCCTGCAGAACGCGATGCTCCCCGTCACCCGGCCGACCGGGGACACCAGGATCGCGGTGCGCTACCGCCCCGCCGCCGGCTCCCTGAACGTGTGCGGCGACTGGTACGACCTCGTCGACCTGTCCGGCGACCGCATCGCCGTGGCCGTCGGCGACGTGGTGGGCCACGGGCTCGCCGCCGCGGGCGTGATGGGCCAGCTGCGCAGCGCCCTGAGCGCGACCTCGCGCGTCGCCGAGGGCCCGGCCGAGGCCCTGGAGGTGCTCGGCCTCTATGCGCGTTCCGTCGAGGGTGCGGAGAACACCACGGTCGTCGAGACGTGCATCGACTGGGACAGCCGTACGATCACCTACAGCAGCGCCGGCCACCTGCCGCCCGCGCTCGTACGCCGCGACGGCACGGTGGACTTCCTCGATCAGGCCACCGATCCGCCGCTGGGGGCCCGCCCGGAGCACCTCCCGAGACCGCAGGCCACGACCGGTTTCGTCCAGGGCGACACGCTGGTGCTGTATACGGACGGCCTGGTGGAGCGCCGGCGCGAGGACATCGACGCCAGCCTCCAACGGCTGGCCGCCGCCCTCGTCCGCCACCGTGGGGCCGATCCCGAGCGGATCGCGGACGCCCTGCTGGTCGACCTGCTCCCCGTCGGCGGCGCCACCGACGACACGGCCCTGATCGTCGTCCGGCTCTGACGGCAGGCGTGGGGTCCGGGGGGGGGGGGGCGCGCGGCCAGCCCCACCCCCCCCACCCGCTCCAGCGCCACCCGGGGCCGGCCCGGCGCGCGGCCCACCCCGGGGGGGATG